>RDXG01000037.1 GCA_004292785.1 Bacteroidota bacterium
AAAATCGATCTTTTTGAACACACCTTATTTGAAATTTATTAAAGATTTTAACATTAATTTTGTGCCTACAAACATTTCCATCAGAGGAGATATTGATCGCCGTTACATCAGAACACAACTTCGAGATGCAAATTTGGGAACGAATGGAATTTTGCCAAATTTCGAAAAATCATTCACTTTTAACCGTTTGTATAACATTCGTTGGGGAATTTCCAAAAACCTAAACATCGATTATCAAGCAAAAGCCTTCGCCATTATCGACGAACCCGCAGGCGAACTCAACACGCAATCTAAATCGGATTCGGTTTGGAAAAACATCAAAAAGTTGGGTCGAATGAAAACTTTTGATCAACTGATTAGCATCAATTATAAATTTCCGCTAGACAAATTTCCGCTAACCGATTGGATCGGCGCAGATGCCAAATTTTCGGCAGGTTATAATTGGGTGGCAGGAGCTGTGGGCATCTCGGATTCTTTGGGAAACATGGCGCAAAACAACCGTAGCGTAGCTTTAAACGGACAATTTAACCTCGACAAATTGTACGACAAAAGCAATTTTTTGAGATATGCGCAAAATCCAAAACGCCAACAAACCGTACCAGTAGCAGGCGAAGCGCGCCAAAAACGCTTGGAAGACAGAATAAAAATCAGGGTTGAAAGGCGCGATAATTTGAAAAAAGAAATGGAAGAAACCATCGAAAAAGCAAAATTTGATACTTTGTTTGTTTCGGATAATTTTTTCAAAAAATTCAACAAAAAAATAGAACGTTTCGACAGAAAAATTTTGACCTTAGACGAACAAATCACGATCTCGATCAGCGAATCGAAACAAAAAAGCATCGAAAGAAAAATTGAGAAATTTAACAAGAAAAAGTTAAAATGGCTCAACAAATACAAGACCAAATCAAGAGAAGGATTTTTGAAAGATAGCCTCGAAAAAGCGCGTTTCAAACAAGATTCTACTTTGATGTCTGTGCCAAAAATCTATCAACAGAAAATTTTGAAAGTCGAGGATCAACTCAAAAATTTGTCTGAAAAACTAAACATTGTCAAAACAAAAGTTCAAGAACGGCAGGCAGCGCAAAAAGACAAACCCGCCATGAACACTGCCACACAAGCGGCGGTAAATTTGGTTTTGATGGTCAAAAAAGTCAATTTTAGTTATACCGAAACCAATTCTTCGCTACTTCCTGGTTTGCTTTCTTCTCCAAAATTTTTGGGAATGAATGAGGCTTGGAATAGTCCTGGTTGGGATTTTATTTTGGGTGGTCAAGACCCTACTACTAAAATTCGTTTGGCAGAGCAAGGATTTTTGGCAAAAAGCGCGGCTGTAAACAATTCCTTTGCGCAGTCCAAAAGTACAACTTTAAACTTGCGCGCCACCCTCGAACCTTTCAAAGATTTTAGGATCGATTTGGAAGCAAAACGCACTTCGACAGGGACTTATTCTGAAATTTTCAAATACAATCAAGGCGATAATTCTTTTAATTCGGAAAGTGCGCGCAGAAACGGTACTTATGCAATTTCGTTTTTCTCTTTGCGAACCGCTTTTGCCTCTGATGATGCCGCAAATAATTCGCCTTTGTTTAACCAATTTATTCAAAATAGGGGAGTTGCAAAAGGGCGTTTGGACATTCTGAACCCCAACGGAACGTATGATCCAAATTCGCAAGATGTTTTGATTTCGTCTTTTTTAGCGGCTTATTCGGGGCAAAATATGGGCAGTAGTGCCTTAAATGCCTTTCCACAAATCCCTATTCCAAATTGGAAATTGAGTTATGACGGTTTGTCGAGGATCGAATCTTTAAAACCTTATTTAAAATCTTTTCAATTAAATCACGCTTATTCGTCTGATTATGTAGTTGGCGGTTATACTTCTTCTTTGCTTTATGGGTCGCAATTTTTGAATTTGAATTTGAACGAACAAGACATTCCCTTGCCTAATATTGACCCGAAAACGGGCAAATTATCGCCTGTTTTGGTTACAGATTTGATCACGATTAGCGAAAAATTTAGTCCTTTGGTGGGATTTACTTTAAAAACGGCGGGCAATATTTCCTTAACGGCAAGTTGGAACAAACAAAGAAATATGTCTTTGAATATGTCTAATGCCCAAGTTACCGAAATGTATAGCAATGA
>RDXG01000038.1 GCA_004292785.1 Bacteroidota bacterium
GGAATTTGGGGTTTTGCTTATGACAATGTAGGATATTTCTTAACAAGTGCTTCATTCCTTTTGACTTCTGAAAAAATACCTATCAAGTTTTTACTTGCATTGTTTAACAGTCGTTTATTTCAATTTTATTTTGACAAAACAGGTGAATATACCGCAGGCGGGGCTTATGTGTTGAAGAAGAAAAACATAGAAAGGTTTATTATACCCACAAAAGAAATGGATTATGCACCATATATTAATTTGGTTGATAAAATTCTCACAGCAAAAGACCAAAAACAAGATACGATAGAACTTGAAAAAGAATTAAACACAATAGTTTATGAACTTTATAGCATCAACGAAACAGAGCAACAAGAGATAGAAACGATTTTGATAAAGAGAAAAATTAAGTAGCTATGCTTCGTATAAATTCGCTCTTTAGGATAGGGTTTCAAACCCTATCCTATTGATTTTTTGATAAAATTTATATACAATTTAACTTTTATTTGATAAAATTTATATACAATTTAACTTTTATTTCAGTATTATCTCGTATTTTATATTTTTATTTTTGGATTATATTTTCATTTTTTCACATTTTATATTTACATATTAGTCGTTTATTTTTGAGTTATATTTTCGTTTTTTCACGTTTCATTTTTTTTCAAATAATATTTTTAACTTGCCTACACAGCCCAAAATTTGCGCATTATGTTTATTTGCATTGTGTAGGCAAGCATTTTTTTGTAGTTTTGCGCCATGTTTCCTATTTCGCGTCAAGTTTCTATCTTTTTGCTTGTTTCTGCCCACATAGCGGGCTTTTTAGGTTTGCAGTGGCACGTTACACGGGCTTGGTTTGAGTGGCTTGTGCCGTTCAATTTGGTGCTGACCGCTTTTGTGCTTTTTTCTGCGCATCAAGATTGGTCGTGGCGTTTTGGCGTGTTTTCATTGGTGGCAGGTTTGGGTGGTTTTTTGCTCGAAGTGGCGGGTGTGGCTACCAAAATGATTTTTGGCGATTATTGGTATGAAACTTCTTTAGGGTTTCAGCTTTGGCGCGTACCCCTCACGATTGCGCTGAATTGGTGGGTATTGTTGTATGTTTGTGGGGTGATAGCCGAGCAAACGCGCTTGGCAGTCTTGCCTAAAATACTGATAGGGGCAAGCCTGATGACGTTTTTAGATTATTGGATTGAGCCTGTAGCTATGCGTTTTCATTTTTGGAATTGGGCAGGCGGAGTCGTGCCGTTGCAAAATTATGTGGCGTGGTTTGTCGCTTCTTGCCTGCTGTTGGGTGTGTTCTACAGCTTGCAGTTCCGCAAACAAAACGCTTTGGCGTATTGGGTGTATGGGGCGCAACTCGCCTTCTTTGTGGCACACAATCTTTTTTGAATTTTCAATCCATAATAGAAAAAAGTTCCATTTCTGGGCAGAAATGGAACTTTCATTTATTCTACTACAGGTTTGTCGACCTTGAATATTTTGTAATTGCGGTCAAAGGTGAACTCAATGCTTTTGTTTTCTTCTTTTTCCACACTTTCCTTTTCATCTGTTAGGTACTTGCGCTTGAATGAAAAACTGACAATGTGCCTTTCGTTGGCTTCGTCGAGCCTATATTTCCACGTATTCCACAAGACTTCAAATTTTTCTTGGGCTATTTTGCGCCATTCTTGCCTCATGCGCCTCCATACATGACCAAACGAAACCTTGTCCTCGCCAAAATAACTATCCAACACACTTGGATAAAAAGGGCTAACCCTGCTGTACTCATGCGTTTCTAAGGCTTCCATGTAGTTCTCCACTTTGCGCTTCAGGTCTGCATTCACTTGCACAGTATTGATGGGCGGTTTTTCCTTGTGGCTTTTGATAGGCAACGAATTGCTTTGCCACAAGTCCAAGCCCATACACCCCAAGCCCGCCAAAAAGAACCACATACTCATGTGATAGTTCGTTTTTACCTTGACTTTTTTGGTGCTTAGGTTGCTGATGCTCGACAAAAGTACAAACAACGCGCCTATTACCATGAGCGGGTGTCGATTGGCAAAACTCACGACAAACGCCCAAATACCTTCATTTTCTACGGCACAAATCATAAAACGGCAATAAAATTTGTTACAAAACTACTAAATTGAATGGCATTTTCGCGTCTTTGGCGTAGTCCTCGCCATTTTCTTGCATATCGATGTCGCCATCTTGGTAAAACCAATTCACAACCACCTGCCCATTTTTATTCAAAAAATAGTCATTCAGCAAATTGATGATTTGCTGAAAACGGAACGAAGTGCTGGTATTGAAGTAATCGAGGCGAAAATTGAACGTAACTTTTCTGTTAGGCTCCATCATGTACTCCTCCATCCACTCCAAAAGCGGATTGTAAATCTCGTTGGTATATTCGGGATACGAACTTTCGCTTATCTCCATGATACCCGTATCCGCGTTAAGGCTTACGGTAGGGGTTTCTTCAGAGCCTTTGATAAAGAAATTTTCCATAAATGTTGATGTAGGTGATTATACTCAAACCAAATGCTGTGCAATATTAAAACCAATTTGTTGATTAGCAAGAAACATTTACCTTTTTTT
>RDXG01000308.1 GCA_004292785.1 Bacteroidota bacterium
AAAAGTTTACGAATTAAGCGAAAGAATTTATCATTGTGCGGCTTGCCAAATTTCTGTAGATAGAGATTTGAATGCAGCTCTCAATTTGAGAAATAAGGCAGTGAGTTACACCGCATCTGCCTGCGGAGTACCAAACCAACCAAAAGCTTCGGCTTAGGAGGTACTATGAAACAGGAAATAAACCGCAAATGTGTAAGTTTGTGTAAGTTTTATATAACGGTTAAAGAGTTCTAAACAAAATAAATAATATGTACAAAAAAAATCTTTTGGTTCTTGATAATATGTTGCAGATGATTTTTGTTTTGTCTTTATTCATGCTTTTGGCAGGTACAGAAATGTTTATTTATATATTTTTGGGCTTGATGGCAATTGGAATGTATAATTTTTTGAGTTCTCACATTCATTATTTTGGACAAAACGGTTCCGATTTGATTAAAAAATTGCGAAAACAGCATTTAATTGCCAGCTACATCTTTTTTGTAGTAACAGCAATAGTTGCAATTCTTTCACAAAAAATTACTATTTGGGAAGATTTTATTTTTCCATTTGTAGTTTGTTCTGGATTTGGATTCTTTTTTTGGTATTTTTACATTTCTTTCAAGGATTGGAAAGAAAATAAGATTAATTTAGAATAATTTTTTTTTATGCTAATTTTTAGTATCTTTCATTAATTTTGGAAAATATTAAGATAAAATCACATTCAAATTTTTTCACTTTCAATAAATTTTAAACATGAAATTACTTAAAAGTACATTGTTAATGTTTGCTTTGCTTGCCACAGTTTTGGTGGGTTGCAAAAAATCTAGCGATCCAGAATTGACGCTTGCTCAAAAAATTTCAAAAAAATGGAAGGTTTCTAGTGCCAAAATTAATGGCACAGCAAGCAATATGTTTGCCAATACTACGGTAACTTTTCAGTCTGATGCAACTGGTGCAGCTACAGGTTATACGGTTTCTTTGGGAGGCGCAACAGCAAGTTTTTCCTTTACTACAGGCGGATCAGGTAGTTGGGAAATTAATTCTACAGCAACCGCTATCACTTTTGACAAAGGCACAAATCAGCAAAATGTGGTGAATGTCATCGGTACGTTAAGCGAAACAGGTTTCACTATCGAGTGGAAAATGCCTAAAGCGGTGGACAAAACAGAGCCAACTTATACTTTGGTTTTAGTGCCATCTATTTAATAAATTTATCACGTTTGGCAAGGTCGTTAAGACCTTGCCAACGTATAAATTTAATTTTATAAGCCCGAAAAATCAAAACTTTCCAAAAACTTGGTTGTGAATTTGCCCTCTTTAAAACTAGGATCGTCCATCAAACGAATATGAAAAGGAATGGTAGTTTTGATACCTTCAATCACAAATTCCTGCAAAGCTCGTTTCATTCTGGTCAAAACTTCTTCTCTGGTTTGCCCAACTGCAATCAATTTGGCGATCATCGAATCGTAATTTGGCGGAATGGTATAACCGCTATAAATGTGGCTATCTACTCTAATTCCTCTGCCTCCAGGAATATGCAAATTTTTAATTTTGCCTGGTGAAGGTCTAAAACCGTTGGCAGGGTCTTCTGCATTGATCCGACATTCCATCGCAAAACGCTGCGGATAATAACTTCTACCTGAAATTGGTATGCCTGCCGCCACTTTGATTTGTTCTTTGATCAAATCAAAATCTGTAACTTCTTCAGTAATTGGGTGTTCGACTTGGATACGAGTATTCATTTCCATAAAATAGAAATTTCCGTATTTATCCACCAAAAACTCTATTGTTCCTGCTCCCTCATACCCAATGGATTCTGCTCCTAAAATGGCTGCTTTACCCATTTTATCTCTAATTTCTTGGGTAATGATTGGTGATGGTGTTTCTTCTACCAATTTTTGGTGTCTTCTTTGAATCGAACAATCTCGTTCAGAAAGATGGCAAACTTTGCCTGTGCTGTCGCCCATGATTTGGATTTCGATGTGGCGTGGCTCTTCGATAAATTTTTCGAGATACATGGCATCATTTCCAAAAGCTGCTGCGGATTCTCTTTGTGCATCATCCCACAATTTTTTGAACTCTGCCTCCTCATGAATAACTCTCATTCCTCTACCTCCTCCTCCTGCGGTTGCCTTGATAATCACGGGATAGCCGACTTCTTTGGCAAGACTAATGCCCTCTTCCCAACTTGAAAGCAAACCATCAGAACCTGGTATGGTTGGCACGCCTGCTTTTTTCATGGTGTCTTTTGCCGAAGATTTATCTCCCATCGAGTGGATCATGGATTCGCTTGCGCCAATAAATTTGATTCCGTATTCGGTACAGACTCTGGAAAATTCAGCATTTTCAGACAAAAAACCATAACCTGGATGAATGGCATCGGCATTAGTTATCTCGGCTGCAGCAATGATTCTAGGAATATTCAAATAAGATTCTCGGCTTGGTGGCGGTCCTATACAAACTGCCTCGTCTGCAAACCTGACGTGCAAACTTTCGGAATCAGCTTTTGAATAAACTGCCACAGTTTTTATGCCCATTTCTCTGCAAGTACGAATGATTCGCAATGCAATTTCGCCGCGATTGGCTATTAATATTTTCTTAAACACAAGTCAATTTTTTTATGAACAATGAAAATAAAATAATGATCAGGCTCATTGCCATGAATTAATTGAGTTCTACAAGGAACAAATCTTGGTCGTATTCTACAGGAGAAGCATTTTCGACCAACACTTTAACAATAGTTCCTGACAAATCAGATTCAATTTCATTAAAGAGTTTCATTGCCTCGATAATTCCTACCACTTTTCCTTTTTCTATTTTGTCGCCTACGCTAATAAAAGCAGGAGTTTGTGGTGATGATGAACGATAAAAAGTACCGATCATCGGTGATTTGATTGCCACATAATTTTTGCCTGCCTCTACTTTGGGTTCGGCACTGACTACTTCTGCAACACTGCTTTCACTTACTTGAATGGTTTTTTCAGCGTAATTTGAAGACATTTGCATCGGATTGATCATGCTCTGTGGGGGCAAAATCGTTTGCGACATATATTTGGTTTCCGAATTTCTTTTAATTCTAAGTTTGAATTTTTCGGTTTCAATTTCTACCTCATCTAAGCCAGATTCAGAGATAAAACTGATCAGACTTCTAATTTCTTCGGCTTTCATGGATTGTTTATCTTGGTTTTATGTATTCTTAAAGCGCAAAATTAAGTAAAAAACATTTACGATTTCAGATTTATATCTTTTTGTTTTGACAAAAAAATTAATAAGCCCATTTCAAAAATACCGATCCCCAAGTAAAACCACCACCAAAAGCAGCTAAAACCAGATTATCGCCCTTTTTAAACTTTGCTTCGTTGTCCCACATACAAAGCGGGATTGTGCCAGAAGTTGTATTTCCGTAACGTTGAATGTTGATCAACACTTTGTCTGCTCCAATTCCCATTCGGTTTGCTGTAGCCTCAATAATTCTTTTGTTGGCTTGATGTGGCACTAAATAAGCCACATCATCAGCGGAAAGGTTATTTCTTTGCATAATTTCGGCTGCAGCTTCGGACATATATTTCACTGCCGATTTATAGACTGCTGCCCCGTCTTGCGTTACAAAATGTTCTTTATTGGCAATGCTTTCGATGGAAGGTGGTTTGCGACTTCCGCCTGCTTTCATGTATAAATGTTCCTGTCCTGCTCCATCTGAACGCAAAACAGAATCTATAACACCATTTCCTTCTGTGTTTGGCTCTAACAAAATTGCCCCAGCTCCGTCACCAAAAATAATACAGGTGCTTCGGTCTGTATAGTCAATAATTGAAGACATTTTGTCCGCACCAACCACCAATATTTTTTTATATTTTCCTGTTTCAATAAATTGCGAGGCTGTTACCAAAGCATATAGAAAGCCCGAACAAGCGGCTTGCAAATCATAATTAAAAGCATTATTTGCTCCAATTGCGTGTGCAATCAGGTTTGCGGTGGCGGGAAAAACAAAATCTGGTGTAACAGTTGCACAAATTAATAAATCAATTTCTAGTGGATCGGTAGATGTTTTTTCGAGTAATTGTTGAGCTGCTTTTATGCCCATAAACGAAGTTCCCATGTTTTCGCCTTTGAGGAGTCTGCGTTCTTTGATTCCTGTACGGCTCACAATCCATTCGTCTGTGGTGTCCACCATGCGCTCTAATTCTGCATTTGTTAAGATGTAATCAGGCACGTAGCCCTGAATAGCGGTGATGGCTGCCCTTATTTTTTTTTCCATGTTTAATAAAAAAAATTCTAATTTCGAAAGAAATTTGAAATACAAAAAAAAGAGAAGTTAAAAAAACCTCTCTTTCAGAAAATTAAAACAAGGTATTTTATGATGCAATTTCTACTGCCAACACTTGACGACCTCTGTAATAACCGCAATTTGTACAAACATGGTGATACAAAACTGTTGTACCACAATTTGAACATTCCATAAAAGTAGCGGGCGTGCATACGTCGTGAGTCCTTCTTTTATCGCGTCTGGTTTTCGAAATTTTCCGTTTAGGATGTGCCATGATTATAAATTTAAAATAATTGAATAAAAATTTTATTGTTCAACAAACCTATGATCTACCAAAATCATGATTTCACAGATTTACTTTTTTAATTTGTTCAAAGACTGCCATCTAGGATCAATATCCTGCTCTGGTTCGTCTTCTTCCAAATCTTTTTTTGTAGAATAAATTAATACATTGTCTTCTGAATCGTCAAGAACAAATCTTGGGTGAAGTTTTTTCATAGGAACAGCAAGCCCAATGTATTCATAAATGTATTGTGCCAAATCCAAATTTTGGATATTTCTTGGAATGATCAACACATTGTCTGACAATTCTTCAAAAGAATCTCCAAAATTAAAAAACATTTCCTCTGAAACTTGCACAGGATAATCGAATGTATCCAAACTTCGATCACAAACCAATTCAAGGCTTCCTTGCAAATCAAATTGAGCCACGATCATTCTGTCCGACTTATCTAAGACTACTTTTGCCTCAAATTTGCCCGTATTGAACAAATCATTTTCAAAACATTTAAAAAAATCTGCCCCTAAAATAAAATGAAACTCATTTATTCCAAAAGGTAGAGACGATATTTCGATACTGTATGGTTTTAACGCTTTCAATTCCTTAGAATTTTTAAGAGTGCAAAGTTAGTTTTTTGATTTTGAAATAAAAAATCTTAGACTTATTTTTTTTGGGAAATATATTGACAAGTTCGAATAACAAATTTTTTTTATATAAAATAGTGTTTTATAAAATAATGATTTACTTTTAAGACAAATTTTTAATCACCACACTCACACAAAAAATGATATTTTTAAACGCAATAGATTTTAAACTTGATCCAATAGACTTTGGAATCATGATTGTTTACGCAGTTGTTATGATTTGGTACGGACTTAGACACGCCAAACAAAAAAGTTCGGAAGAATATTTCTTAGCAGGCAGAGACATGACTTGGCCTGTAGTTGGAATTTCCTTATTTGCAGCAAATATTTCGAGTTCGACTTTGATCGGTTTGGCGGGAGATGCCTACAAAACAGGGATTTCAGTTTACAATTACGAATGGATGGCAACCGTAGTGTTGGTGTTTTTTTCTATTTTCTTCCTTCCGTTTTATTTGCGTTCACAGGTTTATACCATGCCCGAATTTTTGGAAAGACGTTATGATGCCCGTTCACGTTATTATTTTTCTTTCATTACTTTGGTTGGAAATGTCATTATTGATACCGCAGCAGCACTTTATGCAGGAAGTTTGATTTTAGAAAAAATATTTCCTGGCGTAGAATCTTGGATCATTATTTCGCTTTTGGCATTTGCAGCAGCAGCCTATACCATTCCTGGCGGACTTTCGTCTGTGGTGCATACGGAGGTTATTCAAGCGGTTTTGTTAATTGCTGGTTCGGTCATTTTGTCTATCATTACTTTGGATAAAATTGGCGGTTGGGAAAAAGCATTGGCAGTTACGCCACCTGATATGTTGAGTTTGATACGTCCTGCCAACGATCCTTCTGTGCCTTGGACAGGATTAATTTTTGGTGTGCCTTTGCTCGGATTTTATTTTTGGGCAAACAATCAATTTATGGTACAAAGGGTTTTGGGGGCAAAAGATTTGAATCATGGACGTTGGGGAGCTTTATTTGCGGGTTTGCTCAAATTGCCTGTACTTTTTATTATGGTTTTGCCTGGAACTATGGCGAGGGTCTTATACACAGGCGACACACAATTAGCAAAAGCCGATGACGTTTATCCTACTTTACTTTTCGATTTGTTGCCTGTCGGTTTGGTTGGTTTGGTGTTGGCAGGTTTGTTGGCAGCCATTTCTTCGAGCATTAGTGCCACTTTAAATTCGGCTTCTACGCTAATTACAATGGATTTTGTAAGCAAACTTTACCCAAAATTAACCAGCAATCAGTTGGTAAGAACAGGTCAAATTTCTACGGTAATTTTGTGTATTTTGGCTGCAGCTTGGGCGCCCCAAATTCGTCAATTCGATTCTTTGTTCAAATATTTGCAATCGGTTTTAGGCTATATTGCTCCGCCTATTGTAGCTGTTTTCATTGCGGGTTTGTTTTGGAGACGTGCCAATTCGGATGGGGCATTTGCAAGTTTGATGTTTGGTTTTATTGTTGCAACATTTTTGATGCTTTCTAGAGCTTATGATTTAGTTCCTGCCATCAATGAAATCCACTTTTTGCACGTAGCCCCTGTTTTGTTTTTGGCTTGTTTTACAGTAATTGTGATCGTAAGTTTGGCAACTCCTGCACCTGATGATGCTAAAATTTCGGCTTACATTTGGGAAAAGAAATTGTATGACGAAGAAACAGAAGAACTAAAATCGGTGGTTTGGTACAAAAACTTCCGCATTTTGTCTGTTATTTTATTAATTTTGACCGCAATTTTGGTGTTAAAATTCTGGTAAAAAATACTTAGGCTTGTTAATTCCTAATATTAAAAAAAACGGCAGATTTTTTCTGCCGTTCAGAATCTTATTTCTATCAAAACTTAAAACATTCCAAAAATCTCTAAAACAAAAAGCCAACTTTTAACATTTTCAAAAATTCTTGTTGTTTATAATTTCTATGTTCATAGGCTTGATTGGCAATATTGCTAATTTGTTGCAAACAGATTTTTCCAGAGGTTTTCGAGCCTTTCAAAAACATTCCAAACATAGCAACTGCAATGCTAAAACGCAGATAATCAGAACTTTCTGAAAAAGATTTGATAGCCGAATGGATTGTTTTTTCTGCGCAATAACTTTGGTTATTTGCCAAAAAATTGACTTTCAAACTCAACAAAGAATCCTTGTTTGCAGATTTTTTTGGCACAATTTCATAAAAAAGACAGGCTTGTTGCCCCGTGTACCAACTATTTTTGGCAAAAGGTTCTTGTGAGGAATTGCTATCCAAAACTTGATTTTCGTAGCCAATAAGTTGGTAACTTTCTACCATTTCAGGATCAAATTTGGCTTGCAAAACTACCTGTTGCGCCAACAATTTGCGTTCTAAAAACTGTGCAGGTTTGCCTTCCAAGCTCTGTTTAGACAAATAAGTTGGCTTTTGGACAGACAAAATGATTTGTAATAAAACATTACTTTCGTTCCAAGGACAAACGCAAAGTTCAGTATAAACATTCATTAAATTTGGAGCAGCCAAAGCCTGATTTTCAAAAGAGTTGATCATTTCGTCAATTTTGATGGATTGAGCAGGCACTTTTTTGCCTTCTTCGAGCCATTGTTTGAGCATCGGATAGGCAGAAGTTTTGATCGCCAAATTCACTTTTGAACTTGCTTGCACAGATGTTTTTTCAAAGAAAACTTCTTTGTGGTTATGATTTTCAAACAGATTTTCTCCTCCTTCATCAAAAGGATTAAAAAAAGTTTTGGCTTTATTGGTTTGCTGAATATCTAATAATTCGTCCATGCTATCGTCATAAGACAAATCAAGATTTTGTAAAAAGTCATTGAATCTCATCGTAGTAAAGTTTGTTTGTTTGAGTTAAAAAAAATATTTTTGTTTTTGGGAACTTTTTTATATATTTTCATAACGCAATCTTTTTAGAAAATATTGTATCTATTTTTTTGAGATATTTTAAGAAATGATTTTTATTAGAAAATGATATTTTTGCAAAAAAGCTCGTAAAAAATCTTGGAAAGGATAAAAAGAGGAACTATTTGATACAAAAAATTGGTTTTTTGGGGAAAATTCAAAAAAAATGTTGCCAATGCTTAAATTTAGACGATTAGCAACGTTCTTTTTATCTTTACATTTAAGCAAAATCAGTTAAAAAATACAAAAGTCCCAAAATTGCCAAACCTCCTGCCATCCATTTTGCAAAAAAATCATAATGGAATTGCCGATTTTTAATTTTTAAGTCTTTTGTTCCTAATTGTTCGTGATAATCTCGGTGGCAATTAGGACATAAACGAACAATATCACCTTCGCCTCCAAAAACAGATTTGGGCAAAATATGGTGTTTGTCTATCCAAAAATAGTTGTTACATTTTACACAAATGTCTTTTTTTGTTTCGTCTGCTGCCATCTTTATTTTTTTGTTTTTGCAATTTTACCAATTAAACTAAAATGTATGCAACCCACGTGTTCATAAATAATGGTTGCGGGCATAAAAGTGAGTCCGTAGGGACTAAGCGATTCCTTTTCGAAACTATCCAAAATTTTGTTCAGAAATTCTAAATAAAAATGCGTAGATTGGCTCAAAACAGTAAATAAAGCCATACTCAACGAAATTTTTTCTTCATAAGGCTTACAATGCGGAATTTGCATAAATATTCCGATGCTACGTTCATTGTCTTTTGGAAAAGTTCCGCTTCCGATCTTCAAAATAACCTCGCTTTTTTCGCTAGGCATCATTTTGAGTAACTCTTTTTTTAGTTTTCGCCTTTTTTTTTCAGGCGTTTGTTTTAGCAAATTCAAAAGTTTTTGACTTAATTCTAAGGCGTTGATCATCGCTTTTTATAGAAAAAAAATAATGTTTAACATAAATATTGTGCAAAATCAAACACCTTTTAGAATTTTTAAACTCTCCAAAAGGTGCATTTGATAAAAATAATCTAAATTTGAGTTCTCAAACTCGATAATAATCTGCTGTCCAATTTTTGACTCGCTTTTTAATTTCTGGCGAAGTCAATTTTTCGGCAATGGTTTTTTCTAACAATTCCAAAAATTCCTCGTCACCTGCAAAGCGCAAAGCAATAATTTGAGAAAGCGAAAGTTGCGCTTCTTTTTCCTGAAAATTTAGCCCTGTTAATTGAAAATAACGAACCCGCATTTCCAACCTAACAACCCGATTTTGTACCGCCAAAGCATTGATTCTGGACATCAACATGGTCAAAAACAACAACACAGAGGCGATCAAGAAAAACAAACCCTGTATTAAATCCTTAGAATCGTATGCCAAATAAATGGACATTCCGACCAAAATAGCACCCAAAGGAATCATTCCAAAATGATAAATTGGGTGATAACGCACATGATTTTTTAAATCTTGTTGAACTTTCATAATTCAATTTTTTTATTGTAAACGATAAATTCGAACTTCGTAAGGACGCAAAACCAACGTTTTGATGCTCTGCGCAACACTCACTTCATAATTGGAAAGTAGCAATTCTTTGCCTGATTCTTGCAAATGTTTGGGCAATTCAAAATCTGCTGTATGAGAAGATATATTATTGATAATCAACAATTTGTCTTCGTTCATGGATCGCAAATAACAATAGATTTGTTCAGAATCCTCATAAAAAATTTCGTAATCTCCATAGACAAGAGTCAGGTTTTGCTTGCGCAAGTTGATCAATTTTTTGTAATAATTCATGACCGAATCCCTATCTTGTCGAGATTTTTTTACATTAACCTCCAAATAATTTGGGTGAATGCCAATCCAAGCCTTTCCGCCTGTAAAACCTGCATTTTCCGACTCGTCCCATTGCATTGGAGTTCGGGCATGATCACGCGTAAATCTGCGTTGAGAATCTAAGAATTTTTCCATGTCTTGTTGTTCTTCCAGAGCCTCTTTGTAGGCGTTCAAAACTTGCACATCTCTAAAATCTTCGATATTTTGGAAAGGATAATTGACCATGCCAATTTCGTCGCCCTGATAAATATAAGGCGTTCCGCGCAAAGTAAACAGCACTGTAGCCAACGATTTAGCCGATTCTATTCTGTATTCCTGATCGTTTCCGAAGCGCGAAACCATGCGAGGAAAATCGTGATTACTCAAAAACAAACTGTTCCAACCTTTGCTACCCAAAGCCTGATGCCAATCTGTAAAAATCTTTTTGAAAGCCGAAAGTTTGTAAGTGCCTATGCCGTCCATGTGATTTTTTGGGTTTCTGTCTAAGCCCATGTGGTCAAAATGGAAAATCGTATGCAGTTCTTTTTTGTCTGACGAAACATATTCGATGCCCTGATGTACCGAAATTCCCGCACCTTCGCCAACCGTAGTAATGTCGTATTTGCTCAAAACTTCGCGGTTCATTTCTTGTAAAAACTCATGGATTCGCGGTCCGTTGGCATAAATTTCTTTCATAGTTTTGTCGAAATTATCCAAATAAGCAGGCGGAAAGTCCAAATGTTTCGAAATAAACGGAATCACGTCCATTCTGAAACCACTAATGCCTTTATCAAGCCAAAAACGCATCATTTTATAAATTTCTTGACGCAATTTTTCGTTTTCCCAATTCAAATCAGGCTGTTTTTTGGTGAATAAATGCAAATAATATTCCTCCGTTGTTGGGTCATATTGCCAAGCACTGCCACTAAAAAAAGAACGCCAATTGGAGGGAGAATTTCCATTTTCGCCTTTTCGCCAAAAATAAAAATCCCGATAAGGATTATCTTTTGATTTTCGCGATTCCTGAAACCATTGATGCTCGTCAGAACTGTGATTGACCACCAAATCCATCATCAATTTGAGGTTTCGTTTTTTCATTTCTGCAAGCATTTGATCAAAATCTTCGATTGTGCCAAATTCTTGCATAATTCCGTAATAATCGCTAATATCGTAGCCATTATCGTCATTTGGCGAGGCATAAATTGGGCTTAACCAAACGATATTTACACCCAATTCCTGCAAATGATCGAGTTTGGAAATAATGCCCTGAATATCCCCGATTCCATCTCCGTTGCTATCACAAAAACTGCGCGGATAAATTTGGTAGATCACGCTTTCTTTCCACCAAGTTTTTTGTATTTCTGTTGCGTTGTTTTGGTTCATTTTTTTTGTTTAATTTAATTTCAAATTCTCTCCACCCTAAAATCCTCAATACTTTTCAACTCACTTTGCATATTGATTCCAAGCAAATAAATCTCTTTTCCTGCTTGCAAATAAGGTTTTTCATAAC
>RDXG01000309.1 GCA_004292785.1 Bacteroidota bacterium
AAGAGAGTCTAAAGATATTCCTTCAGAATTTTTGGAAAATCCAGAAATTATGCAAGCCATCGAATGTTTGCAAGAAAGTTCTTTCAGCCCTGAAGAATTAGAATATTACGACAAATATTGGGATTATGTAAGCAGAAGTAAAACTTTGTCAGACGAAAAATATGAACAAGGCATCGGACTCGGCAAAGAAATTGGTTTACAGGAAGGCAAAATGGCTGAAAAAATTTCAGGCATCAAAAAAGCCTTGCAAAGGGGAAAATTAAGTGTAGAAGAAATGGCAGAAGATTTTGATGTTTCTATTGATTTTGTTGTAAAAATTAGAAATTCTGAAATATGATAGATTTTTATCATTAATGGCAATGAATTTTTAGTCCATTGCCATTAATAGTTTTCATAAATTAAGTTACTTTCAAAAATGCTTTCGCTAACGCCAAACCCTTGATTTGTGTTTCAGTATATTGTTGCAACAGTTCATAAGATTCTTTGGCATATTTCAAAAAAGCCGAAGCCTGCCCATAAATACTTGGCAAATTTAGCTTGCTCATCAAATAATAACCATCTAAAAAATTTTTTATTCCGCCTGAAATAATGATTTGTTTGCAAGCAATATCAAAGGAACTTTCCATAATTTGGTTAGTAAAATGCACCATCTGTTCGGCACTATGACCAATATAAGATAAAGGTAAATACGATTCCTGACGAATAGGATCACTTCTAAATAGTTCGAGTCGGGCAAAATTAGTGCCTCCGTTGGCAGCAAAATCTATGGCTTCCAAAGGCAGTGTTAGCAAAGATTTTAGGCTTTCATAACCCATTCCCTGCCCAACTTCTTTGACAATAAACTTGGTGTCAAGGCTTTGAAATAATTTTTTGATGGTTTCCAAAGGTGAATATTGCAAACGATCTCCTTCAGGTTGTAACCATTCTTGCATTGGATTCACGTGAATAATCAAACCGTCGGCTTGCAGTTTTTCTAACAAATTTTTGATCTTAAACACTTGCCGATTTTCAACTAATTTTTCGACCTGTGCAATACCCAAATTTGCATAAAAAGGTTGATTTCCGATCCATTTTCGGACATCAAAATCTGGTAAATGTTCGTTGCTGTCCAACAAAGCCCGACAAGACCCTAAACCCATGCCCAAACTGTATTCATTACATAATTTAGCCAAATTTTGGTTAATGATATTTGCCAATTTTGTCCCACCTGTCATACTCGACACCCACAAAGGCGAATACATGGTTTTGCCCAAAAACTGAAACGGTAAAGGTTTTTCTTGAGGATGCGCAGAAAGTAAAGGTTCATAATAAAAACGAGAATCGATCTGTGAAGCCTGAATTTGAGACTCGAAAGCCAATTCAATGTGATCTTTTTTTCTTGATTCTGCCGTAGGATCAGATTGCATGAAAATAATGATTGGTGAATAATTTGAAAAATTTGATACAAAACAAACTGAACACTATTTTGATTAGGAAAAAAAGTTAAAATTATTTAAAAAAACGATTTTTTGAATATTTTTTGAGTAAGTAGTGAGAATAAATTAGTTTACATTATTTCAATGCTATAACTCATAGGACTTACGCAAATCTTAAATTTTGAAGCCTGTACCGCAAATATTTTTGTTTGCGTTTGTGGCTTAATCGCAAACAGGAATGTTTGCAATATATTTTGCATAAGTCATAACTCATTGACAATCAGGTTTATCGGACATATTTGAGATGTCCGATAATTATTTTTTATTATTTATAGCCAAAAATTTTATAAAAAATGTTCTTTAATAATATTTCTCATCTGCTCATGAATTTTGCCTGTGGCTAAAATTTGTCTGCCAAACACAAAATTATTTTCGCCTGCAAAATCACTAACCGTACCGCCCGCCTCTTGTACCAACAACGCACCCGCAGCCACATCCCAAGCATTTAAATTATATTCATAAAATGCTTCCAAACGTCCTGCAGCCACATAAGCCAAATCTATTGCCGCCGAACCCATGCGCCTAAAACCATGCGTTCTTTCGATAAAAGCATACAATAAATTCAAATAATTTTTCATTTTGTCTTGATGTTGATACGGAAAACCTGTAGCAATTAAACTTTCCGACAAGGTGGTAGCAGAAGAAACTTGTATTTTTTTGTCATTCAAAAAAGCCCCTTGACCTTTTATTGCATGAAAACACTCTTTCAAATTGGGTTCATAGACTACGCCAAGCAAGATTTCATCTTTTTTCATCAAAGCAATACTAATCGAAAAAATAGGAATGGCATGAATAAAATTGGTCGTGCCATCTAGCGGATCGATAATCCAATTATAACCATTTTCCACAGGATTTCCTGTTCCTTCTTCGGCAATAAAGCCAGATTCGGGCAATAATTCTTTCAGTTTTTCTACAATTCGATGTTCGGCTTGTTTGTCCACATAAGAAACCAAATTATTTATGCCTTTAAACTCGGTTTTGCTTCTGTCAAAACTTTGGAGTTCTTGCACAATAAATGCACCGACTTCTACAGCTAAATCGATAACAGATTTTTTGAGATTTTCCAGATTCACGTTTTCCAAATTTTTTAATTTTTATGTAAACTTATTCATTTTTATTTAGAATTTAATGCTTTATTTTTAATTTTTTTATTTTACTTTGCAAATTTTATAACTTTATAATTTATCAAAATGGTATGTTCAGACATTTATCAGACAATTTTTAATAGCAAAATATGACAGCAAGTTTAGAACAGTTGCCCAAAAAAGCAAAGGAAAAACTCAAAGAAAACAAAAAATTGTTTGAAAAACTCAAAAAAAGAGTGCCAAAAAACCTCGATGTAGTTTTACAAGACTTGCACGAAGAAGTTTTTGAACAAACAGATTGTTTGAAATGTGCGAATTGTTGCAAAACAACCAGCCCTGTTTTTACACAAAAAGACATCGAAAAAATTGCCGATTTTTTGAGGATTCGACCCGCAGAAATGATCGAAAAGTATTTGAAAATAGACGAAGACAAGGATTATGTCCTAAAATCATCGCCTTGTATATTTTTGGACAGCCAAAATTATTGCAAAATTTATGAAGTCAGACCCAAAGCCTGTCAAGGTTATCCGCACACAGACCGCAAAAATTTTCATAATTTGTTCGAAATTACTCTGAAAAATACGGCAATTTGTCCCGCAGTTTTTGACATTGTGGAAAAATTAAATAAAATTTATTGCTAAAAAAAAGGAAAAAATAAGCCTTTTTTTGTAGAAATGATTTTAAATGTTTTGTTTTGTAGAGAAAAAAATAAATAAATGAAAATAAATACTTTTCCCAGACAGGGTACGCGTGATCTTAGTCCAAAAGAAGTCAATTTGCGAAATTACGTCATGAATACCATTTTGCAAACCTACCAAAAAGCAGGTTTTTTGCAAATTGAAACGCCTGCGATGGAAAGCATGGATTTTTTGGCAAGCGGACAAGGCGGAGAAAACGAAAAACTAATCTTCAAAATTTTGCACAGAGGCGAAAAGCTAAATTTGCAAAAGCCTGATTTACAAGAACATGACGTTGTAGATTGCGGTTTGCGCTTCGATTTGACCGTGCCTTTGACCCGATTTTATGCAAATAAAAAAAGCGAGTTGCCAAACCCGTTTAAAGTAATTCAATTCGGTAGTGTTTGGCGCGCAGAAAGACCGCAAAAAGGTCGTTTTCGTCAATTTGTGCAATGCGATATTGACATTTTTGGCATGGAAAGTATTTTGGCAGAAACCGAATTGGTTTTGGCAACTAGCCAAGCTTTGTTAAATTTGGGTTTTAGGAATTTTAAGGTCAGAATTAACAGCCGTTTGCTTTTAGAAAATTTGGCGGCAGAATGTAATTTTCCTAGCCAATCTTATGGAAAAGTGTTTATTTTGTTGGACAAATTAGACAAAATTGGCTTAGATGGCGTTGAAAAAGAATTATTAGCCGAAAATTTTGCTCCTGATTCGGTTAATAAATTGATCGGAATTATCAAAAATTTGACCGCCCAAAAAATTACTGTTTCAGAAATTAAAAATGCACTTCCAAACGCACCCAGAGAAGTCCTCGAAGATTTGGATTTTTTGTTACAAACTGTTCAAAATCAAGCAGATAACTTGTTCGAAATTTGCTATGATTTGTCTTTGGTTCGCGGTATGGGCTACTACACAGGAACTATTTTTGAGGTTGAAATGGCAGATTATGGTTCTTCGGTGGGCGGTGGCGGTCGTTATGATAAAATGGTCGGCAAAATGTTAAAAGAAGACGTTCCCGCTTGCGGTTTTTCTATTGGTTTTGAACGAATCATTCAAATTTTGGAAGAAAAAAACTTTCAAATTCCAGATCAAGCCCCAAAAATTGCCTTCATTTATGACGGTCAAAAACAAACTTTTAGCCAAATTTTGCCCGAAGTCAAAAAATTAAGAGCCGAAGGAAAAATGGTTTTATTAGACATCAGGCAGAAAAATTTGGGAAAACAGCTTAATCGTTTGGCAGAACAAGGTTGCACAGATTTTTGTAATTATTTTTTAGATAAACCTTTGGAAATCAAAGCCTTAACTAAAAGTTAGATAAAAATATCAGTCAAAAAGCTACACAATTAAAGTGTGGCTTTTTTTGTTACATCATTTGAATTAATTTCTTAGTTTTTTAAAAAAGTCTTGCATCAATTTTTTACATTCTTCTGCCAAAATTCCTTGTTTTATTTTTGTTTTTGGGTGAAATATTTTTTTTTCTGAAAGTGCCAATTTGCTAAAACCGTTTTTAAGATCGTTTGCACCAAAAACAATTTCTTTAAACATTGCCCAAAAACAAGCTCCTGCACACATGGGGCAGGGTTCGAGGGTTACATACAAAGTGCATTGATTGAGGTAACGCGAACCAATAAAATTGCTTGCGGCAGTGATTGCCAACATTTCTGCGTGTGCGGTTGGGTCGTTGGTTTTGATGGTTTGGTTGTAACCTTTGCCGATAATTTGGTTTTCATAGACCACGACAGCACCGACAGGAATTTCGTTTTCCTCGAAAGCAATTTGGGCTAATGCGAGGGCTTGTTGCATAAAATATTCGTCTGAAAACATAAAATTTGATTGGTTTTAGTGACAAATTTATTGTAATTTTAACAAAGGAAAATTTTGCTTCAATCGAAAACTTCCTTTAATACGAACCAATTTAACAAAGGAAAGTTTTGTTTTAAGCGAAACCTTCCTTAACAATATTTATGCAAAAATATTCCACTCGCAAATTGCTTTTCAATTTTTTATGTATCTTTGCGAAATAAAACAAGAGCTAAATTTTACAATACAAAATCAATTTTTTTTGTAATCGTTGAAGAATTTGCAATTTTTATTTAAGATTTGTCCAAGATGACTGATATACACTACCAACTTCGCAGAACTCCGATTGCCGTTATTGGCATGGGTTCTTTGTTTGCACAATCAAAAAATTTACATGAATTTTGGACGAATATTGTTCAAGGAAAAGATTGTATTACTGATGTTCCAGAAAACCGTTGGAAAATTTCAGATTATTACGATCCCGACCCACACGCACCCGACAAAATTTATTGTAAACGCGGAGGATTTGTTCCAGACGTGGATTTTAACCCAATGGAATTTGGATTGCCTCCAAATATTTTGGAAATTACAGATGCTTCGCAACTTTTGGCTTTGTTGGTTGCCAAATCTACTTTTGCAGATGCAGGTTACGGAAACGAAAAATTTACCCCCGAAAAACGTATGCGCACAGGCGTAACTTTTGGCGTTGGCGGCGGGCAAAAATTGATCACTCCTTTAACTAGCCGTTTGCAATATCCTGTTTGGGAAAATGCCATGCGCACATCAGGAATCCCTGAAGAAGACATCAAAGTCATTTCTGAAAAAATAAAATTGGCTTACATTGGTTGGAAAGAAGATTCCTTCCCTGGAATGTTAGGAAACGTAATTTCGGGCAGAGTTGCCAACCGCTTCGATTTGGGCGGAATAAACAGCGTAGTTGATGCCGCTTGCGCCGCCTCTTTGAGTGCAATTCAGATGGCAATTTCCGAATTATTGGAAGGCAGAAGCGACATGATGCTCACAGGTGGAGTGGATACAGACAATTCGCCTTTCATGTATATGTGTTTTAGCAAAACTCCCGCTTTTTCACAAAAAGGCTTTATTCGCCCTTTTGATGCCGATTCTGACGGAATGTTGATCGGAGAAGGCGTAGGAATGGTGTTACTCAAACGTTTGGCAGATGCCGAAAGAGATGGCGACCGAATTTATGCTGTGATCAAAGGAATCGGAACTTCTAGCGATGGCAAATTCAAAAGCATTTACGCCCCGCGTGCTTCTGGGCAGGCAGTGGCGATGCAACGTGCTTATGACGAGGCAGGCTATCCTGCGTCTAGCGTAGGTTTGATCGAGGGGCATGGCACAGGCACAAGGGCAGGCGATGCCACAGAATTTGAATCGATGACTTCGGTTTTTTCTAAAAATAATCCTAACAAACAGCACATTGCGCTGGGCAGTGTCAAATCGCAGGTTGGACACACCAAAGCGGCGGCAGGTTCGGCAGGTTTTATTAAGGCAGTTTTGGCTTTGCATCACAAAATTTTACCGCCAACGATCAACGTTAGTCAGCCAAATCCTAAATTTAATATCGAAAATTCTCCTTTTTATGTCAATTCAGAGGTTCGCCCTTGGATTACAGACGGAAAAACGCCACGCAGAGCAGGCATGAGTGCTTTCGGTTTTGGGGGAATTAACGTGCATATTACACTCGAAGAATATCAAAAAGAACAAGAAGGTTCTTACAGAATACATAATTTTGCAGATTCTATTTTGATTCAAGCAAATAATAAAAGTGCATTGATTAGCGAATTAAACAAAATTATTGAAGAATTGCAGTCGGCAAATGCACAAACTTATTATTTGAATTTGCTTAAAAAATCGGCAAATATTCAAATTCCGCAAACAGCGGCGCGGCTTGGTTTTGTAGCTAATTCTGTGGAAAATGCCTTAGATTTATGTAAAATTTCTTTGCAAACTTTACAAAGCAATCAGGAATCGCTTTGGGAAAATCCAAAAGGAATTTCTTACAGACAAAACGGTTTTCCTGTCGGTACAAAAGTAGTGGCTTTGTTTTCTGGACAAGGTTCGCAATACGTGAACATGGGCAGAGAATTGGCTATGAATTACCCGATTATTCGAAAAACTTTTGCGGACATGGACAAGGAATTTGCAGGACAAAAACCTATTTCTTCCGTTGTTTTCCCAAAACCTGTATTTAGCGATCAGGCTCGAATTGCGCAACAACAAGATTTAACCAAAACCGAACACGCCCAACCCGCCATCGGTGCGTTGAGTATGGGAATGTATAAATTGTTGCAAAGTGCAGGTCTGAAAACCGATTTTGTGGCAGGTCATAGTTTTGGTGAATTGACTGCTTTGTGGGCATCAGGCGTGTTGAATGATGATGCGTTTTTCCGTTTGGCAAAAGCCAGAGGGCAAGCCATGAAACAAGTAAATGGTAGCGACAGCGGAACGATGCTTGCCGTAAAAGGTGATGAGCAAATCATTTCTCAAAAAATAAAAGGCATTGCGAGTGTGCAAATTGCGAACATCAATTCTCAACATCAAATTGTGTTGGGCGGTTCTACTTCTGCAATTCAACAAGCGCAAAGCGTTTTGCAAAAAGAAGGTTTTTCAGCGGTTCAACTTCCTGTTTCTGCGGCATTTCATACGCCTTTTGTGCAACACGCACAGATTCCGTTTGCGCAAGTGGTTCAACAAACTACTTTTAATAGCCCTCAAAAGGCAGTTTTCTCAAATACAACGGCGAGTCCTTACCCGACAGATGTGGCAGGAATTAAGCAATTAATTCAAAATCAAATTCTTCATTCGGTCAAATTCAAACAAGAGATCGAAAATATTTATCAGTCAGGCGGACAGGTATTTATTGAATTTGGACCTAAATCTGTTTTGACAAATTTGGTTGGCGAAATCTTAAAAGGCAAAACTCATCTTGCGGTTGCCTTAAATTCGAATCCGAAAAAAGACAGCGATCTACAACTCAAAGAAGCCCTTGTCAAATTGCGTGTAGCGGGCATTGCCCTCAAAGACATCGACAGTTCACGTCTGTTTATCGAGCCAGAAATTTCTGTTGTAAGTAAAGCCAATGTAACACTTGGCGGTCATAATTATGTAAGTGAAAAAACCCAACAAACGTACAAAGATGCCCTCAATAGCGGTCATCGAGTACAGAATGCCCCTTCAAAACCACAAATCATCGAAAAAGAGGTCATCAAAGAAGTGATCAAAGAGGTGATTGTTGAGAAGGAAGTAGTAGTCGAAAAGTTTATTCAAGTTCCTATTCCACAAGAAATAATCTTAGAAAAGCCAATGCAAATTCCTATACAGGCTAACAATGCCACAGACAAATTGCTAGATATTCTGAACAATTCGCTTCAAGAATTTAGCAAACAGCAAGCGCAAAGTGTGCAAATGTTTGACAAATTTGTGTCCGAACATTCCAAAAATACGCAATCTTTTATGCAATTTTTGGGGCAAGCCATGCAAAGCGTTTCGAGTTCTCTCAAAGAAAATATTGGTTATGTAGAAACGCAAATTTTGGGTTCAAACCAAAATCAGTCCGTTACTTCTATTCAAAATTCTCGTCCTGCGGAAGAATTAGGTGTTTCGCAAAACGGTTATGGTTATAATGAAATTACTTTTTCGCCAAATTTTGAAAGTCAAACCATTAGTTTTGAGAATGTAGTTGCACCTGCGCCAAGCGTAACGCCTGCTGTGCAAGCGGTAGCGCAAGTGGTTGCACCAACGCCAACCGTAGCGGCTGTAAAAGTAGATAACTCGGCAATTTCAAAAACTTTAATGGCAATCATTAGCGAAAAAACAGGTTATCCTACCGAAATGCTCGAACTTTCGATGGACATGGAAGCCGATTTGGGTATTGATTCTATTAAAAGAGTAGAAATTTTTGGGGCAGTAACCGAACAAAACCCACAAGTGCAAGCAAACCCACAAGAAATGGCTGAATTGCGTACTTTGGGGGATGTCGTTGATTACATTAACTCAAAAATGGGCGGTCAAAAAGTGAGTGCGGTGGCACAACCTGCACCTGTAGCAACGCAGGCTACGGCTGTAAATGTGTCTGCACCTGTGCAAAATGTGGCAGTAAATAATGATGCAATTTCAAAAAATTTGATGGCAATCATTAGCGAAAAAACAGGTTATCCTACCGAAATGTTAGAACTTTCGATGGATATGGAGGCAGATTTGGGCATCGATTCTATCAAAAGAGTGGAAATTTTTGGGGCAGTAACCGAACAAAATCCGCAAGTGCAAGCAAACCCACAAGAAATGGCAGAATTGCGTACTTTGGGAGATGTCGTGAATTACATTAACTCAAAAATGGGCGGAAGTGCAACAAGCGCAAGCGTTCAAGCTCCTACAAAAGCGCAGGAAGTAGTGCAAACTGCTCCGCAAACGCAAGCCGTAAGTTCTGTAAACGATCAAGCTGTTGCAAATTCTTTGATGGCAATCATTAGCGAAAAAACAGGTTATCCGACCGAAATGCTAGAACTTTCGATGGATATGGAAGCCGATTTGGGCATCGATTCGATCAAAAGAGTAGAAATTTTTGGGGCAGTAACCGAACAAAATCCACAAGTTCAGGCAAATCCGCAGGAAATGGCTGAATTGCGTACTTTGGGCGACGTAGTAAATTACGTTCATTCGAAAATGCAAAAAAAAAAATAGATTCTAACATTCCTAATTCTGATGACGTTTTGGGTACAAAACCTGCCCAAAACGTTCATTTTACCAAGATTCGCAATGGTTTTCACCAACAAATTCCCCGCGCTTCGGTTCGTTTGCAATATTTGCCTTCCCCTGATTTTATTGAGTTTGCTCCGCAACTTTCTTTAATTACTAACGATGGCAGTCCGCTAACTTTGGCAGTGGCAGAAAAATTGCAACAAGCTGGTAATCAAGTAGTTATTTTGAATTTGCCTTTTGTGAATAATTTTGCTTTGCCTTCTCATTTCAAAACCATAAATTTGGAATCCGCCAATGATTTGGGAGCAAAACAAGCCATCGAAAAACTAAATTATTTTGGCAAAATTGGCAATTTCATACATTTAAACCCACATTTTGCAAATAGCAAAAATTTGGGTCAGCATTTTGAAACGGAAACAAATTTGTTAAAAACCGTATTTTCCCTTGCCAAACATTTGTCCAAACCTTTAAACGAATCAGGCAAAACTTCTCGTACTAACTTTTTGACTATCAGCAGAATAGATGGAAATTTGGGTTTAAAAAATGCTAATTCTTCGGTTTTTGCAGGCGGTTTGTCGGGAATTGTAAAATGTATCAATATCGAATGGCAATCGGTTTTTTGCAGAGCTGTTGATATTGACCCAAAAAATGCAATTTCACAAGCATCAGAGCAGATTTTTGCAGAATTGCACGATTCTAATCTTCAAATTATCGAGGTTGCTTATCAAGGAAATTTGCGCCAAACTTTGATAGCCAAAAGAGAAATTTTACAGGAAAATGTAGAAAAAAATTCTAAAATTACTACGAAATCTGTGTTTTTGGTCAGCGGAGGCGCGAAAGGCGTTACAGCAGATTGCGTTTTGAAAATGGCAGAAGTTTATCAATGCAAATTTATTTTGTTGGGCAGATCGAGCAACGATTTTGCAGAACCAACTTGGGCAAAAGGCATTACATCAGAGGCAGATTTGAAAAAATTAGCCATGCAAGATTTGATTAGCAAAGGCGAAAAACCGACTCCGATTTTGGTGCAAAAAGCTGTAAATCAAGTAGTTGCAAAACGTGAAATAGATGAAAGTTTGCAAGCGATTCGCAATTTTGGTTCGCAAGTCGAATATTTGGCTGTCGATGTTTTAAATGCCGATTCGATCAAAAATATGTTGCCAAAAGCGGTTCAAAAACTAGGAAATATTACAGGAATTATTCACGGAGCAGGTCGTTTGGCGGACAAATTGATCGACAACAAAACCGATTCAGATTTTGAGGCAGTTTATACCGTAAAAGTGAAAGGTTTGTTAAATTTGTTGGATTGCGTGGACATCAAAGAAATGCAACAAATTGTTTTGTTTTCGTCTGTAGCGGGCTTTTTTGGCAACACAGGGCAAACAGATTATTCGATGGCAAACGAAATTTTGAGTAAATCTGCCCATTTTTTGAAAAATCATTACCCAAATTTACA
>RDXG01000039.1 GCA_004292785.1 Bacteroidota bacterium
TCAATGTTTGGGAGCGTGCTGTTTGATGTTATGATGTTTGGCATATCCATTCGAGGGCTTCTTTGATGTAGGTAGGAATATTGAATGCTTTATATTGTGCGGGGTCTGTTGTGCGGAGCGTGAGGTTTTGGGCTAATGTTTCTGCCAATTCTAAGGCGTTTTCGCCCTTGCCTACAGAGTTGAGATATATTGACGCTATCAAGGCAGATTTTTTATCTTCATCAGTCCAATTTTTTTTATTATTAGCCTCTAAAGAAGTTTTGATACGGTCTGCGTGTTTGGGTTTTCGATGAGGGCTTTGTACTGCAAGAAATATAGCAAACAAATCACTTAGACTACTTTGATATGATGTCATAAGAGCATTTATTTTAGCTTGGTGGGATATTTGGCTCGTAATCAATATCTCTAAATTTGGGTTAGCAAAAGCCAAATCATATTCAAGGGTTTTTCCAAAAGTATAATCTTGGCTAAAAAAACGTATATTCTTGTGATGTCTGTATTTACTCAAATTATGTGTTGCATTGTTGGAATACTTGTAATTTGTGGTATCCATTTTATATTCATAAGGATAACATTTATGTTCTTTTTCACTGTTCGTTTGGTGTATTCTTTCGGGGGCTCTGTCTATCAAACAAGCTACTTTTTTGGGAATAGCCTTATCACTTTGGTTTGTATCAAATAGGTATAAAAAATGCTCAAAGTATCGCCCGCCTACGCTCACAACAGATATGTGATTGTCTTCTAAGGATTTCTCCTCATATTCAGCCAAAACAGGCAACAGGAGTTGTTCCGCAAGCCCTTCTACCAAAATTACTTTGTTAGCAAAGAGCATATCAGATTTGGTTGCGTCTAAAAACCTTTGCACATAATTTTTAGAATTTTTGCCTTCTTGGGTATTGGGAAATACCTTGCCTACATAACCAACTGTGGCTTTTGGTATGTTTTGAGCATCTAAAACGCTATGCAAACAAATAATATCGTCTAATTTGGTAGCTGACGTAATGTGGGTAGAATGGGTAGTAATAAAGATTTGACGTGCTTTTTTATCGTTTTTGTTCTCTTCTAAGAATTTCAAAAACTTGTATTGCATAGCAGGGTGCAAATGTGCTTCGGGTTCTTCAATAGCCAACATAGTGAATACTTTGGCATTGCCTCCCAAATAATGTGTATCTGTATCTGCTTGCATTTTAGCAAGTAGCAAAGACATAAAAATCAGGTTGTTATAGCCCAAACCATTGTGCGTGGCGGGTATTGTGATACCTGTTTGTTGTTTTATGATAAGACGCAAAGACGCATACAATTCTGTTTCCGATATTTCCCCCTCAAAATCAGGTACAGCATCGTTGAAGGAAGACGCACCTGTACTTTTGGCGTATGCAAGAATTTCCTCTTTTCCTTTAGCCATTCTGCTATCTAACACTTGTTGTAAAGTTTTAGTCTGAACTGAAAACTCATTTTTCTTGATTTTAATTTCTTGTTCTTTTTGCTCTTTGGACTTAGTAGCATCTTGTTTGATGTCATAATCCATAAAAAAACTCACTACTTCGCGCAAAAGTGTATTGCGTCCTGTGAGCATATCACGCTCCACATCACGAATAGCATCAAGAAATTGGAAATCAAATCGTTGTAGCGAATCGCCATTGGCTACGTTTTGTTCTTCTATCTTACCTCCAAAAATCTTATGTTTGTAGTAGCGGAGAAAATCATGGTGAATAGTTTTCCAAACCTCCTTCAATGCCAAGCCTTCTTCTGTTTCGGAAATGCTTGTCATAGCATGAGTGTAGTCCCCATGTTTGTCTTCAGGCAAGAAAAATTGGTAAGTCAGGATAGCCTCATAATCCGCGCCCAAATTGGTTAGCCAATCTCCAATCGTAGGCAAGTCATCATCAGTAGTTTGTTGCCCTTTTTTGATAGTAACCTCAATTTCTATTTTGGGCGGTTTAGCCTTTAAATCGGCAAGGGGTATATACTTACAAAAATCGTCTGCCCCTAATCGCTTTGAACCTTGATAATCCACTACCAAAGACAAAGCCTTGAGCAGATTAGTTTTGCCTGCGTTGTTGTGTCCAATGATGACATTGATACCCTCTGTAAATTCTACAGTAGTATCTTG
>RDXG01000040.1 GCA_004292785.1 Bacteroidota bacterium
TTGTTCTAGCAGTTGCAAAGTAAGTTCTTCATTAAAACGTTCTTCTTGTTCTTTAATGCCCAAATGATGAACTTCTTGAATCAAAGAACGTAGTCTTTGTTTGCCAAATTTTTCGCCAAAAGCGTCTTTTTGGTCAATAAAACCATCAGAAAACAAGTAAATCATGTCGTTTTTTTGCAAATCGATAATGCTACTTGTAAACGGTCTTAATTCAGATTTTAGCTTTCCACCTACTGATCTATTTACCCCTTTCATTTGCATCACTTCGTTATTGGAAGTATAAATCAAGGAACTTTTCGCACCTGCAAAGATCATTCTTAACGTTTCTTGTCCAAATTGTGCATTATCAAACACACAAATCGAAATATCCATGCCGTCATCATTCTTTTTTTCGTCTTGACGCAAAGATTCTTTGACTTCCTTATGTAACCTTTCCAAAATTTTGGCGGGTTCAAAAACCTTGTTTTGCGTAACAATTTTGTTGAGTAAAGTATTGCCAATCATGGACATAAACGCACCAGGAACCCCATGTCCTGTGCAATCTACAACTGCCAAAAAACTTTTTTCGTTTTTGGTCGCAAACCAATAAAAATCACCTGAAACCACGTGCAAAGGCTTATAAATGATAAAATAATTGTCGTTAAAAATTTTCAAATCTTCAGAATCGGGCAAAATGGCTTCCTGAATCTGTTGCGCATAACGAATACTATCCATCAATAAACGCTGTTTGTGTTCAATTTTTTCAGATTTGTCTTTAATTTCGGCAATATTTCCTTGTACCTTTTCGAGCATAAATGCAAAATCTTTGGCAAGCAAGGCTATTTCGTCTTTGCTATTAATTTGTGTAACATAGACACTTTCAGAAAAATCGTGTTTGATCACTTCATGTATAGAAGCAGAAAGGCTAGTAATAGGTTTGCTCAACATTTTGGTTATCAAAACTGCCAAAATTACGTTTACTCCTACTCCCAAAATCATAATCACAACCAAAGCAAACCTAATATTGTAACGCATTACCTCTGCTGTGTTCAAAATTACCTCATTTACTTGCTCTATTCTTTTGGCAATGTCTGTAGAAATATCGTTAAGTTCTTTTTTCATTCCTCTGTGATGGTCATAACCAATTTTTTCTTCGGTTTGAACCAATAATTTAAAGGCATCTTGATATTTTTCGATCAAAGAGAGCATCGATACTTTTTGAGTTATGTCAGGAATTCGGGCAACTTTTGTCTTAAATTCATGGACAGATTGTGTATGTTTTCTCAAATAATTAGAGTCTTTTCTGATGATAAAATCTTTTTCGTGTCTGCGAATCGTTAATAAATTTGCTAAATCTGGTTGATATTTTGCGTTTTCTATTTCGTGAATATAATGGCGCATATCCCCTTCTACTCCATAATCTTTGAAGCCTCTAAACTTAATAAGTTCAACCATTTTTTCAAAAACCAATTCATAATTTCCAAATTGCATTATTAAAGTATCAATATTCGAAGAAATATCAAAATGTTCAATTTCTTCCATACTGTTAAGATATGACAATTCTTTGTTAATTTCTTCCGTTAGCTGTTTGTGTTTGTTCAAATAATCGCTTTGGCGAGTCTTATAAAAATTTGGATTAATGGTTTCATCAGTAAAAAAATCTCGTTCCAAATTAGACGCAACTTGTATTTTTCGATCTGCTTGCGTCAATCGGGCAACAATTTCTTCTATTCTGTCCTCTTTGGCATCTAGCCAAAAATTCATAATCATGACTATACCACTAACCATTAAGACAATAGCAAAAGAAAATAGCAATTTTGAACGAATTGTACGGAACGTAATTTTCATAGATTCTACCATTATATTAAATTTTTACAAAGGTAGATTCCTAAAATCATTAGAAGTTTAAGGATAAGTTATCGAAATATTAAATAATGAGTAAGTAAGAAAAGCATTGATAATGAATATTTTAACAAACAAAAAAATATTGTAAACTTTATAAAATTTAGGTAAATTTGCAAACTAATTCCAAAAAATATGCAAATAGCCAATCCAATTTACGATACTTTTTTTAAGTTTTTGTTAGAAGACACCAACATTGCTAAAAAACTACTTTCTGCGATCATCGAA
>RDXG01000310.1 GCA_004292785.1 Bacteroidota bacterium
CAATGGATTTGATCAAACAAATGAATTATGAAAAATTTATCGACCCAAAAATTCGATATTTTTGGCAAAACATACATGAAGTTTCTTGGGAAAATAAAGTACAAATTTCAAGTTTTTTTGCTTTGACCAAATTGCAAATTAGCCTTGAAAATTTAGTTTTACCAGCAAACAATTTCGATTTAATTTATTATGATGCTTTTGCTCCCAGCAAACAAAGCGAAATATGGCAACCTGAAAACTTACAAAAAGTATATGATTTGCTCAAACCCAACGGAATTTTAGTAACTTATTGCGCCAAAGGACAATTCAAAAGGGATTTGATAAAAATTGGTTTTGAAATAGAAAGCCCCAAAGGTTCGATAGGAAAACAAGAAATGGTCAGGGCAACAAAAAAAAATTTAGGCAATAAAAATGCTTAACTTTTTTAAAAATATTACATTGACAAAACAAATAAAAATAAAACATTCAGATACAAAATAAATTTTAATTCAATAAATTGTAGAAAAGCTATTGCAAGTATTGACTTGTTTTTTATCTTTGTGTTCGATTTTAAGGCATTCACTAATATTTCGTAAAGATGTCAGAAGTAAGGAAGTTTACCAAAGGTTTCGATGTTCGTTTGGCGGGCAAGGCGCAAACGCAAATAGCGAATAGTCCGTTTTCGGATACTTTTGCATTGAAACCCAGTGATTTTATTGGAATGTACCGCCCCAAAGTGGTCGTTCAGCAAGGCGAAAGCGTGAAAGCGGGACAGCCTATTTTCTACGACAAAAAGCTAGAAAAAGTGATGTACACTTCGCCTGTAAGCGGAGAAATTGTAGAAATTAAACGAGGTGAAAAACGCAAATTGTTGGAGGTCATTATTTTGGCAGACAAAACAATTGAGTATGTGCCTTTTCAAAAATATTCGATTTCTGAAATTTCAGGGCTAAAAAAAGAGGATTTGACTGCAACTATCCTACAAAGTGGAGCTTGGGTAAATGTTATTCAAAGACCTTACGGAATTGTGGCTGATCCAAATGTTGCCCCAAAAGCAATTTTTATTTCTACTTTTGATACCCACCCGCTTGCCCCAGACAACGAATTTGTGTTCAAAGGACAAGAGCAATATTTTCAGGCAGGAGTTGATGTTTTAAAAAAAGTAGGTGCTTGCAATGTTCATGTAGGTTTGAAAAGCGACACCGAAATTTCTAAAATATTTGGTGGCGTAAAAAATGCTCAAACGCATAAGTTTGCAGGACCCCATCCCGCAGGAAATGTAGGCGTACAAATTCACCACATTGCACCCATCAACAAAGACGAAGTTGTCTGGACTTTGACTCCTTATGCCGTCATTCAGATTGGAAAATTATTTTTGGACGGCAAATATGACGCAAGCAAATTGGTTGCTTTGGCAGGTTCAGAGGTAAACACTCCGCAATATTACAAAACTTTTGCAGGAGCTTGTCTAGACAAAATTGTTGCGGGAAATATCAAACAAGACCATGTTCGTTATGTTTCAGGCAATGTTTTGACAGGTCAAAAAGTAGATAAAAAAGGCTACATGGGCTTTTACGATCAGATGATTACGGTTCTTCCAGAAGGCGATCATGCTCGTTTCTTTTTGACAGATGGCTGGTTAGCACCAACTTCTAGACCGAGTTTTCATAGGGCTTGGGGCTTATTTTCGTTTTTGAGTCCTACCAAAGAACACGTGGTTGATACCAATAATAATGGTCAGGAACGCGCTTTTGTTTTGACAGGAACTTTTGAACAAGTTGTACCGATGGACATTTTACCTTTGCAGTTGATCAAATCTATTTTGGCAAATGACTATGAAAATATGGAAGCCTTAGGCATTTTTGAGGTAATTGAAGAAGATTTTGCTCTTTGCGAATTTGTTGATGTGTCTAAACAACCCATTCAAGAAATTTTGCGACATGGAATTAGCATGATGATGGAAGGTTAAAATATTAATTTTTAGGAAAAATAAACCTAAATTTTAAACATTTTCTTTCGAAATAAATTAAATTTTACTCAATTTTTATGAAATTTTTACATGATATTTTAGAAAAGCAGAAACCGATGTTTCAAAAAGGAGGGAAGTTCGAAAAACTTTACTATCTTTTTGAAGCAGGCGAAACTTTCGCATTTACTCCTGCGGAAACAACGCCAAATAAGGGTTCTCAAATCAAAGATGCCGTAGATTTAAAGCGTCTAATGATGACCGTAGTCATTGCCATGATTCCTTGTTTGCTTTTTGGAATGTGGAACGTAGGCTACCAACACGATTTGGCTTTTGGGAAAACTCCTAATATTTTAGCTGATTTTTTGTTTGGTGCTAAATTCGTAATCCCGATTATCATTGTTTCTTATACAGCGGGCGGTTTGGCAGAAGTTGCTTTTGCTTTGGTTCGCAAGCACCCAGTCAATGAAGGTTTTTTGGTAACAGGTATGTTAGTTCCGCTAATTTGCCCTGTAACTATTCCTTTGTGGCAGGTGGCTGTGGCTACTATTTTTGGGGTAATCATTGCCAAAGAAGTTTTTGGAGGCACAGGCATGAATGTATTAAATGTTGCCATGACCGCTAGAGCTTTCTTGTATTTTGCTTATCCTTCTCAAATTTCTGGTGATGTTTGGACAGCCGATGAAAACGGAAATATCATTGCCACAGGCATGGCGGGTTTGGTTGATGGCTATTCTGGAGCTACGGCTTTGGCTATTGCTGCTCAATCTACTGCAAAACCTGTTGTGGAAGCCTTTGCGGGTTCGTGGAGTCCTGAACTGTTTAGCTTCAAAAGTTTGTTTCTTGGCACAATTCCAGGTTGTATTGGCGAAACTTCTACTTTGATGGCTTTGATTGGTGCTGCAATTTTAATTGCAACAGGCGTAGGAAGTTGGAAAGTAATTGTAAGTGTTTTTGCTGGTACTTTTGCAATGGGCGCGTTATTTAATGCGGTTGGTGCAAACAATTTTATGTTAATTCCTGCACAATATCATTTGGTGATGGGTGGTTTGGCGTTTGGTGCTGTTTTTATGGCAACTGACCCTGTTTCTGCTTCTCATACTGAAACAGGAAAATGGATTTACGGCTTTTTTATTGGCGTAATGACCGTGATTATCAGAGTGGTAAACCCTGCTTATCCCGAAGGAATTATGCTTGCGGTGCTTCTCATGAATGTGTTTGCACCATTGATTGATTATTTTATTATTCAGGCAAATAAAAATAGGAGATTGAAACGTGCAACAGTCTAACACTTATATTATCGTTTTTTCGATCATCACGACCATTATTTTGGGCGGATTGCTATCGATTGCCGCAGTAGGATTGGCGGACACGCAACAAATTGCGATTGACAAAGACAAAAAAACTCAAATTTTGGGTTCGGTCATGAAAATTGACAAACAAACAGACGTTTTGGCTACTTATAGCAAAAGAATAAAATCTTATGTGGTAGATGCCAACGGAGACAAAAAAGAAGGAATGGAAGCCGAAAAATTAGATGTCGGCAAAGAATACAAAAAAGAAAAATCTGCTCGCCTTTTCCCTGTTTTTGAGTTTGTTTCTGAACAAAATCCAAATGAAATAGAGGCATATATTTTGCCCGTTTACGGAGCAGGTCTTTGGGATAAAATTTGGGGTTATGTTGCCCTAGAAAAAGATTTGAATAATGTAAAAGGAGTTGTTTTTGCTCACAAAGGCGAAACTCCAGGTTTGGGAGCAAGGATTTCTGATGCTGAAATTCAAGACCGTTATAAAGGCAAAAAAATGTTTGACAACGGAGGTAAACTGATGGGTATAGAAATGCTAAAATCCGAAAAAGGAAATAAACTTTCTGAAAATCAAGTAGATGGAATGTCAGGAGCAACTTTGACAGCAAAAGGCGTAAATGCAATGATCAAAAATTATTTGGAATATTATCAGCCGTATTTTGACAAAAACGTCAGAAAAAAAGCTGAAGTTGCAGAAATACCTGTACCAGCCGCAAACACGGATTCTACAGCCAAAACCAATGCAGATTCTGTAAAAACAGAAGCAAAAGCAGAAGACGGCAAAAAGAAAATGAAAATTGGAATGTAATTTACGAAATCTTGAAGATTTCTAAAAAATAGCATCTTGTCAGACATTTGTCGGACAATTTATAAAAAAACAAGAAACCTTCGAGATTTGACATTAATTTTAATAATAAAAATTTTACCTAAAAAAATAAATTTTTATGGCAGAAACATTAACAACAACAGCAAAACCTGCTGAAGAACTTCTTTCAAAAAGAAGGAAAGCGTTAATCACTGACCCTTTGAATGATGACAATCCTGTTACAGTGCAGGTTTTGGGAATTTGTTCTTCATTGGCAGTTACAACCAAAATGGAGCCTACTTTGGTTATGGCAATAGCTGTAACTGTGGTTGTGGCAATGTCTAATTTGGCTATTTCATTGCTTAGAAACCTGATTCCAAACCGAATCCGTATCATTGTGCAGTTGGCAGTGGTTGCGTCTTTGGTTATTGTGGTTGATCAAGTCCTAAAAGCATATTTTTATGATGTTTCCAAATTGCTTTCGGTTTTTGTGGGTTTGATCATCACAAATTGTATTGTTATGGGTCGTTTGGAGGCTTATGCGATGGCAAATAAGCCTTATGATTCGGTTTTGGATGGCGTAGGAAACGGTTTGGGTTATGCTTGGATCATTTTGTTGATTTCGTTTATCCGTGAAGTTTTGGGTTCTGGTTCTATTTTTAACTTCAAAATTTTTGAAGCCATCGGAATCACCAATTTCCCAACAAACGGTTTAATGACTTCACCTGTGGGAGCTTTCTTTATTTTGGGCATCATTATTTGGGTGCAACGCTACAAAAACAATTATTCAGAACACGCTTAATCAGACAAAAACATGGATTTAATTAATTTGGGTATCAAAGCAATTTTCATTGAAAACATGATTTTTGCCTACTTTTTGGGGATGTGTTCTTATTTGGCGGTTTCTAAAAAGGTTTCTACTGCCAACGGTTTGGGTGTAGCGGTTACATTTGTGTTGTTGCTCACCATTCCTTTGAACTGGTTATTGCAAGAATATCTGTTAAAAGAAGGTGCTTTGGGTTTTCTTGGCGAACAATTTAAAGGCGTAAACCTCGAATTTTTGCAATTCATTATGTTCATTGCTGTTATTGCGGCGGTGGTTCAGTTGGTAGAAATGATTATTGAAAAATATTCCCCTTCTTTATACGGTACTTTGGGTATATTTCTGCCTTTGATTGCCGTAAACTGTGCAATTTTGGGAGCTTCTTTGTTCATGATTCAGAGAGATTATACTTTGGTGCAAGCTACAGTTTTTGCTTTGGGTTCGGGAATAGGCTGGCATTTGGCTATCGTGGCGATGGCGGCTATCAGAGAACGAATGAAATATTCTAATGTGCCACCTGCTTTGCGTGGTTTGGGAATTACTATGATTTTGACAGGCTTGATGGGCTTGGCATTTATGTCTTTCATGGGAATTTCTTTGTAATTGAATTTAAAGAATATTGTTAAAAAAACTTCGAGAAAATTTTGTATTTTCTCGAAGTTTTTTTTTATTTTTGGCTGTACTTAAATTTTATCAATTATGAAAGCAGGTTTTGTTTATATTTTGTTAAATCCTTCGTTTCCTGATACCTTAAAAATAGGTCAATCGAAAAATCCTGATAAAAGAGCCCTTTCATTATTTAAGGCAGGCAAGGCGGGAATACCAACCAAATTTTTGGTAGTGTACCGAAAAAAAGTCAGTGATTGTGAATTAGTAGAAAAACTTGTTCACGAAAAACTGGACGATTATAGAATAAATGATGATCGGGAATTTTTTATTATTTCTATAGAAGACGCTATTAGTGAAATTCTATCAGTAATCAATGAATTGGCTAAACAAAATAGACTTCAATTTATTGCAGATGAACCCCAAACAATCAGCAATGAGGCATGGTGGACTAATTTGAATTTTGTATGGAAATCTACTTTTAGAGGACAACTAAAAATAGTTTACGAACCTTTAAAATTAGATTTATTGGGTGCAATTAACCTAGTTATCAATTATAGCCAAAATAAAGATTTACGCCAAAAAGTAGCTTCTTTGGTTGTAAATTATAAATTTGCTCATAAATTAATTAGGTGGTACGAAGGTTTGGGCAAAGAACAAAAGGCATTTAATTATTTTTTGCCTTACGAATTATCTGAACAGCAAATTAAGAGTATTTTAGAACTAAAAGAAATAAAATGTAATAATGATTTAGCTCTTTTGGATTTAACTCCTTTACAAAAATTGTCTAAATTAGAATTTATAAATAATTTGGATACAAATATTTTAGATTTTACTCCACTGCAAACTTTAATCAATCTTAAAAAAATTAGTTTTGATTATTTGACAATGGAAAATTTAACTCCTCTTGAAAAAGAAATCAATATGGACAGAATTAAGGCTTTAAGGAAACTATTACCAAATTGTGAAATTATTTAAGTTTCTAAAAAAAATCCAAATTGCCTTATTGACTCCCAAAACTTTTTGACAGGAGAAATAAGTACCAAGTCAAAGTCGAAAAAATTATTTTGATTATAAACCTATATTTGCAATCAAAATAACATTTTTTTGAATATTTCCTCCAATTACCTTTCTCTAAAACCTCAAAAAAATAAAAAACTGTTTTTTTTCAAAGATTTTATGGTTTTTGTAGGAATTATCTGTCCAAAACACTTACTTTCTAAAAAAAACAAACTTATGAAAAACCGTTTTATTATTTTTTGTTCTTTATCTATTTTTGCTTGCACGCCATCTGCCAAAGAACAACCTCAAAACATCGCAAAACCTTTTTCTACGGAAGGAAAAACAGTTTTTGCATATACCACAGCCGATAGTAGTCTGTTAAGATTGACACCTACGGACAGCGTTGGATTTAAAGAAATGAATCAGCCTTTGGAAACACAAATTTGTGTTTTTGTCAATCCTGAAAAAACTTTTCAAACCTATTTCGGCATCGGAGCAGCATTGACAGACGCTTCGGCAGAAACTTATGCCAAATTGCCCAAAGAAAAGCAACAGGAAATTTTGAAAGCCTATTTCGATAAAAAAGAGGGAATTGGCTACACCGTTGCGCGAACAAATATCAATAGTTGCGATTTTAGCAGCAATAGTTATACGTATGTGGCTGAAAATGACAAGGATTTAAAAACTTTTGACATTGCTCCCGACAAAAAATTCAAAATTCCTTTTATCAAAGCGGCAACGGCAGCCGCAGGTGGAAAATTGAATTTGTTTGCAAGCCCATGGAGTCCGCCAGCGTGGATGAAAGACAATAATAATATGTTACAAGGCGGAAAATTGAAAAAAGAATTTTACGAAAGTTGGGCAAATTATTATACCAAATTTATCAAAGCCTATGAGCAGGAAGGAATGCCAATTTGGGGAATTACCATTCAAAATGAACCTATGGCAAAGCAAAAATGGGAAAGCTGTGTTTATTCTGCCGAAGAAGAACGTGATTTTTTGAAAAATAATCTCGGTCCGACCATGCACAAAGAAGGATTAAAAGATGTAAAAATTATTGCTTGGGATCATAACCGAGATTTGATTTACCAACGTGCGCAAAGCTATTTTGACGATCCAGAGGCTTCTAAATATATATGGGGAATTGGTTTTCATTGGTACGAAGATTGGAGTGGCGGGCAGCCCATGTACGACAACATCAGAAGAGTTTATGAGGCTTATCCCGACAAAAATATCTTTTTTACAGAAGGTTGTGCCGAAGGTTTTGATGCAAGCCGTTACAATGCTTGGGTTTTAGGCGAAGAATACGGCAGAAGCATGATCAACGATTTTAATAATGGAATGGTCGGTTTTACGGATTGGAACATTTTGTTAGACGAAAAAGGCGGACCTAATCATGTAGGAAATTTTTGTTTCGCACCCGTTCATGCGGATACCAAAACAGGTAATTTGATTTATACGAATGCTTTTTATTACATTGGACATTTTTCAAAATTTATTCAGGCAGGAGCAAAAAGAATTTCGAGCATGGCTAGTCGTAGTCAATTACTAACTACTGCCTTTTTGAATCCTGATGGAAAAACGGTGGTCATCGTCATGAATCAAAGTGATAAAAAAACGCCATATTTTTTGTGGATCAAAGGAAAAGCAGCCGAAATAACGGCATTGCCTCGTTCAATAGCAACTTTGGTTTTTTAACACTAAACCTATAAGATTTTTTTAATCTTATAGGTTTGTTTATTAATAAATTTAAAATTTCTTAGTGCCATCAGGTTGATAAACAAAACGGAAAGTATAAAATCGGGCTGAATTTGGGTCTGGTTTGGCAGGAGAATCTTTGTAATAATTCAAAATTTCCATTTTTGCATATTTGCCATCGCCTGTTCTTACTACCAAAACTCTACCGGGAATTGGTGAAATTAACAAAGCCGCAGGATTGTAGTTATACCAACCAACGCCAGAACCTGCGGGCATTGCCAAATTAAGTGGAGATTCATCAGTTTTGAAAACTGCAGTTGCAGGAATTTCCTTTAAATCATCAAAAATACCTGTGTGAATATGCAAACCACCTTGTCCGACACGCATAGCACCGCCATTAAAAATAATGCTTGTACCTCTAAAACCAATGTCCCATTTGTTTGATGCACTATCAGCATTAGTAATAATTGCGTTATTTTTAAAACTAAATAAGGTAAAACGGTTTGTTCCACCACTTGCTTTGCCATCTATTGGGCTAATAGTAACAGGATCGGCAGCAAGATTTTCGAATTTTGTGGTAGTCAAAGGCAGAACCACTACCGATTCTTCTTTTTTGCTACAAGAAAATGTTACAAAAATTGTGAACAATAAAGCTACAAAATTAAATTTATTAGTGAGCATAAGATTTTTTTTGAAAAAATTGAAAAAAAAAAAGGCACTTTATAGTGCCTTTCGTTTTTGATTAATTGATTAGTAATCGTACCCAGAACTGGAATCGAACCAGCACGAGTGTTACCTCATTGGTGTTTGAGACCAACGCGTCTACCAGTTCCGCCACCTGGGCGTGGCAATCAAATTCTAAATTAGTTTTACAAAGCACTTCTTTTGTGAATTGTTATGCAAAGGTAGATAGTTTTTTTTATGATCCAAATTTTTTTGTAAAAAAAAACGAAAAATATTTAATCTAATAAATAAAATGTTGATTATCAGTTTTTTAGTTTAATAAATAAAAATGTTATCAGTTTTTTAGTTTAATAAATAAAAATGTTTTTTTATATTTGCCCTAAGTCAAAATAAACAATATTCACAGAAATTACTTTTTTGATTTCAGAATAAGGCTGCCGTTTAAATAGATTTTCGGCAACAGCTTTCGAAGTGCCATAAATCATTCTTTGAAAATAATCTATTTCGTAGGTATTTTGGACTTCTATAATTACTAATTCGTTTTTTGAGTTTTGGGTCAAAATATCCACTCGGTTGTATTTGTCTTCGTCTGTTTCTTGGTTGCCTTCACTTTCCAAAATCTTTTGAATTTTGATGTTATCAAACAGCAATTCAGACAAAAAACCCTCTAAAATACCAAAATTGGCTTTGTGGCGTAGCAATTTTTTCATTGCCCAGTCAAAACGAATTAGTTTCTTGCTCATAAAATATTTTTGTTTAAATTCTTGATACAAAGTTAAGAAAAAAATAAATGAAGCAGATTAACTTTTATAAGGCTTTAAACCTTATAGTTTTGGTTATCAGCTAATTACAATAATAAGCAATGGATTTTTTAAGAAAGAAACGGTAGGAATGAAAAATGTAAATTTGCGTAGAGAAATTTTTTTGGCAAACTCTACGCACAACAGGGGGCAGTTTTTAAATTTTAGAATTTATGAAAATGGTTACTATGTGTTATAACTAATTGATCAATGAATTTAGGGTTTGAGTTTATAAAATCGATTAATCCATTTCTCAATTCCTTTACTTTATTAAATTTATAATTCTTTAAAATATAAAAATCTTTCTCAATTAAGTTACTAATTTTGTATGTTTCATAAGTAAGTCCCAAGTCTTCTAGTATTAATTCATTATTTATCTCACTAATTCCCCAAATCATCATCATAATGATCTTTTCAGGTTGATTGTCGAAATATTTATTTACAATACTCTCAAAATTAGGTTTTTTCCCATTCCAATTAAAAGAACCTAAATATATCTCTGTTTCTATTTCGTTTTTTGCTTCGAGACCATAAAAAGGTAAATATTCTAATGAATTCTCATTAACAACAATATTTATTATCGATAATAAGATATTTTTAGTAGTTAGAATTTTTATATTTAATTCGTCATATTTTAAAAAGTCATTCTCATCAAATATTAATTTCAGATTATTTTTCCATACAATATTATATTTTAACATTTTGCTTATAGTTTCTTTTAATTCAACAAATTTAGATTTGTGATTAGGGCTACAAGTGTCTTGTAAAACCGAATTACCAATTCCAGTTAATCCTTTTATTTCTGAAATAATTTTATCGTCAGTTAATAATTTATTTTTAATTAGTGATGATGAACGAATCAATTCGATGATTTCCCACTTTTCTTCATCAATAATTTTATTGGCAAACTTTGATGGATAGCCAATTTCAGATAAATTAGAATAAAACCAAGGTTCTAAATCTCCTAATACACTATTCTCTAATGTTTCTAATATGTCATCGTTGTCTTTAAAATTACAAGATTTAATATATTCTTTCGTTTCTTTGTATATATTTTTGTCACGTTTTAAAATCTCGTAATATTCTTCAATCGTTAATCTTTGAAATGCTGAATAAATCATATATTCACATACTTTCATATTATCAAAATTACCATCAAATTCTGATTTATCAATTCCTAAAAGTTTAGACATAGCTTGTTCGAAACCTTTTTTATACTCTTCCTTATTAAACTCAGCACCTTTCAGTATAATTAGCACATAGTCAAAAATACCTTTTAATTCGTATATTTCTTTATGACTTTCAATACCTTTTTTAAGATTTTCTATATTGAAGTAGAGCCTGCATTCATGAACTGGAGAAAATAACCTTCCATCATTTGTCTTACAAGGCTTAATTTTTGTAGCTTTTAAAATATTCAAATTATTGTCAACTTCTATTTCAAATCCTTCAACGCTAATTTTTGATTCATTGGCAAGTGTTGAAAATGGTAAATATAATTCTTTCCACTCTGTAGAAATTATCACAGCTTTAATTTCACTTGATTTGACTTTATACTCTGCTTTAATTGCTTCAGTATATTTATAAATTTCGTGAATTGCTTGTCTCGATGATTGATTAGAACGTTTAACTTCTATTATTACATAATTATTATTATTGTCTTTTGCTAGTATATCAATAAAACTTTTTGTAGTTTTTAATTCTGGAATATAATGTTCAGTATCAACAAGAACGTATTGAGAATTAATAAGTGTTAGCTTTAAAGCCAAATTATCTCTAATAATATCTTCGTAATTTTTCATAGTTTTTGAAATATATCATGAAACATACAATAAACGCAACCCTTGCGCTCATCATTCCAAAACCAAACATACACAAGAATTTTCCAAAATCCAAATCACTAAACATTTTTCTTATTTTTGAATAAAAACTATTTTTTTCCTAATATTGCAATGAATTTTTTTTGAAAAAGAATCCTTTACAAATTTTTTTATTTTTTAGAATATGGCTTTCGATTTAGAAATGATCAAAGCGGTTTACTCTCGAATGGGAGAACGCATTGAAAAAGCAAGAAAAGTGTTGGGAAGACCACTCACTTTCACCGAAAAAGTATTGTATAATCACCTTTTCGACAAAACTCCTAGCGAGGCTTACAAACGCCTAGAATCGTATGTGGACTTTGCACCAGACCGCGTGGCAATGCAAGACGCAACCGCACAAATGGCTCTTTTGCAATTTATGTCCGCAGGAATCCCAAAAGTTGCCGTACCTTCAACCGTACATTGCGACCATTTGATTCAGGCAAAAAACGGAGCAAGCATCGATTTGGCAGACGCTAATTCGATCAACAAAGAAGTTTACGCTTTTTTGGCTTCGGTTTCTGACAAATACGGAATCGGTTTTTGGAAACCGGGCGCGGGAATTATCCATCAAGTTGTTCTCGAAAATTATGCTTTCCCTGGTGGAATGATGATCGGAACGGACTCGCACACACCAAACGCAGGCGGTTTGGGCATGATCGCCATCGGAGTTGGCGGAGCTGATGCCGTAGATGTAATGGCAGGCATGGCTTGGGAATTGAAATTTCCGAAATTGATTGGCGTAAAATTGACAGGAAAATTAAGCGGTTGGGCATCTGCAAAAGATGTAATCCTTAAAGTTGCGGGAATTTTGACCGTAGAAGGCGGAACAAACGCAATTTTAGAATATTTTGGCGACGGTGCAGACGCTTTGTCTTGCACAGGAAAAGGCACAATTTGCAACATGGGAGCAGAAATTGGCGCAACTACTTCCACTTTTGGATATAGCGAAACCATGTCCGCCTACCTAAAATCGACAGACAGAAAAGACATCGCAGAATTGGCAGACAAATATGCCGATAATTTGCGCGCCGACGCTGATGTATATGCAAATCCTGCAAAATATTTCGATCAAGTCATCGAAATTAATTTGTCTGAATTAGAACCTCATGTAAACGGACCCTTCACTCCAGATTTGGCTTGGCCTATTTCCAAATTTGCGCAAGCAGTCAGAGACAACAATTATCCACAAAAATTGGAAGTTGGTTTGATCGGGTCTTGCACAAATTCGTCTTATGAGGATATGACGCGAGCCGCTTTTGTTGCCGAACAAGCCGTTAGCAAACATTTGAAAGCAAAAGCAGAATTTACCATTACTCCAGGTTCAGAATTGGTGCGTTTTACCGCCCAAAGAGATGGTTTATTGGCAAGTTTCGAAAAAATTGGTGGCGTAGTGCTTGCCAACGCTTGCGGTCCTTGCATTGGTCAGTGGGCTAGACATACAGCCGATCCAACTCGCAAAAACTCTATCATTACCTCTTTTAACCGTAATTTTGCAAAAAGAAATGATGGAAATCCTGCTACTCACGCTTTTGTAGCTTCGCCAGAAATTGTAACAGCTTTTGCCATCGCAGGTGATTTGTGTTTCAATCCTTTGACTGATACTTTGACCAACGAAAAAGGCGAACAAGTAAAATTAGATGAACCAAAAGGACTCGAACTTCCGCCAAGAGGCTTTGCAGTAGAAGATGCGGGCTATCAAGCTCCTGCCGAAGACGGTAGCAAAGTTCAGGTTTTGGTAGATGAAAAATCTGACCGTTTGCAGTTGCTTGCGCCTTTTACTGTTTGGGAAAAAACAGATTTGACAGGCTTAAAATTGTTGATCAAAGCCAAAGGAAAATGTACCACTGACCACATTTCGATGGCAGGACCTTGGTTAAAATATCGCGGTCATTTGGACAACATTTCTAATAATTGTTTGATTGGTGCAATCAATTTCTTTAACGATTCGGCAAACAAAATCAAAAATCAACTCTCTGGCGAATATGGCGAAGTTCCTGCAACTGCAAGGGCTTACAAAAAAGCAGGAATCGGTTCGATTGTAGTTGGAGATAGCAATTATGGCGAAGGTTCTTCGAGAGAACACGCCGCTATGGAGCCTAGATTTTTGGGAGTTCGTGCTATTTTGGTGCGTTCTTTTGCAAGGATTCACGAAACAAACCTTAAAAAACAAGGAATGTTAGCAATTACTTTTGTCAATCCTGCGGATTACGACAAAATCCAAGAAAACGACAGCATCGACATTTTGGGCTTGACTTCTTTTGCAGAAGGCAAAAACCTTGCGATCCGTTTGACTCATGCCGACGGTAGCAAAGAAGAATTTGAAGTAAGACATACTTATAATTCTGCCCAAATTGACTGGTTTAAGGCAGGTTCTGCTTTGAACAAAATTGCTTCGGAAAGGAAATAGTTTTTAATAAATTATCTTAGCTTTATGAAATCTTTAGAGATTTTGTAAAGCTATAATTTTTTTATAGAAAATTACATAGATTTGCTTTTGAATAATAAAAGTTGTATCTTTGTATTAGTAATGAAACTTAATTTTAAATAAACAGATATGTTTAAAGAACTCCATATCGAAAAAATAGGAAATTTGCTGATCTATCTTGCCCAAAAGATAGCCGATCCCTATAAAACGAAAATCCTAAAATTGCTTTATATCATTGATGAAACTTCCGTAAAAGAAACAGGAGTCCCTGTTACTTGGTTAGAATATAAGGCATGGAAATATGGGCCTGTAGCAGAAGATATTTTTGAGTCCATTGGAAATACCGAAAAATCTCCCTTTTCAGACTTTATTTATGCTGAAAAAGTCTGTTCTAATACAAATCAAATAAAAGCCAAAAAAGATTTTGACGATGGCGAATTTGATCTATATGAAATGAAATTGATCAATAGAATCCTTGATGAATATGGACATTTTTCAGCTTCAGAATTGGTGGCTTTACTGCACAAAGAAGATTCTTTTTGGCATAAAGAAGTATCTAATCACCAATTAGATTTGTCTTTTCAATTGCAAAATGACCGTTCTAATCATGTGCTGGAATTAACCCAACTTTTGGCTAATGATCCTATCAAACAATTTGCTTATAAATCCGCTTTTGATTCCTTAGAATTTCAGCAAAGCCTGCGAAAAAACTAAGTTGCTATGTTCGAACCAAAAAATATTTTATTTATACCTGATTATCGATTTCCTAATGGAAATGTTAATCCTAAACTTTTATTGATTTTAGCTACCTACGAAACCAATATAGTTTACACATTGACTACATCTCAAGACGACTATATTCCTGATGATCGTAAGCAAAAGGGGTGTCTAAACGACAAGTCAAGTATGTTATCGATGTATATGTTTATAAAAGACGAAATCGTAGGCTATAAACCTGATAGTTCTTCCTTTGCTTTTGATAAGGATACGTATGTAATATTTAGAGCTAATCAATTAAGTTGTTCCACTTCAGAATTATTAGAGTCTTACCCAAATATTAAACATAAAGGTACTTTTGACAATGAGGAATTCGATAAATTGACTAATTGCTTACGAAATAGTGAATTTTTGAAAAGTAAGTTTAAGAAGTTTTTTTAATAAACATACTTACAATTCTGCCCAAATTGAGTGGTTTAAGGCAGGTTCTGCTTTGAACAAAATTGCTTCGGAAAGGAAATAGTAAATTTTCAAAACTTCGACATGGTTCTAAGAACTATGCCGAAGTTTGATTTTCTAAAACTTACAACAAATAATTTCGTTATTAGAAAATAAAAAATAATAAAAAAACATGGAAAAAATCACTTCTTTAGATCAATTAGACCTATCTAAACAATATTCTTATGCAGACTATATTACTTGGCTATTTGATGAAAGAATAGAACTTTTAAAGGGTTTCATTCGTAAAATTGCTGCTCCTAACAGAAAACATCAGGAAATTTCTTTCCGACTTTCTGGTTTGTTTTCCAATTTTTTATCTCGCAAAAAGTGTAAGGCATACGCTGCTCCCTTTGATGTACGTTTGCTCAAAAATCCGCAGGGGAAAACGAAAAAGGAAATGTACACAGTGGTACAGCCTGATCTTTGTGTGATATGTGATCGTAGTAAACTAGACGACGCAGGTTGTGTAGGCGCACCTGACCTTATTATTGAAATTGTTTCTCCAAAAAATAGTGCAATAGACGTAACTCATAAATTTGCACTTTATCAAGAAGCCTGTGTTTTGGAGTATTGGATTATCTATCCCTACGAAAATACACTCCATAAGTTTGTTTTGGAAAACGAAAAATATGTTCTTGAAGGTATTTATACCCAAGAAAATAAAATCTCGACTTCTGTTTTAGAGGGCTTAGAAATTGATTTGTCGGAAGTTTTTGAAGAGGATGAAGAAGAAATTTTTTAAATATTTTTTCAAAATCCTTGTAAGATTTGCTAATTTTGCAAGGATTTTTTCACAAAAAAACAATTTTTATGAAAATCATTTTAAATCTTTTTCCATTAATAGATTTGTCAAACGATCAAGTGGTGGCTGTTTTATCGTCTTTAAACCCTAATTTGCGTTTGGAAGTAAATCGTTTTAAACAATTAGTAATTGCTATGCCTACACATTCAGAAACGGGAAATAAAAATGCAGAATTAACAGGTGATTTGATCATTTGGAACAGAACAGAAAAAAACGGAAAAGTTTATGATTCTAGTACAGGTTTTCGTTTGCCAAAAACAGGGTCTTTGCTTTCGCCTGATGTTTCTTGGATTGAAAATAGCCGTTTGCAAGCCTTAGAAAAAAAAGAAGGTTATTACAATATCGAACCTGATTTTGTGATCGAATTGCGTTCTGATTCGGATACTTTGAAAGAATTGATCGAAAAAATGGAAGAATACATAGAAAATGGAGTGCGTTTGGGCTGGTTGATTGATCCAAAAAATGAAAAAGTACATATTTACCGTTTAAACAAAGAAAATGCTATCCAAAGTTTTGACAAAAAATTATCTGGTGAAGACGTTTTAGTTAATTTTGAATTAGATTTGAAACAAATTTTTGAAAAGTAAGAAATTGAAGCAATAATTTTATAATTTTTTATAAAAAACTTTACAAAATGAAATTTTTTTTGTTTTAAAAATGTTTGTGGTTTTATTTTTGCTTAATAAAAAAATGGAAACAATTAGATAATCATAAAATTTATGACAAACATTATGAAAAATACCACAATGAAGTTCACGCAATTATTTTTTATTGCTTTTGCATTTGTTTTATTTGCGACAAATATATCTTTTGCGCAAAAATCAGTGGATGATCCGCTTAAAAAGCCTTATTTATGGGCAAAATTAAAAGCAAATCCACATAATGAAGAACTTTGGACAGAGTATGTCGGTAAACCCTTAGACAAAATCACTGCCGAAGAAAAATCCAAAATTGATGCTTGGAAATCCAAAATTGAACATGACAATTCTACTTCTGTGGTTTTTGACTCTACAGATACGCATAAAAATAGCGAAAAATTGCAATACATTGCAGAGTTGGAAAACACCTTAAAAGAGGAAGGAAACGAAATTACACGCCTCAAAGGTAATGTTTCTGCTAATTTTGTGATCATCGAAGATACTTTTAGGCAAATGTTTAAAGAACTTAATTTGGAATATGTTTCTTATTCACAAGCCCATCCTGACCGAAAATATAGTGAGGTAAAATGGGTAGAAGACAACGAATCCAAAATTAGAGGCATTAGGGAGAAAAAACTTGCTGAACTTAAAGAAAAATACAAAATAAAAAATAATTAAAAAAAGTCAGGCTTCCACCTGACTTTTTTTGCCTAACAAAATTAACAAAAATGCCCTATTTCAATATAAAATCTGAATTGAACAAATTTATACTTTTGTAAACTCTTCTCTATTTACTCTCAAATTGGTGATCAAATCTATTAAAACTTGGTCTGTAATATTTTTGTTACCATCTGCAATGATCAAAAATTGTTGATAAGCAATTTCTAATTCGTCATTAGAAAGATCAAATCCGAGTGTTGCAAAAGTATGTTTGAGGGCAGCACGACCGCTTCTGGCAGTTAGTACAATTTTATTATTTGGAATTCCTACATCAACAGGATCGATAATTTCATAATTTTCGCGTTTTTTCAATACGCCATCTTGATGAATTCCTGAAGAATGAGAAAAGGCATTTGCCCCCACAATTGCTTTATTTGCTTGAATTGGCATATTCATCATACTAGAAACCATTTTGCTCATGGTGCTAATTCTTTGTGTTTTGATTGCCGTTTCCAAACCTAATTCTTGGTGCGTTTTGATTGCCATTACTACTTCTTCCAAAGAGGTATTTCCAGCACGTTCTCCAATGCCGTTGATGGTACATTCTACTTGTCTAGCTCCGTTTTGAAGCCCAGACAAAGCATTTGCAGTAGCCAAACCGAGATCATTGTGGCAATGCACTGAAATAATTGCTTTATGAATATTTTTAACGTTTTCAAACAAATAACGAATTTTTCCACCATAATCTTGTGGCAAACAATAGCCTGTAGTATCAGGAATATTAATAACTGTTGCACCGTTAGCAATTACTGCCTCAACCATTCGGGCTAAAAAAGGCAAATTTGCTCTACCTGCATCTTCACAGAAAAACTCAATATCTTCTACCAAAGATTTTGCAAATTTGACCGCTTCGATGGCTTGTTCCAATATTTTGTCGTGAGTGCTACGAAATTTGTGTTGAATATGAAAATCAGAAACGCCAATTCCTGTATGAATTCGTTTTCTTTTGGCATATTTTAAGGATTCCGCTGCTGTTTCAATGTCCTTACGCACAGATCGGCTCAACGCACAAATGACAGGTTCAGTGATGGCTTTTGAAATTTCTTGCACAGACATAAAATCGGCAGGACTAGAAATTGGGAAACCAGCCTCGACAATATCAACGCCTAATCTTTCCAATTCTTTGGCAATAACTACTTTTTCTGCGGTATTTAATTGACAACCAGGCACTTGCTCTCCGTCTCGAAGGGTGGTGTCAAATACATAAACTTTATCCATAAATTACAAATAACGGTTTTCAGTCGAAAAATTTAGACTTAATCAATAACAAAGATACGCAAAATTTGATTTTATTTCGATTTTTTAATCTTAAATGCAAAAAAAATCATATATTCAAAACCAAAAAGAGTTTTGTAGCATAAATACTTTTTTTTTTGAAAATTTCTAAAAACATTTTTCACCACTACCCATAATTTTTTACATTTGTAACAAAATATCAACCAAACCATTCGCCAATTCTACGCCACTAAAAAACAAACCAATGCCAAAAACTTTTTGCGCCGCAGAAATATTTGAAAAGGCAATCGGTAGGGAGCAAACCGAAATTAAAGCAAACAAAATAACATATCCAACCGACAAAATTCCCAATAAATAAGGATTTGAAATCACAAAAATAGCCGTAGCAAGCAAAAACAGACCTACAAAACCTGCCAAAACCAATGTTTGCAAATTTCGCTCTTCTACCCAACGGCTAATCGGATAGGAAACCAAAGCAGAAATGACTAGCAAAATAGACACAAAAAAGTTTCCTTTGAGTTCATAATTTTGCATTTGCGCAAGCGAAACATCATAAATATTAGGAAAAATATTGAGCAACAAAGTAGTCGCAATTCCGACCGCAAAACCCAAAACAAGAACCCGCTGAAAATTAGAATTTGTATTAGATTGCGCCAAAATTCGTTTTTCTTCTTCTGCCAAAGGCAAATTCGAACTTGTTTTTTTGAGTAAAAAACCTGTTCCCAAAATCAACACTCCGCCAGCCGCAAAAGTAAGCGGTGCGCCAAAAAAATCGATAATATCTACAATAATTGGTTCAATGGCACGCACCAAATCGGTTACAATGACAAACAAAGCAATGACTTGCGGCAATTTTTCGGCAGGCACAAACAACTCAATCGTAGAAATGGCAGGACTGTGAAAAATATTCATCGAAATCAGCCACAAAGTAATCATAAACGGCAAAATCCATCGAATATCTCCGACAGGATTTTGCAAAACCGTAAAGGCAACCGCCATAAAAACCATAGCCGTTACACTCACGCCAACCGTAATGACAGGCAGTTGATGCCCGCCTTTTTTGCGAATTTTGTCCGCAATTAAGCCTGCAATGGGCGGCATGATGGTCAAAACTATTGCCTGAATAACCGTAAGTGCAAAACTAAAATCCGTAAAATTGAATTGTTCGAGCAGTTTTGGCTGATATTCGTGATAAGCAATCCAACTAATAATAATGGCAACATCTAAGGCTAACAAACTAAAAATTTGTTGCCATCGGATTTGGGAAACATTTTTTTCCATGATTTTTTTGTTTTTATTTGAACTACCTACAATCTTATTTTTCGAAAGGAATGTATTGATAATCAATCACTGTCGACAATTTTTTGTTTCCAAAATGTTTTTCTCTGATCAAATTTCCATCTTTGTAAACAAAAATGTAGTTATAAGAATCGGACTCGCCAATGGTTTGCCAAATTTCTCCGTTTTGATACAAATAACGAATGGTAGAAACCGTTTTTTGGGCATAATCCGTAGGCAAATAGGTTTCTTTTTTCAAAATTAAGCGCTTTTCAGAGTCATATTCGTATTCAATTTGTTGATACAATTTCAGTTTTTCGTTTTCAGAAGCGTTCCAAGTTTTTTCGCCAATCATTTGATTATTGGCATTGTAGGCATATTCTACCTTGTTTTGATAACTTATTTTTCCTTCCGATTTGTTG
>RDXG01000311.1 GCA_004292785.1 Bacteroidota bacterium
CAGTTGCCCAAGCGGATCGTTTCCCGAATTTCGTTCGGGTTTGTATTCTTGCAAAAAGAAAAAAGGCTTTTTTGGCGTTTGTTTTCCTGTGGCAATAAGCCATTCTACTTTACCGTTTGCCTCTGCTTTTTCTGTTTGCAAAGAAAAATAACGTTGCGTAAAAATTTTGTAATGTGGATAATTGTTAAAATTAAATTCAGCCAAAAATAAAGCAATAAACATCATTTTTAAGTCGCTTTCGTTCCACATTTCTACGTTTTCTGCCAATGAAAGCCTTAATTTTTCAAAATTAGCAGGTAAACTTGTGGCGGTTTGTTCGACTGCCAACCAGTTTGTTAAAACAGGTATTTCTTTGACTCGTTCAATACCAAAAACTTCTTCTACGTCTTCAAAAAGCCATTGTTCGAAAGGTCGTTTTATCATGATGGTTAAGAATTTTATTTTAGCAAATTTACGTTTTTTTTGGGTAAAAAAATATTTTTTTGCTATTTTATTGAGTGAAAAAATCTAAACTGTATCCATAAAATTTCTTTCAATTTTATTGAAAAGAACTATTCCTGCAATCAACATCAGAAAAGTAAAAATGCTGGTGTAAACGAGCCAAAAAATGTCAAAAATACCTGAACCCAACAAACAAAACCTAAAACCCTCGATCAAACAAGCAATAGGATTGAGCCACATAAAACCTTCATATTGTTCTGGAACGGCAGAAATTGGATAAATAATTGGACAAAAATACATCAAAAGTTGAATCCCAAAACTTACAAAAATCGCCAAATCTCTATATTTTGTGGTCAAAGAAGAAATAACCAAACCCATACTCAAACCTAAAATTCCTGTCAAAAAAACAAGGTAGGGGAGAAGCAAAACATAGGAATTGATGTTAATAACTGCACCTTTCAAATAATAATAAATCCAAAAGCAAGCAAAAAACAACGCCTGAAAACCTAAGGCAATCAAAGCTGAAATAATGCTTGAAATAGGCACAGTCAAGCGTGGAAAATAGACTTTTCCAAAAACATTTGCATTATTTGTAAAAACCGTAGAACTATTTTTAAAACATTTTGAAAAATATCCCCAACAAAGCAGACCGCACATATAAAACAAAGGCGCAGGCACTTTATCAGTAGGAATATCGGCAATTCCGTTAAAAATAATGGTAAATAAAACGGTGGTAATTAGCGGTTCGATCAAATACCAACCCACGCCCAAAACGGTTTGTTTGTAAGTTGCCACAAAATCGCGGTGAACAAACAAACCAACCAAATCACGATAACGCCAAACTTCTTCCGTTTTGACTTCTAGCCAAGAATGTTCAGAACTAATTTCGTCTGTCCAAGAATTTTGCATAAAATATTTTATTAAAATTTATTTCAATTTGTTTCGTAACTCCTGAATTTGCTCCAAAGTCAAGCCCGTAATTTCTGTAATAAACAGATCGTCAGCACTTTTTGAAATCAAATTTCGAGCAATTTCGAGATGATCAACGACCATTTTCCTTCCTCATCTGCCTGCCGCATATAGACATAATCGTAAGCATCTAATTCTGCCTGTGTCCAAGAATGTTTATTTGCCTCCTCATAAGCCGATTTTAGTCCTTTGTCTGTTACATTTTTGGGAATTACCTCCAAATTTTCTGCATTTTTGAGAAAATAAATCCATTTTTCTGTCAAAGTTCTGCAATCTTTGAGTTCGAGTTCGAATTTTGGCAATTCTATAAAAGTAAATTCCAAATCGTGAATGGTTTGTTCACCTGTTTCTACATCTTTGATTTGGTTGCGACTGATAAAATTTGGGTTTTGCGTATGCACAAAGTCCAAAATTCCAATGAAAAAAACAGGTTTTAGTTTTTTATACAAATCGCCTCTTTTGATCTGATCGCTGTAAGATTTAGAACAATAATAGAGAACTCTTTTGTCAAAATAGTCAATATCAGCCACTTGCATTTCTACAATGTAGGTTCTTTTTGCTTTGTCTGTGGCTTTTACATCGACAATGGTAACCTTTCCGCCTCTTAATTTTGGGAGTTGGTAAGGATTCAAAATTTCAACAGAGACAATTTTTTGTTTTCCTTCAAAAGCCAAAATAGCGTTCAGAAAAGAAATTAGGCTTTCCTTTCTGTTTTCGTTTCCAAAAATTTTTCGGAAGGCAACATCATTTTTTACATCTACAAATTCCATGTTTTTGTGGTTTTAATCTTCTAAAATCTGTATGCAATTTATGAATTTTTGAAAACTATGTTTGTCAAATAACGCTAAATTGGAAAAAAATACTTTAATTTGTTGCAAAATAATTTAATTTTTATGAAAATTCATTGCCAAACTTACGGAAAAGGCACAAAAAAATTGATTTGTATTCATGGTTTTGGGCAAGATTCACGTATTTTTAGGATTTGGGATGATCAAACAGATTATCAAATTCTAGCAATAGATTTGTTTTTTCATGGAAAAAGTACATGGGAAAGCGAAAAAGAATTTTTAGAATTTTCGGAATGGAAACATATTTTCCAAGAATTTTTGACTGAAAACCAAATTGATAGATTTTCAATGGCGGGATTTTCGATGGGAGGAAAAGTTTCTTTAGTTACACTTTCATTGTTTGCTGACAAAATTAACGAATTGTTTTTATTTGCTCCTGACGGAGTTACAATCAATTTTTGGTACAAATTAGCAACAAAATACGCTTTTTCTAAGTTTTTGTTTGAGTTGATGTTAGGAAAATTTTATCCTTTTTTAAACCAAATTGGTTTGTTTTTCAAAAAAATTAAAGTTTTGAATGCAATTCAATGGCGATTGTATCAAACGCAAACCAATTCAGCCGAAAAGCGTGTTCGTTTGGTCAAAAGTTGGCTCTTATATCGAGATTTTGATGCAAATTTTGAAGAAGTAAATATTTTAGTTGAGAAATTTAAAATTAAAACCGCCATTTTTGTTGGCAAAAACGATCATTTGATTCCGCCAAAGGCAGTTGAAAAATTAGCTAAAATTATTCCTTCTGCCAAATATATTATTTTTGAAGGCGGGCATCATATCAAAACAAATTTGAAAGAAGTCTAAAAAACTAAATATATTTTGGCATAAATACCATTTATTTTTTAATTTTGTAACATAAAAAAATAGAAATCGAATGTACTTAAAAATATTTTTAGCTATTTTTATTATTATTATTTCTCAAAAAACATTCGCCCAAAAATATTATTTTCGCACTTTTGGCTTAGACGAAGGTTTGACTCAAATCTCTATTAACGACCTAATTCAAGATCGGATTGGAAATATTTGGGTTTCCACAGGGTCGGGTGGAGTCTGTCGATTCAATGGAAAAAAGTTTTTTGCTTATGATGTCAATAACGGACTTGTGGATAATGAGCCGCGCGCCTTGTTGCAAGATAGCAAGGACAACATTTGGATAGTTACAGGCAAAGGAATTAGTGTGCATGATGGTCAAAAATTTACCAATTACAAACAAAAAGACGGTTTTCCTGAAGGTATTTCCTTTCAAATTATCGAAGACGAAAATAAAAGAATTTGGATTTATAACCGTAAAAACTTAAATCAAAGCCATTTATTTTACTTCGAAAATGGAAAATTTATTGATATTGTCAATGAATATCCCAATTTTTTTAAAAATAATTTTATTGGTGGCATAAAACCGAAAGCCTCTGGCGGATTTTTGATATTTACCAACAACGGAATTTACGATTATGATGGCAAAATTTTTTCGTTTTCCAAAATAAACCAAGCCTTCGAAAATACTGATTTTGTTGCTCAAAAAGCAGCAAACAGCCTCGCCCAAAGCATGAAATATGCCTTTGAACATAGCAAAAATCAATATTGGATCGGAGAGTTGACTCCTACGGCACAATTTCGTTTCGAAATTTCTAACATTTTTTCATATCGTTCAGATGATCCAAAAATAATTCCTGTTCCTTTGCCCAAAAATATAGTTTTAGGAAAAATTTTTAAAGACAGTAAAGGGAATTTGGTTTGCACAAGCAATCAAGGTTTTTTGATTCACAAAGGCAATTACTATCAAGAATTTTCGAGAACAGTAGGCAACTTTACAAATGATGTTCATAAGATTTTGGAAGATAGAGAAGGAAATTTGTGGTTAGGTGTTATTGCAGGCGGTTTATGGAAATATGGAGACGGCAGATTTATTAGTTTTGACGCAGATAGTGGCATAGAATCTATCATGACTTTTGGACTTTATGAAGACCCAAAAGGCATCTGGTTTGGACAAGCTATTATTGGAGAAAAGAAAAATTTAACATTATTTGACGGGAAAAAAGTAGAAACCGTTGCAAGTGTTTCAGGGGATATTCATGCGATTAACAGTTATAAAAATGGGTTGATGTTGGCAACTCGAAATGGTTTATATTCATTTAAAGACAAAAAAATAAAGCAAATTCAGACAGAATTAGGCATTGAAAAAGCCAATGATTTTAGAGATATCTACAAAGACGATTCCTCTTATTGGTTTGCAACAGATAGTTATATTTACAAATATGATGGAAAAATAACCACACAAATTAAAGACAGCACTTTTAGCAATTTTGCTTTTGATATTTTTAAAGACTCAAAATCAAATTTTTGGTTTGGCACACAAAAAGGCTTAGTTTTATATCAAAACAATAAAATTTCTCGAATTTTCTTAAAAAAAGACGGATTAAGTGATGACCGAGTTCGACAAATTGCAGAAGATAAATTAGGGCGAATTTGGATTGCTACAGGTGCAGGCGGAGTGAATATTTTTGATGGAAAAAATTTTACCTATCTGGGCAAAAAAGAAGGTTTACATTCTAATAGTATTTATTCAATAATTCAAGATAATCAGGGAGATATGTGGTTAGGAACTCAAGCAGGCATAGAAAGAATACGTTTAGACAAAAAAGGGAAAATTATAAACATTAGAAATTATGATAAAAATGATGGTTTTCATGCCATCGAAGCCAATTCAAGGTCAGTTTTGAAAGACAGCAAAGGTAATTTGTGGTTTGGTTCGATCAAAGGCGTTTTCAAATTTGATTTTGAAAATGACCGATTAGATGCTCCCATGCCGACCACACAAATTGTGAAACTCAAACTGTTTTATAAACCTGTAAATTGGATCGATTCTGTCTATCAAAAATATCATCAAGGACTCGAAGATTGGACACAAGTTCCACAAAAATTGAGTCTGCCTTATGAAGAAAATCATTTGACTTTTCAGTTTGAGGCTTTACTTTATCAAGTTCCTGAACATTTGGAATATCAATGGAAATTGGAAGGTAGCGACAAAGATTGGTCGGTAATCAGCACGCAAACCGAAGCCACTTATCCGAATTTGGCAGCAGGAAATTATCGTTTTTTGGTAAAATCCAGAAATATTTATGGACAATGGAACAAAGAGCCAACTGTTTTGGAGTTTGAAATATTGCCTCCCTTTTGGCAAACATGGTGGTTTATTTTGTTTGTACTAATTTTTTTGTTGGGATTAGGTTATGGTTTGGCACGTTGGCAGACGCAACAAAAAATTAAAACATACAAAATTAAAGAGCAAAAATTAGAGATTTTGGTACAAGAACGAACCGCAGAAATTAACAAGCAAGCAGAAGAACTTTCGCAAAATAATGAATTTTTGAATCGGGCAAATATACAAATTCAGAAAAAAAACGAAGACATTACGGCAAGTATAAACTATGCTCAACGCATACAATCGGCTATTTTGCCCTTTCAAGAAGACATTGCAGACAGTTTGGGCGCAGACAGATTTTTTATTTTGTTTAAGCCCAGAGATATTGTTTCAGGCGATTTTTATTGGTTTGAAACCATTGAAAATCAGCATATTATCGCAGTTGCCGACTGTACAGGTCATGGCGTGCCAGGGGCGTTTATGAGTATGATCGGAAATCAGATTTTGAATGAAATTATTTTGCAAAAAAATATTTTTTCCCCCGAAAAAATTCTTTTTTTCTTGCACAGAGAAATTAGGCGAACACTCAAACAAAGCGAAAATTCTAGCAAAGACGGCATGGATATTTCAATTTTGATTTTGCAAGAAAACGCTGAAATCATAGGCGAAAATAACAGACCAAAAATTGTTAAAGCAATGTATTCGGGAGCAATGAATCCTTTGTATTATGTTCAAAATCAGGAATTTATAGAAATAAAAGCCACCAAACGATCCATTGGCGGGCAGCAATCAGAAGAACAAAGAATTTTTGAATTACATGAAATCCAAACCCTTTTGCCCACTTGTTTTTATTTGTGTACAGATGGTTATCAGGATCAATTTGGTGGAGATAAAAATAAAAAATTTATGGTTGGACATCTGAAAAAATTACTTTTTTCAATAGCTGACAAAGAAATGATTACACAAGAAAATATTTTGAACCAAAGCATCACAAACTGGATGCAATTAGGAAATGAAGATCAAATTGACGACATTACGATTATGGGACTAAAAGTTTAAGCCAATTTGATGCCAATCAAGGTAATGTCATCTCGCTGTTCCATTTCCGCTTGATGATAATTTAGACTTCTTTCTATTAAATCTCGTTGTTGAGAAAGTTCAAAATGAAACATATTTTCTAATAATTGATAAAAAGTTTTAGAGCCAAATCGGACTCCTTTGGGGCTATTTTGATCTATAAAACCATCGGTAAACAGATAAAAACAGTCTCCTGTATTCAAATAAATTTCGTTTTGTATAAATTCTTTATTGTTCTGAAAACCTCCTATCGATTTTCGTGAACCTTCTGTTACACAAACCAATAAATCCTGTTTTTTTACATAAACTAATGGTCTTTTTGCACCAGAAAAAGATAAATGATGATTTAGTTCTTGTCTTTCAATTTTCAAAAAACTCAAATCCATGCCATCTTTATTGTTTCCTTCTTCTTGTTTTAACACGGCAACCACTTTTTGGTTTAGCGTGATCAATACTTGTTTTGGTTCAGTAATTTTTTCGATATACACAATTTCGTCTAGCAAAGTATTGCTGATCATAGACATAAAAGCACCTGGCACGCCATGTCCTGTGCAATCGATAACGGCAATTAAATTCTGTTTTCCAACTTGTCCCGCCCAATAAAAATCACCACTTACGATGTCTTTTGGTTTGAACAAAACAAAATAATTATTTTCGCCAAACATTTGTTTCATTTGGCTATCAGTTGGCAAAATGGCTTCCTGAATGGTTTGCGCATAACGAATACTGTCCGTAATTTGTGTGTTTTTTTGTTGCAAACTATGTTTTGAAGAATTTAAAAGTTGATAATTGTTTGCATTTGTCAAAGCAATGGCAATATAAGATGCAACTCCTTTGATCATGGTTAGGTCTTGTTCTTGATAAGCATTAATTTCCCAACTTTGCACAGTCATCACACCAATTACTTTTTCTTCGAAAAACAATGGCAAATAAATTAAAGATTGAGCATTTTTTCCTTCGATGGCATTTAACCAAACTTCTACATAATTCATGTATTCCGCATCTACGTCATTCATTAATATTGGTTTTTTATGTTGGGCGCACCAAACTGAATACCTATTTTTGTCAGATAAATCGTGATAGAAAAAAGGCAGAAATTTCCCGTCTTCCATAAAACCATTAAACTCTATTCTTTGTAAATTTTCGTTGTAAATGCCTATGCCAAAGGCTGATGCGTCCATTAATTCGTTTACATATTCATAAACAGTGGCGATCATGTTTTCCAAATCGAGGATGGAAGTTATTTTTTGCCCGATCAAGGTAAACGCCTGAATGTTACTGAACAAATTTTCAATTTCCTCTTTTTGTCTGCTGATTCTGTTGCGTTGAAATTGAATTTCCTCGTTTTGTAATTGTAGATCGGCATTTTTTTCCAAAATGGCATCTCTTTGTGTTTCAATTTCTTCTTTTTGTTGTTGCAAATCAGCATTTTTTTCTAAAATGTAATCTCTTTGCGATTCAATTTCTTCTTTTTGTTTGGTTAAAGACTCGCTTTTTTCCAAAATATCGTCTCGTTGCCTTTGAATTTCTTGTTTTTGTTTGTTCAAAACAGCATTTTTTTGTATGACTTCACTTTGTTTGACTTCCAATTCTGCCGTTCTAATTTTGACTTGATTCTCTAATTCTTCTTTTTGACGTTTCAAATTTTTGGTTCGAATTTTATAAATGCTTACCAAAATTGAAACCAAAGTAAGTAAAAGCAAACTCACAAACCACCAAGTTTTCCAAAATGGTGGCAAAATAATTACTTTTATCGAAAAACCTTCATTGTTCCAAACTCCGTCATTGTTGGATGCTTTTACCCGAAAAACGTATTCTCCGCTAGGAATATTGGTATAAGTTGCAGAACGAACAAAACTAGCTTCGTTCCAATCTTTTTCAAAACCTTCCAAATAATATGAATACTGGTTTTTTTCGTTGGTTTTGTAATTTAGGGCTGCAAAATGAAAAGAAAATACGTTTTGAGTATGATCCAAAATAATTTCTGTAAGTTCGTGAAATGGTTTTGAAAAAGTAGTTAAAGAATCTAACTCAACAGCGCGATTAAATATGTGAAAATCTGTTAAAACCACTGTTGGCGCAGTCGTATTCAAATTAATTTTAGATGGATAAAAATGAATAACTCCTTTATCGCCAAAAAATAATCGTCCATCCGCAGATTTGCCAACTGCCCCTTGATTAAAATTTTGGTTTTGTAAGCCATCTTTTAGCGTAAAAGTTTGTACTTTTTTAGTTTTTGGATTAAATTTTGCCAATCCCCAAATTGTACCTAACCACAAATTTCCGCTATTATCTTCAACAATAGATTGAATAACGTTGGTTAGGAAACCATTTTTTTTGTTAAAAACCTCAAATTTATTATTTTTTTCATCAAAACTATTCAAACCATTATTGGTCGCAATCCATAAAATACCATTTTTTGCATAATAAATGTGATTTATATTGTCGTCGCTCAATGAATTAGAATCTTTTGGATTATTCAAAAAATGTTTAAATTTTCCATCTTTCAACCTGTTTAAGCCTCCTCCACTTGTTCCAACCCAAAGCGTAGATTCTCCTTTTTTTTCGGTTATACAGGTAACTTTATTACTGCTAATGCTATTTGCATCGGCAGAATGTTTATAGGAATAAAATTTACCGTTTTCATAATAAGTCAAACCGCCATTTTCTATGCCCGCATATATTTTTCCATCTTCGCTTTCGTATAAAGTCAAAACTGTTAAAATATTTGAATTTTTGTAGCCATCTAATTTAAAATAAGTAAATTTTCCATCTTGATATCGGCTCAAACCTCCGTCATATCTTCCAATCCAAAGTGCGCCTTTTTTATCAAACAACAAACTTACCACTCCGTTAGTATCCATATTTTCAGAAATTGAATTGTCTTTGAGTTGTTTAAATTCTCCTTTTTCGAGGATACTAATTCCAGCTACTGAGCCAATCCAAACTCTATCAACCGAATCGCAAATGATGGCGTGTACCAAATTTCCATTAAAATTATTTTTGTCAAAAAAATGATGCCTATAACTCGCAAAAGGACTTACCGCCATCCTATTCAAGCCCGCAGAGTGCATTCCAATCCACAAACTTCCTTGTTTATCAACTTTCAAAACCTCTATTTCGTCTGCTCCAATGCTTGCCTGATTTTGTGGATTGTGTAAATACCGCGTAAATTGATCGTTTTCAAAAGCATTTAATCCGCCTCCCCAACAGCCCACCCAAATGATGCCATTAGGTGTTTCTGTTATGGAAAGCACTTTTTCTCCACTAATTGATTTCGGATTTTTTGGGTCATGTTTGTAATGAATAAATTTCTCATTTTCGATTCGTGCCACTCCACTTCCCCAAAAACCAACCCAAATTCTTCCTCTGGAATCTTCAAACAAACATCTGGGATTGTCGTTCATTGCAGAAAACGGATTTTTTGGATCGTTCAAATAATGAATAAATTTTCCGTTTTTGTAACGGTTTAAGCCTCCATGCCAAGCACCTGCCCAAATATCACCTTGTTTGCTTTCCAAAATACAATTGATGTCGTTTGAACTCAAAGAATTAGGATTTTTTGGATCATGTTTGAAGTTGATCCATTTGCCATTTTTATGGGAAAAAATCCCTGCTCCCCAAGAAGCTAAATAGATCGTGCCATCTTCTGCCTGAATTATTTTTTCAATAGATTTATTTTCAACCCATTGACTATCAGCATATTGTATTAACTCCACGATTCCGCTTTTGTATCGATATAATTTGCCTGATCTAGAACCTGCCCACAAATATCCCTGTTTGTCTATTAATAAACTCCTAAATATTTCTTGTTTAAAAACAGACCTATTGATCAAATGGCTTTGCAAAAGACTCGCAGAATAACCGTCATAACGACATATTCCGTTTGCAGTAGCCAACCAAATAAAACCAGATTGATCTTGGACAAAATCATATACATTATTTTCTGAAAGAATTTCTGCGTCAGGTCGCAAAAAACGAAGGTCATTTTGTGCTAAAACAGTCGTATAAATTCCAAAAAATAACAATATCACACAAAAAAATCTAGAATTCATATTTTAGTATAATACAATATTAATTTTTTCTAGCAAAAAACAGCTACAAATTTGAGTCTAAACTTTGTTTATTTTATACTTTTAAGACATTTATCCTCGAAATATAAAAAATAATTTTGCAATTATATATTTTTTTTGAATAATTTACAACAAAAAAGGCTTACCATAAAGTAAGCCTTTTTTATTTTTAGTCTTGGTACATTTGCTGCTTCTTAGAAGATTTTGTGAAAGCCTCTTTCGATTCTTTCAGTGCCTCCTGTTCCTCTTTTGAAAAGACTTTGATTTCGTTGTATTGTCGCATACCTGTTCCCGCAGGAATTAAGTGTCCAACAATAACATTTTCTTTCAAACCATTCAAATAATCAATTTTTCCTCTGATGGCTGCTTCACTCAAAACCTTAGTAGTTTCTTGGAAAGATGCAGCCGAAAACACACTTTTTGTTCCCAAAGATGCCTGCGTGATCCCTTGCAAAGTAGGTTTAGAAACAGCTGCTTGTGCATCTCTAACTTTAACTACTTTCAAATCTCTACGTTTCAAACTAGAATTTTCGTCTCTCAACTCTCTTGCCGTTACAATCATGCCTGGTTGCATTTTTGGCGAAGAGCCTGATTCTGTAACTACTTTTCTGTCCAAAATTGCATCATTTTTATCCATTACCGTAAAGCGATCCACCACTTGACCTGGTAAGAAAGTAGTATCACCTGGATCGATAATGATCACTTTTTGCATCATCTGACGAACAATTACTTCAATGTGTTTGTCATTGATTTTTACCCCTTGCAAACGGTAAACTTCTTGAATTTCGTTTACCAAATATTCTTGAACCGCAGTAGGTCCTTTGATAGCCAAAATATCGGAAGGCGTAGTTGCACCGTCAGAAAGCGGATAACCTGCCCTCACATAATCGTTTTCTTGAACCAAAATGTGTTTAGACAAAGGCACCATGTATTTTTTCAATACACCATCTTTTGACTGCACAAAAATTTCACGATTACCTCGTTTGATAACACCATAAGACACGTAACCATCAATTTCACTAATAATTGCTGGATTTGATGGGTTTCTAGCCTCAAACAACTCTGTAACTCGTGGCAAACCTCCTGTAATATCTCTGGTTTTACCTGTTTTTCTTGGAATTTTTACCAACACTTGACCCGCTTTTACACGATCTCCATGTTCAACCGCCAAATGCGAATCCACTGGAACGTTGCTACTCATTTTTTCACCATTCAATCCATGAACCATAATCGCAGGATTTTTGGTTTTATCACGAGTATCAATAATCACTTTTTCGCGGTGTCCTGTTTGTTCGTCATATTCTTCGCGGAAGGTAACGCCTTCTTCGATGGCATCAAATTCTACCACTCCTTCATATTGCGACAAAATAACCGCATTGTAAGGATCCCAAAAACAAAGCTCCTGACCTTTTTCGATCATTTGTCCGTCTTTGATTCTTAAAAATGCACCATAAGGAATATGATAAGTGATCAAAATTTGTTTCAAAGAATTAAGCACTTTTACCTCTGCGGTTCTTGCCATAACAACATCGAGCTGTTCATCATTGATCAAAGTTGGCACAAAACGCATTTCTTCGAACTCAACTTTTCCCGCAAATTTGGAACGAATACTTGCATCAGTAGCAATGTTAGACGCAGCACCCCCAACGTGGAAGGTTCTTAAAGTAAGCTGTGTACCTGGCTCACCGATAGATTGTGCAGCAATTACGCCCACAGCCTCACCAATTTGTACCATTTTTCCTGATGCCAAATTTCTGCCGTAGCATTTTGAACAAACGCCTTGTTTTGCTTCGCAAGTAAGAACAGAACGCAATTCGATTTGTTCGATGCTTGTTTCGTCAATTCTTTTGGCAATGTCTTCTTTGATTTCGATGCC
>RDXG01000141.1 GCA_004292785.1 Bacteroidota bacterium
ACCTTGCAAATAAGTATAAAAAAATTCGAAATTAGCGATCATATTTGTTTGTCTCAAAAACTTAGAAAACCGCCTGCAATTTATTCATTTTTTTTGGAATAATTAGAAAACTATTGTTTGTGATCATTTTCCAAATTTAGATATTTTCAAATTTTTCTTAAAATTAAAAAAAATCATCGAAAAATAAGTTTATTTAAAAAAATACTATTAATTTTAGGTTTTAATTAGCTAGATCGTAAAAATATATGATAAATATTGAAAATATTGAAAAATCGGCTTGTGGCGTTGGCTTTGTTGTAAGTAGAAATGGCTCATATTCAAACGAAATTTTGCAAAAAACTTTGCTCGCTTTGCGTTGTCAAGAGCATCGAGGAGGTTGTAGTGCGGACATGATTACCGCAGACGGTTCGGGCATTATGACTGATATTCCTTTTGAAATGTTGGGTTACGAAAAAGGAGACATTGCGGTGGCTTCCCTTTTTTTGCCTGTTGATCCTGAAAGAAGACGTATTTCTGTGCATCATTTCGAGGAAATATTTGATTTTATGGGAATGAAAGTATTGGAATATAGAGATGTTCCCATCGACAAGTCCGTTTTGGGAAAACAAGCCCTAGAACTTCTGCCACCAATGGTTCATGCCATCATCAAACGTCCTTCGCATTGCAGAACCGATTATTCTTTTGACAAATTGCTTTATCAAGCAAATATGTTCAACAGAATGCGCCAAAAAGAGATTTTTCCTGGTCGCCCTCGTGAATTTTTCTTTAATTCTTTGTCCGCAAACACCATTGTTTACAAAGGTTTGACTCGTGCTTCCGATTTGGAACGCTTTTATTTGGATTTGCAAAACCCAAATTTCAAAACGCGTTTTGGAATGTTTCACAGACGTTTTAGTACGAACACGGTCAGCACTTGGGACAAAGTTCAGCCCTTCAGATTGGTCGGACACAATGGCGAAATCAATACCATTGAGGGCAATCGTTCTAATGCTTTTTCTCGTGAAAAATCTTTGGGTTTACGCAAAGAAGAACTTTTGACCAGAGAAGGAATCAGCGATTCGGGCAGTTTAAACGAAATGGTAGAGGCGATGGCGTACCGCAGTTCCATGCACGACATGGAAGACGTATTGGCGATCATGATGCCACCTGCCAAACTCGACAAAGCCTATTACAAATTTTGGAGCAGAGTGATGGAGCCTTGGGACGGTCCCGCCATGATTACCTATTCTAATGGCAGAAAATTGGGAGCAAGACTCGACAGAAACGGTTTTAGACCTTGCCGTTGGGCAATGACAGACGACTTTTTTTATTTGAGTTCAGAAGCTGGTTCGTTTCATTTAGACGAATCGGTGATCAAACAAAAAGGAACTTTGAACGCAGGAACAGGAGTTGTGGCTGATTTGGTTACAGGCGACATCAATTTTAATGATCCTAGCGAATCGAAATTGAATGTAGAAGCCATTTTTGATCCGCGATTAGTGCCTTTGGTGCATCTCGAACCTAAACAAACTCATGCCGAACATTTGGATAAAAAATATTTGTTTTCTTACACAGAAGAGGACATTTCCAGAATCCTGATCCCGATGATGAGTACGGGCAAAGAACCTATTGGATCAATGGGAGATACGGCGCGTTTGGCTATTTTTTCTGATGAACCAAGATCGTTTTTCGATTATTTTTTCCAAAATTTTGCGCAAGTAACCAATCCGCCTTTGGATTATATTCGCGAAAAAAATGTAACAGATTTGGTTACGTATTTAGGAAAAAAACCTAATATTTTTGCTAAAAAAGAACTTTTACCGCCAACAAAAGCCTTTGAATTGGAAAGTCCGATTCTGAATTTGGGGCAAATGGAATTTGTGCGAAGTTTAGAAAACCCAGAAGTGTCTGATTTTCAGGTCATTTCTCATGAGTTGGACATGACCTTTAACCGCGAACATGGTTCTGTGGGTTTCCAAAATGCCTTAGATTTGTTGGCAAAGCAAGCCGTAGATGCGGTAAATAACAAAAAAGCATCTGTTTTGATCATTTCTGACCGCAATGCAAGCCCTGATCGTTTGCCAATTCCGAGTTTGTTGGCTTTGCGTTCTGTG
>RDXG01000007.1 GCA_004292785.1 Bacteroidota bacterium
TGTTACCAAAAAAGATATTACCATTTATGTAGAACGCAAACAGACGCAAATCGGTGGTCGTTTGATTGGTTTTTGGGACGTGTTGCTCGGAGATATTCGGGTGAAAGATACACAAAAAGGTTAATTTTTTAATTGGTCAGGCGTTGTTTTTAGCGTCTGACTCTTTTTTTCTTGATTTGGAAATAAAAATGGTTTTGTTTTGATGGCTAATTTGTATAAAAAGGTAGATTTTGATCAAGAATAGGAAAACTAAAATAAAATTATTGAATATGAGATACTATAAGTAATAGAAAATAATTATCAGACACCTCAAAGGTGTCGGATAAATTTGATTATCAATAGCAGTGAAATAATGTAAACTAATTTATTTTCATTACTTATTTTAGATTATTCCACAGAAAGGAAAGATTATAGTGGGGTAAGACTCTATTATTTCAGAGAAATTTAAATATTTGTTAATTTCTCAACAAATCACAGGAATAGAAATCGAGAAATCGCCAATTGTTTTTGAGTTTGAATAAGTTTTTTTCGTAATTTTGTCTGAATAAAACCCAAAACCAACATGAAATCTTTTGAAAAATGGGAAACTGAAGAAGTTGAACTTTGAAAAATGGGAAACTGAAGAAGTTGAACTCACTTTTGGCATTGAACAAGTCAAAAAAATGCCAATTATGGACGAATGGCTAGAATTTGAACAGCCACTAAACCAAACAGAAGAACAAATTTCTGAAAAATTAAGGCTTTTTTTGGCAGATTTTGCAGATTTTTGGAACGAAGAGGATATGAAAGCCTTTTTTATTTTGCCAATTATTCAAATGGTGGATTTTTATGCCCCAAAAAAATATCGTACTTTTATGGAAGCCACCATGCAAGCAGAACTTTTAGATGTCAAAAATAATCCTTGTGTTTTGCGTGGCAGAGTGGAAATGGTGGTGGCTACGGGCAAACAAAAACCGCAAAAACCTTTCTTTTTTCTGAATGAATACAAACCTCAAATCAAGGTCGTTTCTGACCCAAAAGGGCAACTTTTGTCTGCCATGTTGGTGGCGCAAACCAAAAATAATGATTCGTTTATGCCAATTTATGGCTTGTATAACATTGGACAAAACTGGTTTTTT
>RDXG01000142.1 GCA_004292785.1 Bacteroidota bacterium
TTTTTGTTTAAACTCAAAAAGGTATTTCTTGAATCAAAAGCCAATAAAATGGCAAATTTTTTTGCAGGTTGATTTTTTACAGAATCTTTTTGTGCAATTGCAATTCCTTGACAAAAGATAAAAATAAGTAAAAATATATATAATTTTTTCATTTTTTTTTTCACTTAGATTATTTTTTTATCGAAACGTTTAAAGCAAAAAAATATTTACTTATGTATTTAAAAATAAGGAATTATTATTTAACTTTTGGATTGTAAATGAGCTATTATTGAGTAAATATTTATTTATTTTTCTACCTTACGAATAATTTTTATAAACTGTTTTTCTAAAAAAACGAAAAAAAATTTGTATATTGCTTTTTTTTCTTAATTTTGATTATCAAAAATCTGTTCACCTTAAAATTATTGCAAATTGAAAAAAATAGGTATTTTATTTGGACAAGAAAACACATTTCCGCAAGCATTTGTTGAAGCGGTAAATGCGAAAAACCAAAAAGGAATTCATGCAGAATTAGTTTCTGTGGAAAAATGCGAACAAGCCGTTGATTCTGGTTATGCTGTGATTATCGACAGAATTTCTCAAGACGTTCCTTTTTATCGTGCCATGCTCAAAAATGCAGCTATTTGCGGAACAGCTGTGATCAACAATCCATTTTGGTGGTCAGCAGACGAAAAGTTTTTTAACAACGCTTTGGCAGTAAAATTGGGAATTCCTGTGCCTAAAACGCTTTTATTGCCATCAAACAAACATCCAGAAGGTACAAATGGTATGTCTTTCAGAAATTTGGCAGGCATGAATTGGGACAGCATGGTTGAAGGCGTTGGTTTCCCTGCTTACATGAAACCCCACGCAGGCGGCGGTTGGAAAAGCGTGTATCGTTTGGAAGATAAAAACGATTTGTATGCAAAACATCCTGAAACAAATGAGTTGGTAATGATGCTTCAAGAAGAAATTATATTTACCGACTATTACCGTTGCTATTGCATTGGGCAAGAAGATGTTAGAATTATGCCTTATGACCCAAGAAACCCGCATCATTTGCGTTATGTTGCACCAACGATGTCAAAAGAGAAAAAATTGATCGATTTGATCAAAGGCTATGTTCTCAAACTCAATAAAGCCTTAGGTTATGACTTCAACACTGTAGAATTTGCAATTAGAGATGGTATTCCTTATGCTATTGATTTTTGTAATCCTGCTCCTGATGCTGACATTGCTTCGGTTGGTCAAGAAAACTTTGATTGGGTGGTAGAATCGGCTGCAAAATTGGCGATCAAACGTGCAAAAGCACATAAAGATGGGCAATCTAACCTTACTTGGGGCGAATATATCCAAAGTTCTGTTCTCGGAAAATCGGTTGAACCTGTAAAACCTACAGTTGTGGCTGTTGAAAAAGCTCCTGCAAAGCCAAAAACTCCTGCAAAACCAAAGGCAGAAACTAAGGAAAAAACAGAAGTTAAAGAGGCAGAAACAAAACCTAGCAAAGCCAAAACTAAAAAAGCTTAGTTTTAGAAACCTATAAGGTCAAAAAAACCTTATAGGTTTGATTATCAATGATTTCTATAAATTTATATAATTTTTTGTTTCTATTTTATAAATGTCGTGTAAGACAATTTTTGCCCCAAAACCTGTTTTCCAATCCAATAAACCCTGATTTAATGTCTGCGGATCGCTGGTCGAAATACCAAAACTAAAAAAATGCTGATCGGCATATCGTTTTTTGATCAAATGCGCAAACAAAAAATCCAAAGCACCACTTTTTTTGCCAAAATCACTGCCCGCAATGTACTGGGCATGAACGCTTTGCTGATTTTGCCAAATCATTGCGCCCGCCAACAATTCGTTTTCCAAAAAAATTTGATGCAAAGAAATATGATCAGGAAATTTTTGGTGTAAATCATTGATTTCCAAAATATTATGTACAGGTTTTAGCTTAAAACGGTTTTGCAAATTCGGGATCAAAAGTGTTTCCCAAAAAAGTTCTGCCTCGAATTTTTCAGAAATATGCAAGTTCAATTTTCGAGCTTTTTCGATGGATCGTTCACGCCTTTTTTGAAAAAAAAACGGTTTTTGCAAATCAATAAC
>RDXG01000143.1 GCA_004292785.1 Bacteroidota bacterium
CCAATTTTTACGTTCATTCGTTTGGCATAATCTCCATCAAAAGAAACAAAAATGCTGTCTTTTTCCGAATTTACTTTGCCCCGCCAAACTCCTTCGGTTATTTCTTCCGAAGATTTGGATAGCGTATCGCGGTAGGTAACTCTGTATTCGCGGTCTATTGCCCAATCTGGCACACGCAAGGCTTTTTTTGTTTTTCCGTCTGAGTCTGGTTTGTTTATTGAGTCTTTTTTCATTTGTTCTCGATCTTTTCCATTTACGGCAAACAAACGCATGGTAATGATTGGGGTTTCTTGCAAAATAGGCAAATTCATTTTTTTGGTTAAATCTATAACTGCCTGTTTTTGAGGGTTTTGAATGTCAAACAAAATCATATTTGGCTGACTTCCCTGATTTCTTAGCGTAACTTGGCTAATCAATAAATCTTGAATAAAAAACAAAGTCGAGATCAAAGCCGTTCCCAAACCAATGCACAAAACCAATATAAGTGTCTGATTATTAGGTCGATACAAATTTGCCAAACCTTGTCGCCAAACATAAGTCAAAGAAGAAGGAAAATATTTTCGGACAAGCCAAATAAAAAGTTTTGCCATGCCTGCCAACAACAAAAAAGCAAATAAAATGGCAATAGTAAAAATACTGGCATTAAACCAACTTCCAATTTGCAAAAACGAAAAACAAAGAATAAAACCTAAAATTAAGAGATAAATAGGCAATAAAAGCCAATCAAAGCGGATATTTTCTTCAAAATCGAGGCGTAAAGTACGTAATGGCGAAATTTGGCGAACAGAAATTAATGGCAAAAGCGAAAAAAGCAAAGAAATTCCTGTACCAATAAAAATTCCTGAAAAAATAGCGTTCCATGAAATTTGCAAAGTCATAGACAAAGGCAAAAAATCGGCAAAAACTAAAGGCAAAATGCTTTGAATGGCAGACCCCAAAAATGCTCCCACAACAGAACCTACAAAACCCATAAAAACCGTTTGAATTAGGAAAATAGCAAAAGTTTGACTTCCACTTGCACCCAAACAACGCAAAATGGCGATGCTAGAAATTTTTTCTTTGACATAAACATGAACCGCACTCGCCACCCCCACGCAACCCAACAAAAGAGCCACAAAACTGACCAAATTCAAAAAATCGTTGAGACTTTGGAAAGTTTTGCTAGTTGTTTTTTTGCGACTTTCTACGGTTTCGGAAGTAATGCTTTCTTTTTCTAGGCGCGTTCTGATTTGATCTAATAATTTTTCTGTTTCAAAATTTTCTGCAAATTTGTAGTAAAAACGATAATTTACTCGACTTCCTTTTTGTACCAAATTGGTTTGATCCAAATATTTGATCGGAATGTAAACCACAGGCGCAACGCTTGCCGTAATTCCTGATTGTCCTGGAAGTTTGGTTATTTTACCTTCGATTTCAAAATTAATGTTTCCAATTTTTACCGAATCGCCTTTGTCAGAATCGAATTGAATAAGTAAAGTTTGTTCTACGATTGCTTTTTGTTGGTTCAAAAATATTTTGTTTGCATTTTGCGGAAGGGTTTCGATGTTTCCATAAAAAGGATAATTTCCTTCGAGCGCACGCACTTGCACCAAGCGCGATCCGTTGTTTTTTGGAAACAAAACCATCGACGCAAAATTGATTTCTCTTGCTTGCGTTCCGCCCAAAGAGTCCAAAAATTTACGTGTTTCAGGCTTGAGTTCTTGGGTTACATTCAGCACCAAATCAGCTCCTAATAGTTCTTTTGCCTGATTGTCAATATCTTGCTGCAAATTTTCGCTAAAAGAATTGATCGCTACCAATGAAGCAATTCCCAAAATAATAGAAGAAATAAAAATAAATAATCGTGTTGGATTTCTGCGAACATCTCGCCAAGCCATGTTGAAAAGCCACTTCATTTTTTTGTTAATTTATGTTATTTGCTAAATTGTCCGACAAATGTCTGACTTATTTTTTTGTTAATTTTATATGATTTGCTAAATTGTCCGACAAATGTCTGACTTATTTTTTTGTTAATTTTATATGATTTGATAAATTGTCCGACAAATGTCTGACTTCTTTTTTTGTTAATTTGTTGGATCAAGCATACTACAAAAATAATCGACAATTTTATTTTGGCATAAAATAAAATTGTCGATGATTTGATTTTAACTACTAAAAAAACTATAAAATCTCGGTGCGTTCTACTTCTGTGGTGTGAACCAATCTGCCCGATTTGATGCCTTTAAAAATTTGCAAAAATACTTTTCCCGGACGTTTTCCTGTTTCGTCACTCAAAAAATAAGTATGTCCAAGCGGGTTGTCATATTCGTTATTAAATTCATCGCAATCAAATGCGTAAACATTTCTAGGCGTTTTTTTTATGTCGTCAGGTCCTGTATGTCCCAATCTGCGAGAGGAAACTTCGCCTGCGGAAGGGATTTTGCTAGCACGCAAAGAATAATCGTCTGCGGCATAGAAAACCACTACATTTCTGGAAGAACCGCAGAAAATTTGTCCTGCCAAACCTTGCAAAGCATCATTTCCTAAATCTGGAGCTGTTAGGAAAATATTTCTGAAAATCATTGGAATACTGCCTCCACGATCATATTTTGCCCAATTCAACAAAGCACCACGAAT
>RDXG01000312.1 GCA_004292785.1 Bacteroidota bacterium
TATTTTGGAAACAACATCTTTGATATTTAGGAAAATAGCTTTTTGGGCTATGATCATTTTTTTTATATTCTCTTTTGCCGAAAAAACTTTTGCACAAAACGCAAAAACAAAAGAGGAAGTAAAAATAACTTGCTATGTTTTCGATTTTAAAAAACAAAAAATAAATGCAAAAATTGCCTTATTTGGAATAGAAAGAGATGCCTTTAATGGAATGGCGATCTTTTATCTTGAAAAATTAAGAATACCTGTAGAAGAAGATGTCGTAGCAAGATATGGAAAAGATCAGGTAAAGAAAAATATTGAATATGATTCTAAAAAGCAAATATTGAATATTTATTTGCACAAAGAAAAATATAAATTTCGTGGAAAAGCAAAATATACGTCAGGAAAATTTGCAGCACATACAAAAATTATTTTTTCAGGAGAGGAAGTAATGACTGACTCTAAGGGAGATTTTGAGTTTTATCTTCCAAGTCATGTACAAATTGAAAACAGTAGCAAGTTCAAAATCAACGGTCAGGAATATGTAATTAGGGATTTAAGAGATTTGAATACTTATGGTTTACTTTTGGCAGACGAACCGAAATTAGAACAACCCAAAAATAAAGCCGTTGAATACACTATCCAAGTTTTTGACGAACATGGAAAAGCTATTCCAAAAAAAGAAATCAATTTGGGCGGGCAAAATATTATGACTGATGAAAAAGGTATGTTCAAATATACCCACGAAAACAACGAATCGCCTTTTGAAAGCATGAAAATTTCTTTGAAAGGCTATGCACTCACCACTCAAAATTTTACAAATCCTGAAAAAAGCAGCATCAATTTCAGAAAAAGTAGTACAGAAACCGCAGAAGTAGTAGTAGAAGTATCGGAAGCAAATACAGATACATCTGGATACGCTTATAGCAACGATTTCAACTTGATTATCAATGAGTTAGAATTAGAAAAACAAAACCTTTCTCAAAAAGGCGTTTTAATTCTTTCTCAAATAGAGGCGATCAACATCAAATTGAACAACCATGAAGGCGAGATTACTTCCAACGAAAAAAAACGATTAAAAGCGGATTTAGAAAGATTAGTTGGTGCTTTGGTCGCCAACGAAGTAGCCTATGAAGACGCACAAGAAAAAACGAAAAATGTAGTAGATAAAATGACCAATTTGGTTAGCGAAAAAGACACTCAAATACAAGAAGTTAAAGAAGAAGTAGAAAGTACCAAAAATTTTGCATTGGCAGAATTGGTTATTTTTAGTTTGACAAGTCTTATTTTGATCGCCATTGCGATTGTCTATTATTTTGTTGCCCGAAATATCAAAAAACAAAAAGAGGAAATAGAAAAAGCCTACAAAAACATCGAAGGCATTAACGAAATTGGTCAAAAAATAGCTGCGACCCTAGATTTTGATGGTTTGGCAATGACTGTTCACCAAAACGTAGCAGCTTTAATGGACGCAAATGTGTTTGGTGTTGGAGCATACAACGCAAAAGATCACCGCTTAGAATTTCGTAGATTTATAGATTCTGGAGAAATGATCCCTTATTTAGAAGAAAGTTTGGCAAACGAAAGTAAATTTTCTGTTTGGTGTTTTAAAAATCAGAAACCTGTGATAATCAATGATTTATCTATTGATTACAAAAAATATTTGAAAGTAGACAAATATGATGTTTCTAGCGAAATGCCACAATCTTTAATTTATTTGCCTTTAATTAGCGAAAATCAACCAAAAGGTGTAGTTACCGTTCAAAGTTTTAGAAAGAATGCGTACAGCGAACAATCTTTGATGGTTTTGCAAACTTTGGCTTCTTATATTGCCATTGCTTTGGAAAATACACAATCTTATAAAATTATTCAAGACCGAAACAAAAATATTACGGACAGTATTCGATATGCCAAAACCATTCAGCAAGCAATTTTGCCTAGCGAAAATGCCATGAAAGAATGTTTAAGCGATTATTTTACCATTTTTATTCCCAAAGATATTGTTTCAGGTGATTTTTATTGGTTCAGTCAAATTGCAGAAAATAAGTATTTTTTGGCAGTTGTAGATTGTACAGGTCATGGCGTGCCAGGTGCGTTTATGAGTATGATCGGGAATGCGTTTTTGAATGAAATTGTCAATACAAACGACATTCACAATCCTGCGCAAGTGCTTGAAAATCTGAATATTAGCGTAAGAAATGTATTGAAACAAGACGAAAAAACCAACGATGACGGCATGGACGCTTGTTTGTGCATGGTCGAAAAGGTAAATCAAAAAGAAAATAAAGTATTGTTTTCAGGAGCAAAAAGACCTTTGTATTTTGTGCGATCTCTGACCAATGAATTGCAAACCTTAAAAGGCGATTCTAAGTCGGTAGGCGGGTTTTCGTTGAGTGCGCAACCTTTTACTTGCCAAGAGTTGATGTTAAATACAAACGATATGCTTTATTTGACTTCTGACGGAATGATTGATCAAAGCGGAAACGAAAAACAAAAATTTGGTACGCCTCGCCTTCAACAAATTTTGAAGGAAAACTCACATTTGTCTGCAACTACTCAAAGAGAAAAATTATTGCAAGCTCTTAAAGATCACCAAAAAGAAGCCGAACAAAGGGACGATATTACTTTGCTTGGAATTAAAATGTAGAATTTTAGGCATCTAAATCTAAAATATGATAAGTAGTGGGGAAATATCAGACTCGCCAAAAGTTACGGATATTTTGTTTTACAGTTATATAGAAAATATATTTGATAATTTTCAGAAGGTCAGACCTTTAGAAATCCGACCTTTTTAGATTATTTTGCAGCAATTAATTCTTGATCTATAGCCAATACTCTTTTCACAAAAAGTAAACGTTTGGCATAATAAGATTTCCAAGAAGAAGAATTTATATCATCAATGACCACTCCTCTACGCCCTGAAGATGCGTGAATCATTTTTAAAGGTTCTCCTTTTTCAGAAATAACAAGGGCTGCATGACTAACTCTGTACACGTGGCGGCGGTCTTCATAACCAAAAAACAACAAATCACCTTTTTGTGCTTGCGAAATATTTACCACCACACCCGACATTGATTGTTTAAAAGAAGAAGGCGACAATTCGTAGCCAAAATTTGACATTACATAAGACGTAAAACCAGAACAATCAAAACCTTGTTGTTCGTTTTTACCAGAATGTCTGTATCTCACTCCAAGAAATTTTTTGGCATAACTCACAATGCTATCTTGCAAAAAAGCCATTGAACTGCGAATACTTTTAGGTAAAATAATGGGTTTGATAACGGGTAAATGTGGATTTTGTGCAGGATCAGTAAGTTGACGAACAATATCTATATGACGATTATCCAGTCCAATAATGGCAGATTTTAGGGTAGGTAAAGCCACCATTGGCAATGGTTTTATATTTTTCTTACGAAGTTTAAGTTTTTGTTTCCACTCTTTGCGTTGTTCTTTTTTGCTAGAACGACTTTTTTCAGGCAAGTTAAAGGCGGTGAGCATTAAAAAAGCAAAGCCCCAAATAAGTAAGCTAGCTAGGCTTGATGAAGATTTTTTCATAGTGGTTACATTTAATTAGCTAAAAGTTTAAAGTGATTAATAAAATTTGTTTTCACAAAAGTAAAGGCTTATTTTTCTAAATGCAAGTATTTTACAAAAGTCTAAAAGTTCCTACATGAAACATATTTTTATTTTATAAACAATTAGAGAACACTTAAGAACTTCATTATCAGACAATTAAATACTAAAAGAAAAATATTAAAAGAAAAAATAATTGAAAAATACTAAAAAAAAAATTTTTCTTATGTAATATTATTTTCAAATATTTACTTTTTTTGATGCAACTATTTTTAAACCTCACAAAAAAGACTTATTTTTGCATTTAATCTAAGATTCGCTAAAAAAATAGTAAAGCCAGTTCACAAAAATAATTTTGTGGATTTAGTTAAAAATTAGCCTAAAATCACGAATTATTATGTCAAAACCAAAATTAGTCGTTCTTTCTGGGGCAGGGATTAGTGCAGAAAGCGGAATTGCAACTTTTAGAGATTCTGATGGTTTATGGGAAAATCACAAAGTAGAAGATGTGGCTTCCCCTGAAGGTTGGAAAAAAAATCCTGAGTTGGTGCAAAATTTTTATAACCAAAGACGCAAAAGAGCATTAGAGGTAGTCCCAAATCCTGCTCACCACATCATTAAGGAATTGGAAGATAAATTTGAAGTGTTGATCATTACTCAAAATGTGGATAATTTGCATGAAAGGGCAGGTTCTTCAAATGTGATGCACTTGCATGGAGAACTTTTTCTGGTCAGAAGCGAAAAATATCCTGAACTAATTTATCCTATTTCCAAAATTAATTCTAATGGTTGGGAATTAAAAATGGGTGATCTTTGCGAAAAAGGTTTTCAACTTCGACCGCACATTGTTTGGTTTGGCGAAGAAGTACCAATGATCAAAAAGGCAAGCCAAGAGGTTTTAATGGCAGACGTGTTGGTGGTAGTGGGTACATCTTTGCAAGTTTATCCTGCTGCGGGCTTGATAGGTTATACCGATAGAAATTGTAAAAAATTTATTGTTGATCCTAAAATTCCAAATTTTTCTGAAAAAAATTGGATAAAAATAGAAGAAAAAGCATCAACAGGTATGAAGAAAGTACAAGAACAATTATAAAATATTCAAATTTTCCAAATTATTATCATTTGGAAGATTTGAATATTTCACTATAATTTTGACCGCCTTGCCAATCCTAAAAAAATTAAAGTTTGATGGACTTTTCTATGTCGGCAAGCAAATTGTTGCTTGTATTTTTGACAAATTTTTCGCCCATAATATTTTCGTAAAGTTCTATATACCGTTCCGAAATAGAGTCTACAATTTCAGGAGTCATTTCAGGCACTTTTTGCCCTTCTTTACCCTGAAAACCGTTTTCAATGAGCCATTGGCGTACAAATTCTTTGGAAAGTTGTTTTTGTGCCTGCCCTTCCTTTTGGCGTTTTTCGTAGCCTTCTGCATAAAAATAGCGTGAAGAATCGGGGGTATGAATTTCGTCAATCAAATAGATTTTTCCATCAAATTTTCCAAATTCATATTTGGTATCGACCAGAATTAAACCTCTTTCCTTTGCCATTTCCGTTCCTTTGGCAAATATTTTGAACGTATAATCCTCTATTTGTGCGTAATCTTGTGCTGAAACAATGCCTTTGGCAATGATTTCTTCTTTGGAAATGTCCTCATCATGTCCTTCTGCGGCTTTGGTTGAAGGCGTAATGATCGGATTTGGAAAGGGATCGTTTTCACGCAAACCGTTGGGCAAATTTACCCCGCAAAGCGTTCTTTTTCCGCTTTTGTATTCTCGCCAACTATGTCCCGCCAAATATCCCCGAATTACCATTTCTACGGCAAAAGGTTCACATTTTACGCCCACACTTACGTTTGGATGCGGAATGTTTTGCAACCAATTTGGTACAATATTTTGGGTAGCTTGCAAAAATTTGGCAGCAATCTGATTCAAAATTTGTCCTTTGTAAGTAATTGCTTTGGGCAAAACCACATCAAAAGCAGAAATCCGATCGGTGGCAACTACCGCCATTTGATTGTCAAAATAATAGACATCTCGGACTTTGCCTCGATAAAATTTTTTTTGTCCTAATTCAAAATTTGTTTCTTTGATGGCATTCATGAATTACAATTTTTATAGATATACAAAATAATATAATACAAAGTTTTGATTATCAATGTTTTATGACAATTCAAGAAGTAAAATAGGTATTATATTTGTTTTGTTTAAGTTTAGAAAATAAAAAATTAAAATTATTTTTTGAAAAAACAAAGATAAAAATTTGTTTATCAAAAAAAATATTTATCTTTGCAAACATTTTCTGCGGATGTGGCGAAATTGGTAGACGCACTAGACTTAGGATCTAGCGCCTTTGGCATGGGGGTTCGAGTCCCTCTATCCGCACTTCTTAACCTCATCTTCACAGTTGAGGTTTTTTTATTTTTAAAAATATAACCTTCTAAACATCAATATTTTGGAAATTATTCTCGATAAAAAAGACAATGTTACTGCTTCGATTCAAATTAAAATGAGTGAAGTAGATTACCAACCAAGCGTAGATAAAAAATTGAAAGAATACGCTAAAAAGGTAAATATTAAAGGTTTCAGACCGGGGAAAGTTCCTATGGAGGTCGTGAGAAAAATGTATGGAAAAGGCGTTTTGGCAGAAGAAATTAACCAAATTGCAGCCGATCATTTGAACAATTATGTGAAGGAACAAAATATTCAGTTATTGATCCCACCTATGTTTGATGAAGTGGCAACTCCTGCTTTAAATTTGGATTCAAAAAATGGTTTTGAGTTTATTTATGAACTTGGTTTTAGACCTGATTTTGACGAAAGTTTATTAAAAAATGTTCATTTGACAAAAACTCAAATGGAAATCACAGAGCAAGAATATACAGAATACCTCAAAGTTTTGAGAAATTATCATGGCGAACACATTAATCCAGAAGTTAGTGAATTGTCGGATATGCTCACAGGACAAATGATGGCTGTAGAAGGAGATTACAAAAAACACATTATGTTTTTTCCAAAAGATTTGGCAGAAAGCGAACAAGCAAAATTTGTAGGAATTGGCGCAGGTGCTGAAATTACTTTTGACATCAAAACCGTTTTTAACAATGAAGACGTTTTTGAAAAAGTTTTCAAGCCAAAAGATGACGAAGAAAAAGCCAAATTATTAGGCGAGTTTAAGTTTGTTGTTGGTCGTATTCACCGTTCTATTGAAGCAGAAATGAATGGTACTTTTTTTGGAAAAGTGTTGGGAAATGGATCAGAAGAAATTATTTCGGAAGAACAATTCCACGAAAAAGTAAAATTTCATATTGCTAGAAAATATCAATTTGATAGCGAAAATGCCTTGTTAGAAGAATTTTATTCTGCGGTGGTTGATAAATTTGATCCTATTTTGCCTGATGGTTTGTTGAAAAAATGGTTGAAACTCAACTATAAAATCACAGAAGAAGATCAATTAGATGCTACTTTAGACGACTACAAAAAAAGTCTTCGTTGGGAAATTATTAGAGAATCCATTGCTCAAAAACATGAAATTAAAACAGAAGCTGCTGAAGTGATTGCTTTTGTGAAAGAGGCTAATTTCTCACAATATTTCATGATGAATTTGTTTTTGAACGATCAAATGCTTGATTATGTGGCAGATATGTTTTTTAAAGAAAAACAAAATCAACCTCAAATCATGTCTTATCAAAATATGTTGATTGGCAAAAAAATCTTGGATAAATTGAATGGTGAATTAAACATCACAACAGTTATTTCTAACAAAACTGACTTTGATACGAATATTTTGAAAGTTGGACAATAAAAAATTGACGCTATAAGGTTTTAAAATCTTATAGCGTTTTTTATTAATAAATTTTTAGACATATTTCCTCTTTTTCTCGCATCAATTTGGCATCTCTTGTAGTTTTATCCTTAAATCCTAACAAATGTAGCACTCCATGAATGATCACTCTGCGAATTTCAATGTCAAAATCGATGCCTAGATTTTTCGCATTTTCTTTGACTCTTTCCACACTAATAAAAATATCTCCACCAACAGTATTTGGTTTTTCAGCCTGATCAAAAGTAATGATGTCAGTAAAAGTGTCGTGTTGCAAATAATCCATATTGATCTTGTGCAAATATTGATCATTGCAAAAAATGAAATTCAAATCTGTACCTCTTGCCAAAGTAAAATGATGCAAATCATAAATAATTTTTAGAATCCATGCCTTTATTTTGCCCTTATTTCGCAAAGAAAAGTCTATTTCTTCTTTAAAAAAATGAATCTTTCGCATAATTTTTTATAGATGAAAAATAAGTTGAATGGTATTTCCACGCGCCAAAAACTTGACTTCGTCAGCCAAATGTTTAATGATAAAAATTCCACGTCCACCAATATTTGTCAAATGCTCTGGATCAGTAGGATCGGGCAAGTCGTCATAATCAAAACCTTTTCCTTCGTCTTTGATTGTAAAACACAAACTATTACTGCCTACTTCCAAAGACAAATCTACATTTTTACTAGCGTCGCCTTTGTTTCCGTGCCGAATGGCATTGTTTACTGACTCTGTAACAGCAATCAAAATATCGCCATAAATGTCTTCGTTAAATTGAAAATGATCTTTAACATTGTCAATAAAACTTTCTACAATTCTAACATTGTCAGGCAATGAGGGAATTTTTAGTCTCCAAGAACTCATATTTCAGTAAATTTATTGATTGTTTAATTTTTTAAAATATTCATTCACTTCTTTTTTGTAATACGGATTCAAAGAAGCGGGAATGGTTTTAAGCAACTCAATTTGTTTTTCTTTGAGTTTCAAATAGTCCGAAAAGTCCGCAGGGTTTTTGCGTTCTTTGGTTTTGGCAGTTTCTGCTTCCCGTTTCTGATCGGTTTCACGTTCACGCATGGCTTTTTCAGACTCCAATAATCGGGTCATAATTTGTTTTTGTCGGTTCAAAAGTTCCTGCGTAATTCGTTTATTGACCAAATCTTCTTCGGTTTTTTCCATTTCGTCTAGCAAATCTCCCAATTCTCCTCCGCCTTCATTGCTATCTCCGTCTTTTTTATTTTTGCCTTCTTTTCCTTTCATGGAATTTTCGAGGGCTTTACGAATTGCCTGTTGTTGGGCAGCCATTTTTGCTAATTGTTCAGAAAGTTCTTTGCCTTGCTTATTTCCTTGTTTGAGTTCTTGCAACTGCTCATTTAAGGCTTTTTGCATATCACTCATTTGTTTATCTTTGCGTTTTTTATTCACAATTTGCATTCCGCCCATTTGTTTGCCCATATTTTCTTGCATTTGGTGCAACACGTCATCGAGCATCAACGCCAAATTGTTCATGGCAGTCATGGCTAATTGCTGCTTTCCAGCGGCTACGCCCAAATTTCGTTTTTTGATCTCTTCAGTGCTTTGGTTCATGTAATCGTTCATCGAAGTAACCTCACGAGTTACAAAAGTTTGAATTTGAAAAACTCTTTTTGCCAAAGCCGTTAAACTGTCCTCAATGATTTTTGCGTCATCTTTGAGTTTGAGTTGTTTTTGCCCAAGCGGAATCAGACGTGGGTCTTCGGGACGAATGCCTTTAAAGTTTTTCATCAAATCTTCCTCATCAAAAGATAATTTAACCAAATTTTCCAAGATTTTACGCAAATCGTTGTAATCTTCGGTTTGCTGTTCCATTTCTTTCGACTCCATCTGCTGTTGCATTTCCTGAGCCATTTTTTTCATTTCTTCAGCTGCTTTTTTCTGTGATTCAGCTGCTTTTTTGTTCTGTTTTTTTTGTAAAGACTCTTTGCTGTCTTTTTGTTCTTTCTGAATTTGTTGCTCTTTTTGCTCCATATTTTCGGGCAAACTTTGCTCTTTTTCCATTTCTTTGTTGAGTTTTTCTAGTTCATCAACAGATTTTTGGACTTCTTCAAATTCTTTTTTCAACTCTTCTTGGCGTTCTTCTAATGATTTTTCTTCCTTAGAATCCTTGTTTTCGGAGTCTTTTTTATCAGAATCTTTACTTTCAGAGTCTTTTTTATCAGAATCCTTTTCCTTAGAATCTTTGTTTTCAGAGTCCTTTTTGTCAGAATCCTTTTCCTTAGAATCCTTGTTTTCAGAGTCTTTTTTATCAGAATCTTTGTTTTCTTTGGATTGATCTTTCAAATCTTTGTCCGATTTGCCCTCAGGAAGTTTTTTGCTGTCTTCTGCCAATTTTTCCTGATCCTTGCTCAAATCTTTCAAATCTTTGACCACGTCCTTCATTTTTTGATCAAATTGCAACTTTTTGAACATTTCTAAGGCACGATCCAATTCTTTTTCGGTGTTGTTTTCCTTTTTGTTGATTTGTTCAAGCAACTCCTGAATGTTCATTTCATTCATTTCGTTTTGCATCATTTCGTTAAGTTCGTCGTACAAACGTTTGGTTTCCTCGTCAAGCAATTCGGTCATCATTTGGTTGAGTTGCTCTACTTTTTTGGCAATTTGCTCGTCTCTTTGGCTAAAACGTTCTTGCTTTTGGTTAAGCATTTGGTTTTGGTCTTGCAACTTTTTGATGTCTTGATCAATTTCTTCTTTTTTCTTCATGATCTCCTCCAACGCCTTTTGATCTTGCCAATTCAAATCTTTTTTGCTTTTGAGTTTGTCTTGGATCGCTTTGAGTTCTTTGCGAAGCTCTTGGGCTTTTTTCGAAGTTTTCTCAAAACCTTTTTCTGCGCTAGAAATATCATTTTCAAGTTCTTTTTTGAACTCGCTTTTGCTTGGCAAACGGAATTGATAAGTAGAACTTTTACTACTTTTGCTTCCTTTAATGCCATCATTGTCCCAAACTTCGACAAAATATTCCAATTTTTCGCCTTGTTTTAGATCAAATTTAGACATTTCTAATTGCTGAAAATAGCTCTGATTGCTCAAACTTGGGTTAAAATCTAAGGGCATATTTTGATAAATACCCGAATCTTTTTCGCCTTCTGCCGAAATTTTATACTTTAATTGCAATTTTGTGATTCCATAATCGTCTGCAATGTTTCCGCCAACAATCAAATAACTATATAAAGTGGTGTCTTCAAATTGTTTCAAATTTACAGTCGGAAATTCGTCAGGAATAACGTTTATGAAATATTCAATTTTTTCTTTATTTCCGCTAAATTGGTTTTTTAACATCACACTATACGCCTCCGATTCCATCATTTGTTTGCTAAATTCGAAGGTATTTTTGGCATTTGATACACTTTCAAATTCTTTTTCGCCAAACTTAATTTTGAGTTTTTCAGTTTGTTGCGTTTTAAATTTCCATTGAATTTGCGTTCCCTGCGGAATGACCAAATTTCCTGTATTTTCTAGTTGCTCATCGGCTTTTTTTACATAAGGCGGATAATGCAAAAAAGCCGTAAATTG
>RDXG01000313.1 GCA_004292785.1 Bacteroidota bacterium
TTGTTTTTATCGTTTGGGAACAAGAAATGAGGCAAAAGGCATTGTTTCGGGAGTTCATACGCCAACTTTTGACATCGACGAAGACGCTTTGGAATTGGGAGCAGGCATGATGGCTTGGCTAACGCTTTGCGAATTGAATCATTAGTTTTAACTTTTATAGGGCTTTAACAAGCCTTATAAAAGTTTGATTAGCTAATTTCAAAACAAAAAACATGAAAAAAACACTCAAATTAGTAGCCAAAACTTTGATTTTCTTTGGGACAATGTTGTTTGTATATGCAATTTATGTTTTCATTTCCTATATTTTCCCAAAAAATTCCGATTATCAAAAAATAAGCGAAGGTGTAGAAATTTTTGTGCGAACCAACGATTTTCATACCGATTTGCTCGTTCCTCTCAAAAACGATCAGCAAAATTGGGAAACTTTTTTTGATCCAAATCCTATTTATTTGTCCGAAAAAATGGATTATTGCGCAGTCGGTTGGGGAGATGAAGGTTTTTATATGGAATCTTTTGAGGAAAAATTTCCTTCGAAAATGACCATTTTTAAAGCAATTTTTTTGCCATCTCCAACTTTGATGCACGTAGAATTTTGCCCAAAACCGAAGGAAAAAAATTATTGCATAAAAATTGTATTGTCTGCCGAAAATTATCAGAAATTGGTCGATTTTATTGCGCAATCTTTTGAAAAAAAAGACGCTAAACTATTGATTAACAGTGAGAAAGGCTACGCAAATTCCGATTGTTTTTATAAAGCTCTTGGCAATTATCACCTATTTCGCACTTGCAACGATTGGACTTGCGAAGGTCTGCAAAAAGCAGGCGTAAAAGTTCCGCAAAATGCCCCTTTTGAGTTTATGTTAATGAATTATTTGAAAGAAAATAAGTAACAAACAGTTATCAGACACCTCAAAGGTGTCGGATAATTATAATTAATACTTTTAAATGATCTAAAAAATATGATACAACCGTCTGACCGTTTCGGTCTGTACGGTGCAGAAACCTACAAATTCCTAAACAACAAATTCAAACTATTTTTCAAAATGTCGCCCATATTGACGCATTTCACAAAAGAATTGTCTTTATAAAAAGATGCCAATTCGTATTTGAGTTCGTATTCGTGATCAGGCGGAGCAATGTTGTCGGCGCACATGGTTTCCAAAATATCTTTGAGTTTGTGCCTAGCGGCTTTGGCGCGGTTGGCGATCAAAACGCGCTCCTCACGTTGATATTGTTTGACCGATTCGGGAGTTAAAATCTGAAAACCCAAATCCAAAATCGGGTTATTTTGCTTAAAATATTGCGGACAATAGACGGCGCGCCTTTTTTCGTAAGATTGTTGATCAAAATCGATGGCGCGCAAACGATAATGAATTTCGTCAAAATCGGGCATAATATCCACCACAAAATTAGACGAGTGCATATCGCCAAGCAAACGCACCAAACAACGTTCATTAAATTTGATAAATTCTTTTGCCAAACGCCTTTTATTTACCTCTTTTTTAGGAAGCAAATATTCTTTAATAAATTGATCCGCAGGAATTCCCAAAATATGTTCCTCAATCAAAGTTTCGCGATAAACCAAATAACTGACTCTGTTTGGCGAAATATTGTCTTCCAATTCCAAACCATAAACCCTCGAAGCATCAGCCACTTTAATGTAAAAATAGTCAAAATTATCGTTGATTTGATTGACCACTCGCACCCGAAAAGGGCGTGTATTTCCGTAAGTACAGACATCAATTCTGTCAATATATAAGTGATTAATAATCGATAAATCCCCGTTTACTTTCAAAATGGCATAGATTTTTTTCAAACTATTATAAATATATTCCTGATCACTTTGTGAATAAATGACCGACAACCAAAGCGTATCTTCGCCCTTGTGATCGTACAAAGTAATTGCCCCAGAATAGCTTGCCAAATCGGAATATTGCAAAGGAATTGCAATTTCTTTGTCGTGTTTGGCTAAAAACTGCCTCAATGGTTCATTTATTTTATAAGGAACTTTTTTTCTGCTAATCAATGCCATTTGCGTATTTTTATTAAATTTGCGTGAAAATTTAGACAAAAAAATGATTAAATTCTTTTTTTTTGAATTTTTTTTTATTTATCTAAAAAAAAAACATTTGTCAGACATTTTGTCGGACAATTTTATGATAATAGAGCATATTTATCTGACACCTCAAAGGTGTCGGATAATTGTGATTATCAAGGATTTATGATAAAAAATAACCTAAGCTAATTTTGTCTTACTACTTAACAAAAATATGTTTACATTTAAAAATCCACGTGATCCACAAAATTTGGCAATTACCAAAATTTTGAAACAATGGACAATAGAACTTTTGCAACTATCTGAAAATTCGGTAGTTATGGTTACAGAAAGTCAATGTTTAGACGAAAATTGCCCTGATATGGAAACGGTTATTGCTATTTTTGAAGAAAAGCAAGAAACCAGAAGTTTTCGCATTAGAAGACCGCTGATTTTTGTCCGCAAATTTCATTTAGAAGAGGTTTTTAACAACGAAAAAATAGATTGGGCAGATGCTTCGGATATTTTTTTGTTTTGATTTTTACTTAGAAGGTTGTAAGAAAAAATAATAATTTCACAATTTTTGCGAAATGTTATAATAATTTGCATTTTTGAATCGTCAATACAATAAATAAAATTTTAGGTAATGAGTATTAGGAAATCAATTTTATACAGAACCAGAGTCGCTTTCTTTTTAATCAGCGCTTTTGGTGCAGTTATTTTAGGAAAAATAGGCTATTTGCAATTCATACAAGGCGATAAATGGCGAGAACGAGCCAAAGAAAACGGTTTGAGTTACAGAATTATCAAGGCTAATAGAGGAAATATTTTGGCAGATGACGGCAGTTTATTAGCAAGCTCGACTCCTTTTTATCGTTTGGCTATCGATCCGACCATTGCATCCGAAGAAGTTTTTGAAAAGGGCGTAGACTCTTTAGCAATTTTATTGGCAAAATATTTTAACGAAAAAACACCAAGTCAACATTCTTCCGAGCTAAGAAATTTTAGAAAGCAAAATAAAAAATATAAAATATTAGCGCAAAGATTGATTGATTATCAGGAAAAAAAATTGCTTAGTAACTTTCCAATTTTGAGAGAAGGCAGAAAAGAAGGCGGTTTGATTTTGGAATCACAAGAAAAACGCTTCAAACCCTTCGATCCTTTGCTAAGAAGAACAATAGGTTTTACCCAAGAAACCGACACGCAAAGCGTAACAGGTGTAGGTTTGGAATACAGTTTTCAGAAAATATTGGCAGGTAGCGATGGGCAGGCGTTGTTTCAAAGAATGGCGGGAAATCAATGGAAACCTGTCAATGATGGCTCGCAAATTCACCCCGAACACGGTTTGGATATTCAAACGACCATCGACATCGACATTCAAGAAGTTGCCCACGAAACCCTAAAAAGAGCTTTAATTAGTAATGATGCCGATTTTGGTTGCGTGATTTTGATGGAAGTGGAAACAGGTGCAGTCAAAGCGATTGTAAATTTGGGAAAAACCGAAGGGGATTATACCGAAAACAACAATTTTGCAGTCGGTAGCTCAGGACTTGCAGAACCTGGATCAACTTTCAAAATGATGACCATGACCGCATTGTTAGAGGAGGCAGAACTCAAATTATCGGACAGCATTGACGCAGGAAACGGCAGATTTCAGTTTTTTGAGAACGCAGTCATGACCGATTCCTATTCTTATGGCAGAATTACGGTCAAGTCGGCTTTTGAAAAATCGTCAAATATTGGAGTTTCAAAATTGGCATATCAATATTTTAAACGCCAGCCTGAAAAGTTTTTGAAATATTTAGAAAATTTTGGTTTGACCAAACCCATTTCTTTTCAGTTACAAGGCGAGGCGACTCCTTTTATCAAAACTTTAAGCGACAAAACTTGGAGCGGTGCAACGCTTCCATGGATGTCGGTGGGTTACGAATTGTTGCTTACGCCTTTGCACACGCTTACTTTTTGCAATGCTTTGGCAAATCATGGGCGAATGATGCAACCTTATCTGGTCAAAAAAACTTTGTACGCCAACACCGTGATTGAGGAATTTGAACCAAAATCGATCAACGAAAAAATTTGTTCTGCCAAAACCTTAGCCGCCATGCGAATTTTGATGGAAGGAGTAGTCGAAAACGGAACGGCAAACGTGATCAAATCGAATGATTATAAAATTGCAGGCAAAACAGGCACTTCCGAAAAAGTAGAAAACCGCCAATATACCGAAAAAAATTATACTTCTTTTGTAGGTTATTTTCCGTCTGATGCGCCCAAATACAGTGCGATTGTCGTGATTTCCAATTCGGTGGCGGGCAAATATGGTGGCAAAATTGCGGCTCCTGTCTTCAAAGAAATTTCTGATTATGTGTTCAGAAGATATTTGTCCAAACCGATGACTTTGGAAGAAAAATCCAAATTGACTTTGCCTTCGATCAAATCTGGTTTTCAGAAAGATATGAAATTATTATCGGAACAATTTGGTTTTAAAAATCAATCTTTTACGGCAGAAAATTGGACTTTGGCAAGCGTCAGAGGCGATACTGTGAAATGGACAGCCAACGCCATGCAAAAGGAAACTGTGCCTTTGGTAGAAGGAATGACTTTGAAAGATGCCATTTATTTGCTCGAAAACAAAGGTTTGGAAGTTCGTTATTTTGGTTCAGGCAAGGTTTTTCATCAGTCTTTGCCTGCGGGAAGCAAGTTGGCAAAAGGCGGGAAAGTGGTTTTGAGTTTGAGGTAGAGTAGAAAGTGGTTGGTCTGATAAATTATAAGGATTCAATTTTTGTTAGTCCAAAACTTTTTCTATAAAAATGATTAAAAAAAAGCCAACAATTCCTAAACTGTTGGCTAAAAAATCTAAGCGTTTTTTCTTTGAATTGCCTTTAAAGCGGCTTCTACAATGTGTTTTGCTTTCAAACCGTATTTTTCCATGAGTTCGTCAGGAGTGCCACTTTCGCCAAAACTGTCTTTTACGCCTACCATTTCCACAGGCAAAGGCAAATTTTGAACTAATAATTGTGCCACACTATCGCCCAAACCGCCATTTAATTGGTGTTCTTCCGCAGTAACCGCACAACGAGTTTTGCGAACAGAATCCAAAATTGCTTGATTGTCCAAAGGTTTGATCGTGTGAATATTGATAATTTCGGCATCAATTCCTTGCTGTGCCAAAATTTCGCCTGCAATGATCGACTCCCAAACCAAATGTCCCGTACAAAAAATAGAAACATCTTTTCCTTCGTTCAAATTTATTGCCTTGCCAATAATAAACGGCTCGTCAGGCATAAAAACAGGAATTACGGGTCTGCCAAAACGCAAATAAGCTGCTCCAACGTGGTCTGCAAGTGCCAAAGTTGCGTTTTTGGTTTGGTTATAATCGCAAGTGTTGATCACGGTCATGTGGGGCAACATTTTCATCATTCCCAAATCTTCAAGAATTTGGTGCGTTGCGCCGTCTTCGCCAAGCGTAAGTCCTGCGTGAGAAGCACAAATTTTTACGTTTTTGCCCGAATAACAAATAGATTGGCGAATTTGATCATAGACTCTGCCCGTAGAAAAGTTGGCAAAAGTACCCGTAAACGGAATTTTTCCGCCAATGGTCATGCCCGCCGCCAAACCCATCATATTGGCTTCGGCAATGCCCACCTGAAAAAAGCGTTCAGGAAATTGTTTTTGAAAATCAGTCATTTTTAATGAACCTGTCAAATCTGCGCACAAAGCAACCACATTCGGATTGCGTTTTCCTGCCTCAACCAAACCGACTCCAAAGCCAGAACGAGTATCTTTTTTCTCTTGATAAGGAAATTTTTTCATGAAGTAGTGAAATAATTTTAAAAAAAAATTTATTTTTGGCAAAAGTAGAAAAAAAATTACGAATTGTAACAAGTATTCAAGAAAATGCTTGTTTAACTTGCATCAAAAATAATATTTTCTTTTATTTCTAACTCAAAATTTCATTTTTTATGGCAAAAATAGATTGGAATCCCAAAAATACAAAAATTATTAATTTGGGATTGGGACTTTCAGATTGGGAAGACCCAGACGATCCGATTGGACACAGGGACACAGTTTTGCACAAATTTTTCAAAAAAAGTGGCGTTCCCGACAAAAATAATTTGCATTTACGCGACGAAAAAGGAGATTATGACCAGCTCATGGAAATTTTGCCCGATTTTATTGCCGACTCTAATGAGGATAGTTTTTTGATTTTTTATTATGCAGGTCATGGTGGTTTGGTCGAAGACAGCGAACTCGACTATGATTTGGAATTTTGCCATCCTAGCGAAAACTCATTTACTTTTGCTGATTTGATAGACATTATTGAGAATAATTTTGAAGGTTGGAACGTACTTTTTATCATTGATTGTTGTTATTCGGGAAATATTGCGCGCTTTGCTTCCGAGTCGGATTCGGATTACAATTATGCAGGATTGACTTCTTCAATGTCTTCTGAAACTTCGACAGGTGCATGGACTTTTACGGATTGCGTTTTGGCGGCTCTCAACGGAAAAGCCAAAATAGATGCCGACAAAGACGGAGATATTTCTTTGAAAGAATTGGCTGCTTATATAAAATCGCAAATGAAAGAAGTAGATAATCAAAAATCGGATTTTGGTTTTTCTGAAAATTTTGATCCTGAAATGCGTTTGGCAATTTTGAAATAAGCAAAAGCAAGCAAAATAAATGCTTGCTTTTGTTAAAATTAACGTAATTTTCGCGCAATAAACATTTTTAAACCCAAACAAGCCACCAACAAATTTCCCAAAGCAAAAACCATCATGATCAAATCTCTGGGCGTTTTTCCCAAAAACTCAAACAAATGATATTTATGAAAATAAGCAAAAGATAAACCTTCCCAAGCCTGCGAATTTTCCACAGAAGCCGCCAATTTTCCCGTTGCAAACTCAATGTAAAGGCGTTTGTCACCCGAAGTTTCGTATTGCACTTTTACCACAGGCAGACGTTTGTTAAAAAATTCATATTCCCTAAAAAACTCGTTCACATAGTCGTTTTTGACAATTTTAGGAAGTTTTTTTTCTGTTTCAGAAGGCTTCGAACTTGCTTGATCTTCACAACAATCAGGCTCGTTTGAATTACAATATTTGTCTGCAAAAAAACGATTAGCCAAAAAATTTGCGTAAGTCATACAACCGCCATCGAGGTTTTTTAGGTTCGAAATTTGCACAAAATCTGTGTGCATTGGATTTGGTTTTTTGCCATCGACATGAGTCAAATTTAACAAAATTTCTCGATCCATTTTGCCCAAAAACAAATTTGAAAAGTCTTTTTTTGGATTGTATTGTTCAAAAATGGCTTGCATTTTTTCCAGATTTGGAAGTTCGTTTGCAAAAATTTTAGGTTCATAAACAAATTTACTTCGATCATCAGGCGTAAGTTTTTGGAAAGCATGAAAAGCTCCACTAAACGCAAAAGCAAGCATCGCCACCGAAACCGTAATTCCCAAATTTCTGTGAAATTTGCGCGTAGGAACGGCATTTGGGTTTAATTTTTTGTAGAAAAAACCGTAAACCAACGAACCTGTCAAAGCACTTGTAAAGCAAATGCTCATCACAAAAATCAAAAATACAATTCTGAAAGTATCGTTAAAATTGATAAATTCCCAATTATGCAAATTGTTAAAAATCCATGTAAAAGTGGCGCGCCGATCATCAATAATTGTTCCCAAACGGCTCATTTCGGTTTCTACATACACTCTGGCGTTGTCGGGGCGTGCAAAACGGACTTCATGCACAGGCAAAAGTTTGTAAACCGATTTGTATTCGTGGGTAAATTCTGAAACAATTTGATTGCTCGCAATTTGGCTTGTGCTGTCGCCAAAAAAGTATCTTGCCAAATGTTCTGCATAGATTTGATCGCCATTTTGCCATTTTTCTGCGGTTTGCGTGTCAAAATATTGCAATTCTGTTTGGTTTGGCAATTTGACTTGATAAAAAACTTTTCCTTTGAATTGAATCAAACGAATTTGTTTAATTTTATCTATCTGATTGATTTTCAGCACGCTATCCATGCCAATTTTTATTTTTGACACATCAACTGCCTTCGGAATAACGACCGATTTTGCTTGTTGCGGTTTGAACCAAGTCATGAAAGGGTGCATCAAACCGCTAGAAGTCCAGATCAGCACAGGAATCAATGCCAAAATGCTAACGCTTCTGTGAAATTTGTATATATTTTTTCTTAAAAAAGAGATCATATTTTTTGGATTTAAAATTATTTACCTTGTCGGTCTTTCGACCATTGACAAGGTAAAACTGATTTAAAATTATTTTTTTCCAGAAAAACTATATTGCAAACCCATTACAAAAGTACGCGGTGCGGCGGGCGTGTAAGTAGTTCTGTCCGTGGCATTATTGCCTCTGGTGGCGGCGTTGGCGTACAATTCGTTGGTTAAGTTCATGACGTTCATGAAAATTTCGATGCCTTTCCATTCGTAACCTGTGCGCAAATTCACAAAACTTATGCCTTCCATGCCCAAAAATCCTTTGTCATTATAGGAAACAGTATTGGTTTGGTTCTGAAACCAAGCACTTATTCTTTGCCATTCTGCTGAAATTCTAAAACCTTTCAAAAATTTGGGTTTGTAAGTAATTTCCGAATTGGCGATCCATTTTGGAGATTGTGGCATATCCAAACCATCAACATTTTTTAACTGATCTGTAGATTTGGTACTCAAAGTAAATTCTACAAAACGATGAACGGCATTTGTGCCTCCAAAACGCAAAAACCATTCGTCATTTGGTTTAAAAGTAATGCCATATTCGATGCCTTGATGCAAAGTTTTGCCTGCGCTTTGGTAGTCAAAAGAATTGTCTGGCTGTCTGATATTTAACAACTCTTTTCTTCCGTTCATCTGATAAAAGGCAAAATCTACATAAATTTTATTATTCATAAAAGATGCCCAACCGCCAAATTCGATGTTGTCAAATTGTGCAGGTTCTAAATTATAATAAAATTCGGCAGGCGCATTTGGGTCAGGATTTGGTCTTTTACGAAAAATAGCAGTCAAACTTGGTGGAGAAAAACCTTGACTATAATTGGCATAAAGTCCTTTTCCTTTGCCCAAATCGTAGGTTGCTCCAATTTTTGGCGTAAATTTTTCATACACTTTTTTGCCTGAGGATTTATCCAAATTATTCACATAATCCAAAGCCATGCGGTCATAACGAAGCCCAAAAGTCATTTTTAAGGCTTTCAAAGGATTAATTTCGAATTGGGTATAAATTCCTGTATTGACCAAATCGGCTTTGTAGTTTGCCAACTGAATGTCAGGTCTTTCTTTGGTAATGGTGTAGGTTTCAACAGATTTTTTGTCTGCTCGTAATTGCGCCGCCAAATCTATTTGGTACGCCCAATAAGTAGTAGGAGAGTTGTCCATGCTTGCGCCTGCCAATAATTTTGCATTCAAAAACTCAAATTTTTTGCTGTGTTGCAAAACAAAACCTCTGCTATAAAAACTATTTTCGTTAATTTCTCCTGTGGCAGTAGAAGCCCCCGAAACCCAACGGATTCCGTAAGAAGGATTTTGTCCGATGGCGTTATCTCTGTAAAACAAAGACAAAGTTGTTTCATTATTTTTGTTCCATTGATGTTCTATTGCCAATTTGGTACGCAAAGAATGTACTTTACGGTAGGTAAAATTGGTGGAACTTGTGTATTGACGATTGTAAAATGCAATGCTATCCACACCTCCGCCTGTTTGCGAATTGTAATCGTTGTTGGATAAAGTCCAAATCAATTTGGTTTTTTCGGTCAAATTGTAATCCACTCTAGCATTGATCGAAAATTTGTCATAATCCGAAAAAGTTTGCCAAGAATCTCTTTGTTTAGCCACAAAACCACCAATGTAAACGCCCAATTTTTTGGTCAGCATTGCGCCTGCCCCGTATTGTATGCGTTGATATCCCCACTGATCCGCCTGAATGCCAATTTTTGCCGTAGGAATTGCCGTAGGGCGTTGCGTAATAAAATTGATCGCACCACCAACTGCTTCGGGACCGTACAAAGACGAGGCGGGACCTTTGACCACTTCCACGCTAGAAATTGCAAAAATATTCATTTCGATCAAAGCATTATGGTTAAAAACACCCATTGGTCTAACGGGAATTCCGTCTTCCATGTACAAAAAATAGGCGGAAGTTCCCATCGGCTGTCGGATCGACATTCCATGTTGTTCGTTGTTGTAGTTCAACATCACTACACCAGAAATTTTGTTGATCAATTCGGCTACCAGAGTAGGTTTTGTATCATTAATAATCGTTGGCGAAAGGCGCGAAATTGCCACAGGTGCATCTGTACGCAACTGTGCTTCACGGCTTGCCGTAACAACTACCGTTTGCAAATTTGCCTCTGATTGTGGCAGAGCAATGAGCAAATTTTGCGAAGAAATGGCAAAAGTCATGTTTTCGTAACCCACATAGGAAACCGTTATGCTATCCGCTTTTTCAGAAGTTTGCAAAGCAAAATTTCCGTTTGCGTCTGCCACAGTTCCTATTTTTTTATTGTTTGACAACACAACCGTAGCCCCAAAAAGTGCTTCGTTGGTTTGTTTGTCGAAAATTTTGCCTTGAATGATATTTTGGGCAAAGATATTTTGAACATTTTGACTTAAAAAAAAGACAAAAAGAATATATGCAATGAATTTGAGAGTTTTCATCGGGAAAATTGTTTAAAAATTTGAAAATAAAAATGTAGCACAGACTTTAGTCTGTGTTTTTTTATGGCAACAAAAATTTTTTAAACAGAAGGCGGGCGAAACAAATCGAGGTGGAAGTTTTTGGTTTTTTTGGTTAAAAAATAGCTTTTTGTTGCTATTTTTTCTTCAAAAAACACCGTAGGAATCTGCATCAA
>RDXG01000144.1 GCA_004292785.1 Bacteroidota bacterium
TTTTGCCCATTCAGAAGTTCCTTGCCTTCTTGCAAGAGGCGTATCACTTCTGTAGAGTCTTCTTGCGCGAGGGCAGGCAAGGTAGGCAAGGCGAAAACGAGCAATAAAACCAAGAGTGGGCGCATAGCAGGCGAGTTAGTTCGAAGGATAACGCATAAAACAAGTTTTGTGTTTTGGGTATATACTATTTTTGGCAGGTTTTGTGGAACAGAGGCGCGAAGTTTCGAACATTTCCCCCCTTTTTTGGGTTATATTTGCAAAACTTTTTCAAATCATTTCTCCTTTTCATTCATGGCATTCGAGTTACCTATATTGCCCTATGCTTCTCACGCGCTTGAGCCTCATTTTGACCGCCAAACTATGGAAATCCATTATGGCAAACATCACCAAGCGTACATCACAAACCTGAACAACGCCATTGCTGGCACTGACCTTGAAAACAAGACCATCGAGCAGATTATTTTTGGCTTAGGTCGTGAGAATATGGTAGTGCGCAACAACGGAGGCGGACACTACAATCACTCTTTGTTTTGGTCTATCCTTACGCCCAATGGCGGAGGCGCACCTACAGGCGAGCTTTGGGACGCTATCAACAGCACGTTTGGCTCTTTCGACAAATTCAAAGAGGATTTTCAAAAGGCGGCTATCACGCGCTTTGGCTCGGGCTGGGCGTGGCTATGCGTCAATCAAGGCAAGCTTGAAGTATGCTCTACTTCGAACCAAGATTGTCCTTTGATGAGTGATGCGGGTTGTGGTGGCAGACCTATTTTGGGCTTAGATGTGTGGGAACACGCCTATTACCTGAAATACCAAAACCGCCGTCCTGACTACATCACGGCTTTCTGGAATGTGGTGAATTGGGCGCAGGTAAGCGCGAATTATGCAGAAGCGTTGAAGGCGTAGTTTTGCAATAGACTATAATACACCCCACTAAAAACTCGCTTGTCGAGAATTTGGTGGGGTTTTTAGTTTTTTTTGTATAATAAAAAAACTACTTTTGCATCAATAAAATAAGACATACCCTTATGCACTTAGAAAAATATCAAACAACAAGCAAACACGAAAGTATGTATTTTGACGCAAAGATAACACCTATTATAGCTATATTCAAGGTTTAATTATCTGTATCAAACCTATACAAAGTATAAGAAAGGCAAATAATCAAAAAAAAGTACATTTCTCATATATTTTCAAGTGTTTATTTTTCACACAAAAGACTCTTGCCTACACAAGCAGGCAAGAGTAGTTGCTGTTATATGTTGAGCTTATAAATTTCAACAAATAAAAATTAGGAATTATTTTTCTTTTGAAAATTCCCCCACTTTTCCATACTAAATTTCCAGCCCAACGCACATACAAAAGCAATAATAGCATTCACCCAAATAGGTGGCGATGATACCTCAGTAAAAATAGGTATGATATACTGTGCTGTTACTAAAAAACAGATAAACATACCAATGGTTGGCAATACTTTAGATTTATTCATAATAATAATACGTTTATCTCCCACAAGTAGCTATTAATTGACCCACAATAGAAGTCGCAGCACCAGAAACAAAACCCCAAGCTCCACCAAACGCTGCTCCATAAATCCCACCAGCGAATGCACCTTTGATAGCTCCAAGTCCAGAACCAACAACAGCCCCAATTAAAACTGTTCTGCTACTAATGCTACATCTTGCCTGAAGTCCATTATTGTTATTCAACGCTCCAAGTACATTTTGAACATCATCAATACCTCCTTCATTGATAAAAGTAACCAATGCCAATACACCTCCAGCAAAACTACGTAGTTGCTCTTTTTCTGCATCATCAAGATTTGAAGCCTCTATTTGACTGCTCAAATCAACTACGATGGGTTCAGCATCTGCAACATCTACAATAGTTTGTAATCTGTTGTAAAAAGGTATCAATAATGCCTGTTGTTCAGTTGAATAGTTCTTCCATACATCATTAGCAGATGTTGGAATCACAATGGGGTTTTGTGCAAAACTGGCATAAGAAAAGTTTGCAACATGGAAATAGGTATCATTTAGATGCCTACCAACTGTTTGTGAATGAGTATAGGTCAAAACGTTATTGCGCTCTGAAACTATTTCATTAAAATGAGTAACAGATTTTCTCAATCCATCAAGGTAAATAGCCTTGTAATCTAAAGTAGTCCTTGCCTTGTAAACTGTAGAATTAACAACAGCTTTTTCGTTAGAAGGTGTTGGAGTAACATTTTCTTCAACACGGTTACAAGATACAAAAACGAAAGATAGAACCAATATCGCGTTTAGAGCGATGGAAAGAAAAGTCTTTTTCATGACTTGTGAGAATAGAGAGAGTTTAGTGAAAAAAAAGTTTAGCGCATCTTCTTGTAACAGTGTGGTCGACCTATCCTGTGTATTGAATTGCGGTACAAATTTATAGTAAAGCTATCATATTTACCAAGTAATGTGTAATGTGTAATGTGTAATGCGTAATGTGTAATGCGTAATGTGTAATGTATTTCACACAATTTTTCTTAAAAACATTTTGACTATAAAAAATACATTTGTTATATAAATTGTTTATTTTGAGTATATTAGCATTTGTAAAAATGATTTTTTGTGTTTTTTATTACAATGTAAGTAAACAGATAAAAATCCATAAAATACTTGTTTATACAATCAATTTACGCAATAGCAACGAAGATAAGCTAAAACGCGCTAAACTCCTAATACTTTGCTATCTTTGCAGACTGAAAAATGAGGTTTTTCTATGTTATGCCGTTGTTGATGTTAGAAAGATGGGCATATTCTTTTCTACAATGCTTACTTGTACTAATTATTATTAAAAATTTGTTTTTCATCACTTTTTAATATTTGATAATTCAAAAATATACTCCATATTGTATAATTTTTTGGATTATCAAATGCTTTTTTATGCTAAACCTGTCATGAACAAACACGAATACGAAGCTCTTGCCTCCACCTACCAAACCACGCACAACTACAA
>RDXG01000314.1 GCA_004292785.1 Bacteroidota bacterium
AGATTTTACTAATAAAAACTTAATTCTTCCTAACAAGAGCCTAATTTATCTGTCTTCAGATGGTTTTGCAGATCAAAACGATTCAGAACGCAAAAGTTTCGGGCTAAACAATTTTAAAAATTTGCTTTTCTCTGTAAAAGATTTAAGTTTAGAAGATCAGCACGCACAAATTTTATTTGCGTTAAAAGCACATCAAAAAGACGAACCACAAAGAGACGATATTTCGGTGATGGGTTTAAGTATTTGAAACCAAGACGTTTTTTTTAATTTGCTTGTTATTTCTTTAAAATATTTACTTATTTTTCTAATAAGAAAACTATTTTCGATTCTAAAAATTAAAATCATGAAATATTCCTTAATTGTTCCTTTTAGAGACCGTGAAACGCATAGAACGCTGTTTGCAATCACTTGAAAATCAATATTTTACAGATTTTGAAATTATTTTTTTTGACTACGGAAGTCAGCCAAACTATCAGATAGAGGTCGAAAATATTTGCAAAAAATTTAGTAAAGTTCGATATCAATATGCAGAAACGCGAGGTTGGCTTTGGTGCAAAGCGCAGGCGATCAATGCTTCAGCAAATTTGGCAACAGGAAAATATGTGATCATGATTGACGTGGATTTAATTTATTGCCACAATTTTTTAGAAATTATTGACCAAAAAGTACAAAATCATACAGAAGTTTTATTGCATTACAGATGTTATTTGTTGCCCGAAAATTTTACAGATTACGAAAATTTATTCAAAATTTCTACAAAAAACTTCAAAAGTACAGGAGATCAAGCCACTGGACTTTTTGTGGCAAATCGTGAAAAATTGATCGAAATAGGTGGTTCTGACGAATTTTATTTGATTTGGGGCATGGAAGACTCCGATTTAAGCGAAAGAATTGCAAAATCTGGGGCAAAAGTACATTGGTTCTCGGCAGAGGAGATTTCTGTTTTTCATCAATGGCATCCTCATGCAGTTTCGCACCCTTTAATACCTAAAAATTGGGTTTTTGTGGTCAATGATTACAAATATTCACAAACAGAAATTTATAGAAAAAGTTGGTACAAACAATTAATTCCACAAATTACAGATAGACCTGCTTTGCAAATTGCTTTAAAAAAAGAGTTTTCTGGACTAAAAAAAATACAAATTTGCCAGCCTTTAGAACGATTTTTTAACGAATTTTTTGCCAAAATCCAAATTCCTGATCAGGGTTTATATTTGGAATATTCTCGATTTGATTTTGAACAAAACACTAGTTTTTTTGCAAAAATGATTTTTTTTGTGAACAAATTAGCCCAAAAAATAGGCACAGGTTACAGAATTAGCAATCAAGAATTTAATTTGACTTATCACATTTTGCGTGATTTTGTCTATTTTTTTATTTTATACCATCGAAAATCCGTCAAAGACTATCATTTTGAAGTAAAAAACGATTCTTTTAGACTGATTTTAATCACTTAAATTTTAATTCCAATCAAAGTAATGTCATCTCTTTGCGCTTGATCTTGCTGATGGTTTGCCAAACAAATTATTAGTTCTTTTTCTTGCTGATCAATGTCCAAATTGCTGATAAGTTCGATGGTTTGAATAAATTTTTTCGTACCAAATTTTTCTCTTTTTTCATTATTTTGGTCAATGTAACCATCTGACGAAAGATACAACATATCACCTTTTTTGGCTGAAATTTGTTGGTTGCTAAAAGTTCTGTATACTTCTTTTTGTCTTCCTCCAACAGATTTATTGTCGCCTCTGATTTCTTGAACTTTGCCTTCTGATACTGAAAACAAGGACTGTTTTGCGCCTGCAAACATAAAATCTGTAACCTTGTCTTCGAATCTGCACAACACAATGTCCATACCGTCATCATTTAAGCTATTTTCTTGTTTTAAAGCCTTTCTGATGCCAATATGCAACTGTTCGAGCAGTTCTGCGGGGGTAATATTACTTTTTTGATTGACAATTTCGTTCAACAAAGTGTTTCCGATCATGCTCATAAACGCACCGGGAACGCCATGTCCTGTGCAGTCATTGACCGAAATATAACTATATTTTTCTGATCTTTTAAACCAATAAAAATCACCAGAAACGATGTCTTTGGGTTTAAAAACAATAAAAAATTCGGGGATACACGCCTTTATAACACTTTTTTCGGGTAAAATAGCTTGTTGGATTCTTTCAGCATAGCGAATGCTGCTTACAATATGTTCGGTTTTTGCCTCAATGATTTTATTGGCAGAATTGAGTTTTCCGTAAGTAACCGAATTGTCCAAAGCAATGGAAATATATGTTCCTAAAGCTCGCAAAATGTTGATGTGTTCTTCCGAATACGCATTTTTATGAAAACTTTGAACAGTCAAAATTCCAATCAATTCTTCTTCAACAATTAAAGGCAAATAAATAATTGAGCGTGGAAAATCTGTTATATTTGGGTCAAAAGTACCATATTTTGAATATTCTTTTTCAAAATTATTGATCACAATTTCCTCTTTTTTTTCGATGCACCAATGCGATAACTGCAATTTTCCATCAACGACAGGATGAATGTAGGGAACAAACTTTTGCTCACCTTTAAAACCACTATAAAAAACGGAATGGTCTTCTGGATTATAAACGCCAATTCTAAACATAGAAACGTCCATCAAATTTTTTACGCTTTCAAAAACTTGATCAACAACCATGTCATGATGTAAGATGGAAGTTATTTCTCTACCAATTTTGCTAATTACCCTCACATTTTCGTAAGATTGTTCAATTTTATCTTTTTGCAAATTAATTTGTTGGGTGCGTTCTTTGACAATCTCTTCGAGTTTACGTTTTTGGCTTTCAATTCTGCCAATTTTTAGTTGATAAGCTCTATAAACTATCCAAAAAATTAATAAAGCTATGAGTATTTTAAACCACCAAGTATCCCAAAAAGGTGGTTGCACTATGATCTTAATGGGCGTAATTTCTTTACCAAAAATGCCATCATTATTACTTCCCATTGCCCTAAAAATATATGTTCCTGTGGGCAAATTGGTATAGGTAATGCTGCGCTTGTTGTCTGTAAAATTCCACTCTTTGTCATGACCTTCCAAGAAAAAAGCATATTGATTTTTTTCAGGATGCCTAAAATTTAGGGCGGCTACGAAAAACGTAATTGTATTTTCTTCATGTGAAAGTTTAATTTGATTTACTTCTGATATCTCTTGTGAAACCAAAAAATGTTCCTCACCTTTAGAATGTTCTATTTTGAAATCTGTTACAATTGTTTGTGGTGCATTTGGGTTACTTTTAATTTTTTCAGGAAAAAAAGAGTTCAGTCCGTTTGTTCCTCCAAAAAACATTTCTCCTGATTTGCTCAAATAACAGGCTCCATTATTAAATTCTTTGCCTTGCAAATTGTCGTACATATCATAATAACGAACTGCTCCTGTGCTAAGTTCGAGTTTGCAAAGTCCTTCATTGGTGCTTAACCATAAATCTTCGTTTTTGTCTTGCAAAATTCCATGAATGTTGTTGTCAGGCAGCTTATTTTTTATGCTATAATTTTCAAATTTTTGAGTTTTTAAATCAAAATGATCCAAACCGTTGTGCGTGCCAATCCAAAGCGATCCTTTATAATCTGCATATAAATATTTGACACTATTGTGTGCCAATGAATTTTTGTTTTCGATGGAATGTTTGAAAGCCGTAAAAGTTTGGGATTGTTTATTGAATTTACACAAACCTCCTCCCGCAGTTCCAAGCCAAATTGTGCCAAATTCATCTTCTGTAATAGCTCTGATTGTATTGTCGCTAAGGCTATGCGGATCGTCTGCTTGATGAAGATAAGCCGTAAATTTTTTTTTGCTAATGTCGAAACAATTTAATCCTAATTCGGCTGTGCCAATCCATAAAATACCATTTTTGTCTTCATACAAACACCTGATGTGGTTATCTGAAAGCTCGTTGGCTCCTGTATGTGGTTTTCCTCTTTCTCTTTTGTGTTGAAAAACCGTGAATTTTTGTGTTTTTTTGTCAAACAAATTCAAACCGTTGCTAGTACCAACCCAAATTTTACCATTTTTAGACTCCAAAATACAACTGACTACATTATCACTAATGCTGTTTGGATTTTTTGGATCAAATTGAAAGGCTGTATATTGTCCAGAAAGTTTGTCATAACGGTTAAGCCCACCTTTTGTACCAATCCACAAAATCCCCTCCAAGTCTTCTAGGACAGAAGAAGCAAAATTATCATTTAAAGAATTTTTGTTGTTAATTTCGTGTTGAAAAAGCCTAAATTTATATTTTTTCTCGTCATAAATATTTACCCCACCGCTTGCTGTACCAATCCAAATGCTGCCTGCTTTGTCCATAAACAAAGGCAAAATATGATCTCTACTCAAACTTTTGGGTTCATTAAAAGTGTTTCTATACACCTGAACTTCATAATTACTTTCGCCTGAATGGTTATTTTTCAGAATATCAATTCCGCCATCTAATGTTCCTAGCCAAATATTTTGATCTGAATCCTCAATAATTGATGAAATTTCATTGCTAGACAAATAATTATTGATTGTGTTGTGGTGGTAAGTTTGATCTTTGAGGTCAATAATTTTCAATCCTTGATTTGTTCCGAGCCAAATTAAACCTTTGGGGTCTTCATAAATAGATTTTACAGTATATTTTTCATTTTTTATAGCAACAAAAGTATTATTTTTGGAATCAAACATTTGCAAACCCGAATTTGCAGTTCCTGCTAAAATAACGCCTTTTCTGGTTTGAAACAAAGAATAAACTGCGTCATGTTCTTCATTTTCAGAACGAATTAAAAAAGAAGTAAAAATGTTTTTTGGGTAATCAAATTTTGAAATTCCTTCAGCAGTTGCTATCCAAAGAAAGTCTTGTTTATCAATTAATAAATTATATAATTGGTTGTCTATCAAATGATTTTTTTGATTTGGATAACTTTTATAACGTTTAAATTGTTCTGTTTTTCTATCAAATAAGTTTAAGCCGCTATTGGTGGCAATCCAAAGTTTTCCGTCTTTGCTTTCTACAATAGACCTTATAAAACTGTTCGAAATACTTAAAGAATCTGCTTTGTGATGTTTAAAAATTTTAAATTCGTAGCCATTATATCTGTTTAGCCCATCTTGTGTTCCTAACCAAAGCAAGCCTTTTCTATCCTGAAAAATGCAAAAAACATCATTTTGCGACAAACCGTCTTCTACAGAAAGTTGCTCGAAAATTAATTCTGAATTTTGAGAAAAAACAAATAAAGAATTGATGATCAATAAAACAAAACAAAAAAATGAACGCATAAGAAAATTGTAAACAGTGAATTACAAATATTTAAAATACAAGCGAAAATAGCAAATATAAGTTCTATTTCTTTTGTTAAAAATAGAAAAATAATAGAAAAAACTCAAATTCTATAATTTTACCAATTTGTAGAACGGCTTATTTTGTAATAAATTTAAACATGGCTTGCCTTTTGTTCGCTAATTTTTTTTATTCGTGAATAAAATATCATTTTTTTGTGTATTTTTGTGTGTTTTTATTTGTTTTTTAATTGAGAATAAAATGAATGGTATCAAAAAATATTTATTGAATTTTAGAAATAAACATTTTCTCAAAAGAATTGATCTTTTAAGGAAAACGCTAAACTATCAGGACGTAAAAAGTGTGGGCGTAATTTTTTTGACTCATGACGAACAAATGCACGAACATTTGAATAATTTTGTCAAAAAAATGAAAGATGACAAAAAAAATGTAACTGCAATTACTTATTTTGATCGTCTGCATGACAACCCATATCTTTTTCGCTACGATTTTTTTACAGAAAAAGATATTAGTTTGTTCGGCGAAGTAAAGTGTAGAGAAACCGAACAATTTATCAACACAGAATTCGATTATTTATACTGCATTAGTACAGAGGCAGAAATTGACGTTTTTGAACCAATTTTGGCAAAATGTAAGGCAAAATGTAGAATTGGGAATTACAGAGAAAGCAAAGAAACGCTGTTTGAACTTATGATTCATATAAAACAAGAGCAAAATATAGACATTCTTATTCAGGAAATGCTGCGCTACACGCAAGCAATTCGTTTCAATTAAGTTAGAAACAAAAAATGATTTCAATGAAAATTATAGAAGTAAGTACATCTGCGCATATCAAAGAATTTTTGCATTTGCCCGTTAGTTTATACAAAAACGATCCAAATTGGATCAGACCGCTAGATAACGACATCGAAAAAGTATTTGATCGCAAAAAAAACAAATATTTTAGGCATGGTGAATGTACTCGTTGGCTACTTTTGAATGAAAAACAAGAAGTAATTGGTAGAGTGGCAAGTTTTATTAACAAACAAACTGCTAGCAAAGACAACGATCAGCCCACAGGAGGCATGGGCTTTTTTGAGTGCATCAACGATCAGGCTGCGGCTTTTTTTATGTTTGATCATTGCAAAAAATGGCTGCAAGAAAAAGGCATGGAGGCAATGGACGGACCGATCAATTTTGGAGAGCGCGACGAGTGGTGGGGGCTTTTGGTAGATGGTTTTTATCCGCCAAATTACGGCATGGATTATCATTTGTCTTATTATCAAACTTTTTTCGAAAACTATGGATTTAAGGTTTATTTCAAACAATTTACCTATTTGCGAGAGTTGCAAGGCGATCCAAACGAGGTTTTGATGCGAAGAAGCCGAAGAATCATGAACAATCCTGATTATACATTCGAGCATCTCAAACTCAAAACCATAGAAAAATATACCGAAGATTTTAGAACCATTTATAACAATGCTTGGGGAAAAAATTATACAGGAGTGGCAGAACTAAACAAAGTTCAGGCAAAAGCGATCATGTTGCAACTCAAACCGATCATCGATGAGGAAATTATTTTTTTCTGTTATTTCAAAGGTGAGCCAATTGGTTTTTATGTCATGATCCCTGATTTGAACCAAATTATTCGCCATCTAAACGGTAGAATGGATTGGTGGGGCAAAATCAAATTTTTGTGGTACAAATATACGCAAGGTTTCGACAAAAATGTAGGTTTGGTTTTTGGAGTTGTGCCAGAACATCAAGGTAAAGGCGTAGAGTCGGCTTTGATTATGGAATACAAAAAATATGCGCACGTGCCAAATTATCGCTACAAAACTACCGAACTCAAATGGATCGGAGATTTTAATACAGGAATGATGCACTTAACCGAAGATTTGGGTTGCAAAATTCATAAAACACACATTACTTATCGTAAATTGTTTGATGAAAGCAAAGAATTTAAACGTTGCCCAATCATCAAATACGAAAAGAAAAACAAAGAACAAACGTAAAACGAACATTCTTGTTCGTTTATTTTTGTTCGTTTTGGCAAACAGGAATATTTGCCTTACAAAAACAATTTTGATTGGACTTTAAAAATTTTATTTAACAAAAAACCAAATAAATTCTAAAAAATCAATGGAGGAACACAGAAATTCCGCACTAAAAGGCACAGGAGTTGCACTCATCACGCCTTTTAAAAACGACAAAGTAGATTTCAAATCGTTTGAAAACTTGTTGAAACACACACAAGATCACGTAAATTATTGGTTAGTGAATGGAACAACCGCAGAATCGGTTACAGTAAGCGATCAAGAAAAGGCGAAATTGTTGGCTTTTGCAAAGGAACACAATCCTCGCAAATTGCCTTTGGTTTACGGTGTGGGCGGAAATCATACAAAAAAAATACTTGAAGACTTAAAAAACACCGATTTTGACGGAGTTTCTGCAATTTTGTCTGTTTCTCCTTATTATAACAAGCCTTCGCAAGCGGGAATTGTGGCGCATTATACGGCGGTGGCTGATGCTTCGCCTGTGCCTGTGATTTTATACAACGTTCCTGGTCGTACTTCTTCGAATATGACTGCAAGCACGACCTTAAAATTGGCTGAACACCCAAACATTATTGGCATCAAAGAGGCTTCTGCAAATTTGGCGCAAGCCTTAGAAATTGCCAAATACAAACCTGCCGATTTTTTGTTAATTTCTGGTGATGATTTGGTTACTTTACCTATGATGGCTTTTGGAGCTTGTGGCGTAATTTCTGTGTTGGCAAACGCTTTTACTAATTTTGGGCAAATTATTAGTTTGTGCGCCGAATCCAAATACGAGCAGGCAAGTAAAATTTTGTATGAATTTGTAGAAATCAACGATTTAATGTATTTGGAAGGCAATCCAGTCGGAATCAAACAAGTGTTGGCGTTCCAAAAAGTGATCGCAAGTCCGCAAGTACGTTTGCCAATGGTTCAGGCTTCGAGAGGCTTGCAAGAATCGATCAAAAAGGCAATAGGAAAAATGAAATTTTAGGAAAAAGGTAAGTTTTTGGACTTACCTTTTTTACGATTCTCTTTTGAAATTGTATTTTTGTTCAGGTTTATGAAAAACTAACAAATATTTTTCATAAACAAAAAAATAAAAATGTTGCCAACCACCTTTTTCAGATATTGGCAACCCAACAAATTACTCCACTTTATACTCCATTTCAAGCTGTTTTAAACCTGCCAAAAGTTCGCTAGTCGGTTTAATTTTGTATTTGCGTGAAATTTTATCTATCGTTTGGCGGTTTTGCGGGTCGATAATTTGCAAACGCAAATCGCAATTTCCTGCATGGTTTTGTACCAATTTTTCGAGGGCAGACAAATTTTCTGAATTTAATTTTTGCAAATCAATTTGTAAACTTACTTGTTTGACGCTACCTTCTTGCATTTCCTTAGTCAATAATTCTAAAGAATTTGGTCGCAATTCCCAATTTCCGTTGCGTTCCAAAACCTTGCCTTTGACGATCACAAAATTGTCAATTTGTAACAAATCTTTGTATTTTGGATAATCGTTAAACAATGCCAAAGATACACTTTTGTCGAAATCTTCGATGGTAAAAAGGGCAAATTGTGTGTTATCTCTGCCTTGTTTGATAGTTACGGCTGTAATTACGCCCCCAACTTTTACTTCTTGGTTTTTATAATTTTCTAATTGATTGAGTACGCAAGAACAAAATTTGTTCAAATATCCTCTAAAATCTTCGAGAGGATGCCCCGAAATATAGAAACCTACGACATCTTTTTCGTGTTTGAGTTTTTCCAATTCCGACCATCTCGAACATTCCGAAATTTTTGGTTTGTCTTCTTCTGCACTTGCCGCACTTCCGCCAAACATGGACACTTGCAATTTGCCTTTATTTGCTTGTTTGTTTGTTCCGTAGCGAATAATTTTTTCGATTCCTGTGCTTTCGCCTTCTCTTACAATATGAAAATATTGGGCGCGGTGCAAGTCTGGAAAACAGTCAAAAGCTCCGCTGTATGCCAAACTTTCGAAGGTTTTTTTGCTAACCGTTTTCAAATTTACCCTTTCCGAAAAATCATAAATACTTGCAAAAATGCCTTTTTCGTTGCGTTCTTTAATGATTTCTTCTACTGCCGCATCACCTGTGCCTTTCACTGCGCCCATGCCAAATCTGATCTGATTTTTTTTGTTTACATCAAAAGCCATGCTACTTTCGTTGATGTCAGGACCTAAAACCTGCACCCCGATTCGCTTACATTCGTCCATGAAAAAGGTAATTTTTTCGATAGTTCCCATCGAATGCGTCATGACCGCCGCCATATATTCTGCCGTATAATTTGCCTTTAAATAGGCGGTTTGATAAGCAACCACCGAATAAGCGGCAGAGTGAGAACGGTTAAAACCATATTCAGCAAATTTTTCCATGACCGAAAAAATTTCGCCCGCTTTTTCTTCAGGAATATTGTTTTTTTCCAAAGCACCTTTTACAAAAATGGCGCGTTGTTTTTCCATTTCTTCCTTTTTCTTTTTCCCCATTGCCCTACGCAACAAATCTGCACCGCCAAGCGTGTAACCCGCTAATAATTGGGCAGTTTGCATAATTTGCTCCTGATAAATCATAATTCCGAAGGTCGGTTCTAGGATTTGTTTGAGCAAAGGATGGGCATATTCTACGGTTTCTCTGCCGTGTTTTCTTTCGATATAAATAGGAATAAACGCCAACGGACCTGGACGATACAAGGCGTTCATGGCAATCAAATCCTCGATGTTGGTCGGTTTGAGTTCTTTCAAATATTTTCGCATACCGTCAGACTCGAATTGGAAAGTGCCAACCGTATCTCCTCTTTGATAAAGTTCGAATGTTTTTTTGTCTTCTAGCGGAATTTTATCGATATTGATGTCAATTCCATAATTTTTTTTGATCAAAGCCAGCGCATCTCTGATAATGGTTAGGGTTTTTAAGCCCAAAAAGTCCATTTTCAACATTCCTGCCTCCTCGATCACTTTTCCATCAAATTGCGTAACCCACAAATCGGAATCTTTGGAAATGCAAACAGGAATGTAGTTCATGATGTTGTCGGGGGCAATAATCACGCCTGCCGCATGGATTCCTGTGCCTCTGACCGAACCTTCCAACACTTGCGCATTTTGCAAAATTTTTGCCCTTAAATCTTTTCCTTTTCTAATTTCTTCTAATTCTGCACTTTCTTCGAAGGCTTTTTTGAGGGTTGTACCTGCTTTTTCGGGAACTAATTTTGCTAATTTATTGGACTCATCTAAGGGCAAATCCATGACTCTTGCTACATCTTTGATCGACATTTTTGCCGCCATCGTGCCATAAGTTACAATTTGCGCCACTTGGTTTCGACCATATTTTTCGACCACATAATCAATCACTTTTGCCCTGCCTTGATCATCAAAATCAATATCAATATCGGGCATGGAAACCCTTTCAGGATTCAAAAAACGTTCAAAAAGCAAATTGTATTTGATTGGGTCAATATTGGTAATTCCCGTGCAAAAAGCCACCACCGAACCCGCCGCCGAACCGCGACCAGGTCCGACTGCAACGCCTAATTTTCGGGCAGAATTAATAAAATCTTGAACAATCAAAAAGTAACCAGGGAAACCCATTTTTTTAATTACGTCCAATTCAAAATTAATTCTTTGTTCTAATTCGGCAGTCATGCTGTCGTAATGCGTTTTTGCGCCTTCAAAAGCC
>RDXG01000315.1 GCA_004292785.1 Bacteroidota bacterium
TCAAGGCAATTTTGCTTTTCGTTGGCAGGAAAAACGGCTAAAATTTGATTTTTTTCGATAAAAATACAAGAATGATCCCTAAAACGGTCTTTGTGATAATCCATAAAATTGCGATCAAACAAAAAACTTGCATTTTTAGAAACACTCAAAAAGTCATTCCAACGGTCTTTCCAAGCCGATTCGTAGCGAATAATTTGCATTTTTTTAGAAAATAATTTTTATAAAATCAACAAATATTCTTAGAAAAAATCATATTTTTACAAAAAAATTAAAAATATGCTAACAGACATCAATCCCAAATTGCCGATGCGTAACAAAAATGTTACAAAAGATTTTTACATCAATAAATTGGGTTTTCAAGAATTTGGAAACGCAGATTTTGATGGCTACCTGATGCTACAAAAAGACAATATTCAAATTCATTTTTTTGAGTTTCAGGCACTTGATATTACACAAAATTATGGGCAAGTTTATATCAGAAGCAATGATATTGAGCAAGTTTATCAATCTTTTTTGGATAAAACGGTAAGCATTCACCCAAATGGATATTTGCAAACAAAAACTTGGGGACAAAAAGAATTTTCTTTGCTTGATCCTGATCATAATTTATTGACTTTTGGACAGAGGGTATAAATAACTTTATTTTTCGTATCTTTGTACAAAAAATAAAATTTAATCCATATTTTTAGAATTTTACCAAGTTTATTTATTTCCTATGCAAGCATTTTTTTCTCATAAAAATACCAGTATTTTTCAAGGAAATTGTTTAGATAAAAGCATTTTTGACAAAGAATTTATTGATTTGATTGTAACTTCACCGCCTTATAATGTGGGTATTGACTACAATTCGAATGATGATGAACTGAATTATGAACAATATTTAGAATTTTCAAAAAAATGGTTGTCTAATTGTTTTGGCTGGACAAAAACACAGGGCAGATTGCTTATGAATATTCCATTGGATAAAAATAAAGGCGGTCAGAAAGCCGTAGGAGCTGATTTAACAAAAATTGCACAAGAAATTGGTTGGAAATATCACTCTACAATTATTGGGAATGAAGGTAATATTTCACGAAGAACGGCTTGGGGTTCGTGGCTTTCCGCATCTGCTCCTTATGTCATTGCTCCTGTTGAGTTAATTGTTGTACTTTACAAAGACGATTGGAAAAAAACTTCAGGCTCAAAAAATAACAATATTACAAAAGAAGAATTTATGGCATGGACAAACGGACTTTGGACTTTTAACGGCGAAAGCAAAAAAAGAATCGGGCATCCTGCGCCTTTTCCAAGAGAATTGCCAAGAAGAGCCATAAAATTATTCAGTTTTGAACAAGATATTGTTTTTGATCCGTTTTGTGGAAGTGGAACAACTTTGATTGAGGCAGAACTTAACAATAGAATTGGAATCGGTTTAGAAATTGACGCTAATTATTGTGAATTAGCCAAAAATAGAATTTTAAAAGAAGTAGGAACTTTAGTTTAAGGAATTTAATCCAATTCTTTTCACTCAAAAAAACAACCAAATTTTGAAAAAAAACAACTTATTACGCTACATTTTGCCCGTCTTGATTTTGATTTTGGCTTACGGACTTTGGCAAATTTTTAACAGCATTTTGCAAAAAAGAGAACGCACTGAAGTTTGGAAATTAGTGCCTAGTGATGCAGTTTTTGCCCTCGAAACACCTAATTTGACCACTTTTTTGCATAAATCCGACTCGATGTCGGCTTGGGCAAACCTTTCGCAAATTCCGTATTTCAAACAAATGACTGAAAGGACTCATTTGCTTGATTCTTTGAAAAAAGCAGGTTTTGATATGGAAAAATATTTTGCTAACAAACTCATTATCAGTAGTTTGCATATCACTGCTACTAGCGGAATCGATTATTTATTTTTTATTCCCTTCGAAACCACAGAAAACGCACTTTTGCAAAACATCATTGCACATATTTGCAAAAAAGAAAACTACATTCAGGACAAAAGAAGTTATCAAGGCATTGATATTCAAGAAGTTATAAATAAACCCAAAGGAAAAGTTTTTTCTTATATTCTTTACAAAAACCATCTGATCGGCAGTTTTACGCCCTTGCTCATCGAAGACGTAATCAGGAATGTAAGCAAAATGAGTAAAGAAAATTTTTATTCCCTCAACGAAGAACTTTTTGATACCGAAAAAACCGATTCGCCTGACGGTCATTTTTATTTCAATTACAAAAATTTGCCAAAATTTATCGAGGTTTTTGCAAGCGATTCTAGCCAAAAAAAGTTGGCAAATTTGCCCAATTTTTCTTCAGGAATGTTTGCCGAAATCAATTTTTTGGAAAAAGAAATTCGTTTGAAAGGCAAAAATACCGCCCAAGAAAACGATTATTTGGCTATTTTTCAGAAACAAAATTCTTCAAAAATTACAAGTTTGCATCAATTTATTCCCAAAAGAACCGCAGTTTTGTATAGAATGGGTTTTGAAAATGGAAACGATTTATACAAGAATTTACAAAATTATTCGAAAATACAAAGTCCAGAAATACAGGAAAAACACAATTTTTGGTCAAATAACTACAATTTTGAGGCAAAAGAATTGTTCAACAATGTCAAAGACGAAATTGCGCTTGCAGTTTTGGAAGCCTTAGACAACAGCCCAAGCGAACAGTTGGTTTTTTTGAATTTGAAAGAACCTAAAAAAGTACGTGATTTAATGTTTCAATTTGCAAAAAACTCTGCAAAAGATACCTTAGTTTATGAAAATTATGGCGATCTCAAAATTTCGAGGATCGATCTGCCCGAATTTCCAAAATATTTGCTAGGCGAAATGTTTAATGGTTTTGCAAAAACACATTTTACACTGATTAACAATTATTTGATTTTGGGAAATAGTGCGCAGGCAATCAAAACTCTTTCTGATGATTTAGATAAAAACGAAGTTTGGGCAAAAATTCCGCAGGCAGAAAATTTGTTAAAAAATATAAATCCGCAAACAAATATTTCCATACAAATCAATTTGTTAAGGTCTTGGAATGCCATTTTAAAACATTTAAAACCAGATTGGCAACCAATTTTTGAAAAATACAAAAGAAATTTGTTACGCTTTGAATGGTGGAATTTGGAAATTCAGAGCAACAAAACGCAATTTGATTCGCAGTTAAGCATTTTTCATAAAAAACTCAATGCACCGCCGAGTTTGGAAAATAATAAAAATTTGTTGCAAAGTGTTTTTAGCGTTTCTTTGGGTAAAAACTTGATGAGCAAGCCTTTGCGAGTAAAAAATTATGTCGACAAAACCAATGAAATTTTGGTGCAAGATGCTTCTTTTTATTTGCATTTGGTTGCAAACAACGGACAAAAACGTTGGTCTGTGCCTATTTTTGAGCCAATTATTAGCAAAATTGAACAAATTGATATTTTTGCAAACGGCAAATTGCAGTATGTGTTTGCAACCAAATCTAAGATCGTAATTTTGGATCGTTTAGGGCGTGCTGTCAATCCTTTTCCTGTAAAAGTGCCTGCGGAAAGCCCGATTCAGCATTTTTCGGTGATTGATTACGACAACAGTAAAAATTATCGTTTTGCAACCAGTGATCAGCATGGAAATGTTTTTTTGTATTCCAAATATGGAACTTTGATGGACGGTTTTAAACCAAAAAAATTGGCGATTCCGTTGGCAAATCCTTTAAAACACATTCGTAGCGAAGGAAATGATTATTTATTGGCAATTTTGGCAAACGGAACGGTAAACGCACTCAAAAGAAATGCCCAAAGTTTTGAGAAATTTCCGCTAAATTTTGATGTCGAACTTTTGCCAAATTCGGTGTATGTGCAGCACGGAATCACGTTGGAAAATACTTTAATCAATTTGTTTTCTGCCAAAGGCGAGCTTATTCAGTTCAATTTGTTGGGAAAAGTTGCCGATAGAAACCAATTTGGGCGAGATGATGAAGTACCAACTTTTATGATGTGTCAAGACGAAGTAGATAAAACGGATTGGTTGGTGGCGCGCCAAGATCAAGAAAAAATCATTATTTTGTCAAAAAATGGAAAAACTTTGTTCGAAAAAATATATGCCAACGCAAGCCCAAAAATTGTGCAATATTTTAATTTTGGGGCAAATTTGGAAGTGGTCGCAATCAATGATTCACAAGAAAAAAAGACTTTTTTGTACTATCTTGACGGCAATTTGGCAAGCAATTTAGCCATCGAAAGCGATCGGGAAATTGTGATGGATTATTCGGAAAATAGAGAGGAATTTTTGTTGTACCGTTGTGTTTTGGATAAATTGAGTTTATTGAAAGTAATTAAAAATTAAAAAAAATATTTTATGAAAAGAATGATCTTTTTTGGCTTCGCAATTTTGCTTTTTGCTGCTTGTAATCCGAACAAACCTTCTGAAAACCAAACAGAAGAAGCATCAAAAACTGTTTCTTTGCCTACTGAAATTTTAAATAAAAAGTATCCTTTGGAAAAAATAAAACTTCCAAAAGGTTTTAAAATTGATGTTTATGCAGAAGTAGATAATGCCCGATCTATGTGTTTAAGCCCCAATGGAACGCTTTTTGTGGGCAACCGAAAAGGTGATAAAGTCTATGCGGTTCAAGATATTGACAAAAATAATGTTGCCGAAAAAGTAACAGTAATTGCGTCAGGACTCAATATGCCTTGCGGTGTGGCGTTTAAAGATGGCAGTTTGTATGTGGCAGAAATTAGCCGAATTTTGCGTTTTGACGACATCGAAAAAACCTTAGACAAGCCAAATAAAGCCGTTGTAGTTTACGACAAATTCCCAAAAGATGAGCATCACGGTTGGAAATTTATTGCATTTGGCGAAGATGGAAAATTGTACGTTCCTGTGGGTGCGCCTTGCAACGTTTGCGAAAGAAAAGATAATCCTGTTTATTCTACCATTACGCGAATGAATCCCGATGGTTCAGGTTTTGAAATTTTTGCAAAAGGAGTGCGAAATAGTGTAGGTTTTGCTTTTCACCCTGAAACAAAAGATTTATGGTTTACGGATAATGGGCGCGATATGCTTGGCGATACTTTGCCTTCAGACGAACTCAACCATGCCCCAAAAGCGGGTTTACATTTTGGTTTTCCTTATTGTCATCAAGGCGATTTACTAGATTCTGAATTTGGAAAAAATAAAAAATGTAGTGATTTTGTTGCTCCTGCCCAAAAATTGGGCGCACACGTGGCAGCTTTAGGAATGAGATTTTATACAGGTTCTCAATTTCCAGAGGTTTACAAAAATCAAATTTTTATTGCACAACATGGTTCTTGGAACAGCAGCGTAAAAGTTGGTTATAGATTAATGACTACAAGTGTGGATAAAAACAATAAAGTTACTGATTATCAAGTATTTGCAGAAGGTTGGGTACAAGGTGATGAGGCTTGGGGCAGACCTGTGGATGTGTTGGTGATGCCTGACGGGGCAATGTTGGTTTCAGACGATCACGCAAATGTAGTGTATCGGATTAGCTATACAAAATAATTTTTTAACCAAACTTTCCAAAAGTTTGGTTAAACTTTTTCTATCTTTGTCTAAAACAAAAAAACTATGAAAATTCCAAGTTCTTACAGATATTATGAGTTGGAAGACTTAGCATCTATTTGTGGTATTCATATTACTGTTGTCGATGTTTTGCTTGATAAAGTTTTGCCTATCAAACCATCTGTTGTTCTTGCAGGCATTTTGGCAAGAAATTTTAAGCTTCCGCTAAAAAATGAAAAAGCAAAATCAGAATTTATTGTAGCTCCTATTTTGGCAGAGGTGTGGGAGATCAATAATAATTTTAAACCACTTTCTGGCTTGACTTTTAATGTAGATAAATCAAGGGGATTAAAAGGCATTTGTGATTTTTTAATATCTTCTAATCCTGACGCACAAGGTTTGGATGTACCTATTATGTGTGTGTTTGAAGCTAAAAATGATGCGCTCGAAGATTGGTATGGACAATGTGGTTCAGAAATGTTTGCAGCACGCCTATTTAATGAGCAAAAAGGAAACGACATTAAAATAATTTATGGAGCAGTTACCAATGGTTTTACTTGGCAGTTTCTCAAACTCGAAAACCAAACTTTGTTCATCGATTCGCAAAGATATGGAACAGCAAATTTGCCACAGTTATTGGGAGCAATCCAAAAGATTTATAATTTGTATAAATAAACCTTTCGGAAATGCCAAAAGGTTTATTTATCATTTTTTAGATATGATCAGGCGGAATCAATTTGAGATGCCTGTAAGCCAAAGCGGTTGCCATTCTGCCTCGTGGAGTGCGTTTTAGGTAGCCTTCTTGTATCAAAAAAGGTTCATAAACTTCTTCTATCGTTTCCGATTCTTCGCTACAAGCAGTCGCAATGGTACTCAAACCAACGGGTCCGCCATTAAACTTTTCGATGATGGTATGCAAAATTCGGTTGTCCATGTCGTCTAAGCCGTTTTCATCTACATCGAGTGCTTCTAGGGCAATTTTAGCAATTTCCAAATCAATTTTTCCGTTTCCTTTAATTTCTGCAAAATCACGCGTTCTGCGCAACAAATTATTTGCAATTCTGGGCGTTCCTCTACTTCTTCTTGCAATTTCGAATGCTCCTTCTTCATCTATTTTTGTTTTCAAAATGGCAGAAGAACGTTTGATAATGGTGGTTAATAATTTGGAATCGTAATATTCGAGGCGCGCATTAATTCCAAAACGCGCGCGCAAAGGCGCAGTCAATAAACCCGATCTGGTGGTTGCACCAATCAAAGTAAAAGGATTTAAACCAATTTGAACAGAACGCGCACTAGGTCCTGAATCTAGCATAATGTCAATTCTGTAATCTTCCATCGCCGAATACAAATATTCCTCGACAATAGGATTCAAACGGTGAATTTCGTCAATAAAAAGGACATCAAATTTTTCTAAATTGGTCAGCAAACCTGCCAAATCGCTGGGTTTGTCCAAAATAGGACCTGAAGTAATTTTGATATTCGCCTTTAATTCTTGTGCAATAATGTTCGCCAAAGTCGTTTTTCCCAAACCTGGCGCGCCGTGTAGCAAAACGTGATCAAGGGCTTCTTTTCTTTTGCGAGTGGCTTGGATAAAAACCCTCAAATTTTGTACAATTTTGGATTGTCCTGTAAAATCGTCGAGAGAAAGCGGTCTTAAAGCACGTTCAATTTCTTTTTCTTCGAGGCTCAAATGGTCTTCTTCGCCTGTGAGATAGTCTTTTCGCATAGATAATTTTTTATGGTTTTCAAAAAGTGATGCAAGAATTTAATGCAAAATACTTGGCAGTTGGCAGGTTTTTAGCATAATAGCTTGATAAAATCTCGCCAACTGCCAAACAGTTTATTACATTGTAGTAGTTTACTTCTCGCTAAATATTTCTTCAAATAATATCTTCAAATCATTTATTACTGTTTCGTAATTAGGTAATTTTCCACTTTCTATTTGGTGTTCTAAACTATTTTTCCAAGCAGATTTTAGAATTTTATCATTTTTTTCGTTAATTAATTGTTCAATTCCCGCAAACTGTAAATTTTTGTATGTCATTTTCTCGTAAAAACCTTGAACTACCTTTTGCCAATCAATATTTTCAATGTTTTTGCTCAAATACCAAATGTCAAAATAATCTCTTGGTGCTGTATAAGAACGCTGAATCAAAGCTCTTATTTTCTCTGCGAGAACTTCATTAACACTGTAAATCGGAATATTTTGTGCATTTTCAGTCAATTTATCACTATAATTATGAATGACATTTGCAATTTCGGGCGTAAAAATCATTTTCTCGTACAAAATTATTTCAATCTTGATACTTGTTTGCCAACGATTTGGATGAGGTGGTTGCTGATTTTTACTATGGTTGGCACCCCAAAATTTTATTTTAGCACAATAACCTGTTTTCTGATCCTTAAACTGCAAATTTTCAAGTGATTCAATGTTTAAAGCCATTTCTGTACGCTTTTCAACCAATTCAACAATTTTTTTGAGCATTTTCATATCAAACACAAAATCTTTACTTACCGACGTAAAATCAAGGTCTTCCGAAAAACGATAATCAGAAAAGCGACACTTTTTCAAACAAGTTCCGCCTTTGAATATGAGGTTGTTAAAACACTCCTCAATCGTATAAATTGCGTCAATAAAATGTCCTAAAACCCAATCTTTGTCAATGGTTGTAGCGCGGATATTTTGTTCTTGCGCCAATTTATCGATTTCATTCTTGTTAATCATATCAATATTGATTCTGAGCAATTTTTAAAATATTTTCTTGTGATAGATTCATTCGCAAACACCAATTAGTGCATAGTTTTCCAGTATTTTCACCGAATGTATCAAACAAATTGTAACTTCGATTTACTTTTGAATAAGCAAATTTCACAAAACTACGCAAATTTTTCTTTTCAAACAATTCTGCCAAAAATCCAAGTCGTTTTATAATAGCAATATTATTAACAGCCTCACAATAATCAATTAGCTTTTTACTACTTAAATTCGTATTGTAAAAAGCACGAACTAGTTCTGCAAATCCACCACTATATTCTGGCAAATCGAAACAATCAACAATCGTTTTTTCAATATCTGTTATTGGATATTTGTAATTTCCATAGCCGTCAAAAACAATTCCGACTCTTTTATTTGGTTGAATTTTAACGAATTGGTAAGTTGTTCCTGAAAATTCAACTTCCTTTTTGAGTTGAATGGTTTGAATAAACATTTTATTGGAAAATTGTTCCGTTAATCCGTGCAAATTCAATGCTGACCAATAAGCTACAGCACTATTTTTAGCAATAAATGTTCCGATTACATTTTCGTCTCGAAAATTGGCACGACAATATTTTCCTCGTTCAATGCGAGATAAAAACCCTTTGATGACAAGGTTTTCAACAATTTCATTAACGGTTCTATTATCTAAACTCAACGAATTTTTCAATTTTTGAATTTCAAAAATTGAAATTTCTTCCTCTTCCAAATACTTTACAAAATCGTTTTGTGTCATTTAGCATATACTTTTTTGAATGCTATAACCGTTTTATTAACGGTTATAGCAAATTAAAATGCAGAATTAAACTTTAATATTCTAAATGCCTATCAAAATTTTTGATTATTTTCTCTGCACCAAACGTAGCTTTTAAACGAACTGTTTCACACATAGGCGCAAAGGTAGTTATTTACGTTGCCTTTTTAAAATCATACAATCTACACCACAACCTGATTTTTATTCCTACAATTAAATAATGGTCAAAGGTTGTTCGGGTTTGAAAGTTCTCAACAAATCCATATACGATTCAGAAAGTTCTTTGTAAATAGTTTGTTGCGGATTTTTACCAAATTTCAAATCCACTTCATTCACCGATTCGATGGCAACCATTTCAGCGGCTGTGCCTGTCAAAAAAGCAGAATCTGCACTTTGCAAATCTTCTATTTTAAATAATTTTTCGTGAATTGGAATATTTCTTTGTTTTGCCAATTCCAAAATGGTTTGGCGCGTAACTCCCTGAAAAATACTTCCTGAAGGCGGAGTAAAAAGTTCGTTGTCTTTGATATAAAACAAATTTGCGCCAGGTGCTTGCGACACAAAACCCTGATAATCAAGCATAATTGCTTCTTGAAAACCTTTTCTGCGAGCTTCTGTAGAAGCAATAACAGAATTTACATACATTCCACAACATTTGGTTTCGACAGGAAAAGCCTTTGGATGTGGGCGTTGAAAAGAGGAAACCATTGTTTTTAGCGGTTTTTCGCCCAAATATTTTGCCCACTTGAAAGCACCCATAAAAAAATGTGTTTTGTTCACAGAATCCAAAGAAATGCCTTCACCCAAAAAAGCCACAGGACGTAGGTACGCATTTTGCAGATGATTCTTCTCGAGAAGTGTGTAAGCAATTTCTTCTAATTTTTCAACGGAATAAGGCAAATCAATATATATTTGTGTGGCAGAAGCTTTGAGGCGTTCAAAGTGCTGTTTTGCCTTAAAAATTTGTACACCATGACTGGTTTTATAGGCTCTAATGCCTTCAAAAGCCCCATTTCCGTAAAGAAAAGTTTGAGAATACAGACTCACTTTACCAAATTGTTTGGCATTGACAAATTCGCCATCTAAAAAAACAACTGTTTTGTAATCGTAAAACATGATTTTATGGATTTGTTGCTAAGAAAAACAAAAATAATATTTTTTAAGCAAATTTCTTTGATAAATTTGTTGAAATTGAATAAATTTAATTTTTATTTAACTAAAAATGAAGCGATATTTCCTAATATTCTGTTTGTGTTGTTTTGCATTTTCTTTGTTTGCCCAAGAAAACAAAGAAGAAAATAGCAAATATACGCGGCGGATTCCCTGCGAAAAGTTTATTGAGGAACTTGTGCAATGCAAAAAAAGTGTTTATAGACTAGAAAATGCCGAAATTTATGGTTGGTCTTACCAATTTGTGCAACATTATCTCAAAGAAAAACAATATTTGGTGTCGGCTGCCATCGAATTAGATAATTGTAATTTGGGAGAAATGGAATTAGGATACATTGTTTTTGAAAAATCCTTGAATATTACAAATTCTGTCGGGTCTTTTTCAGCAGATAATTGTGTATTTAACAAAAGATTATTTTTTGAATCTTCAATTTTAACTTCTTTTTATTTGGAACAATGCCAAGTAGATTGCGGAATGATGCTGAACGGAACAACGGTAAAATCGGTGGCGATCAAAAATTCTAATTTTAATAGCAAAGGTTTTGATGAAGACATAGAACTACTTAAATAT
>RDXG01000145.1 GCA_004292785.1 Bacteroidota bacterium
AAAGTAGAATCAGGATTGATCCATTTTTCTCCGATCAAATGAAATTCAGAAGGGTGCAAATCGAACAAAAATTTGGAACTATCCAGCAAAAATAAATCGGCTTTGATGTCGACTCGGTTGTCGGAATTTTCATCTTTGATAAAGGTTTTGAAATTAATTGTCCGATCATCCAAATGCGCTTCGAGGTTAAAATTTTCGAAAGATAAATTTCCAAAATGCTGTTTTTGAGAACTCAACACCAAATCCGCCTTCACTTCTGCCTGATCGGAAAGTTTGGAAGTACCAAAAACAATTTTGACTTTTTGCAAATTATTTTTCTCAAAAGCCATAGAATCAGCCGAAAAACTAAAATCTGTATTTTTGTTGTAGGCACTGTTAAAAGTTCCTCTCAAATTCACATTTGGCGAAACATAAAAGTTATCAACAAACATATTTACGGCTTCATTGATGTTTTTTAACCGCAAACTATATTTAACTTCATATTTATTGAGTTCTTCATCTTCTTTTTTTGCTGCTTTTTGGGCATAATAAACTGCTCTTTCGGTGTCGTTTTTAGTGAAAAACAAATCGTATTCTTGAGCAAGTGTTGCAAAATCTTTTAGCAAATTATCGGCTGTAAAATTTCCTCTGACTTCTGCGTCAAAAATATCTGAACTGATGGTGGCACGTTGTTCTTCTTTTTTTCGTAACATTTTGATAGTGAACTGTTTGAGTTCAATATCTTTATGATTATAAGCAAAATAAACCTTTTTTAATGCAAAACTTCCTGCCAAATGTTCCGCCAAATTATCAAATTGCAAATCTTTGAGATTTATTCTTAATTGCGTTTTGAGAAAAGCATCTTGGGGCATTAATTTGAGTTTATGCAAAAAAGCAGTGTCCAAATCGGCATCTAAAATCAAAGTATTTTTGTTTAAATCGAGTTTTGCTTCGGCAATCATCTGTAAATTGCTGTCCAAAACATTGATTTTGGACTCGATAATTTTTTGATCTATTTTGCCTTTAAAATCTATATTTTTGTAGTTGTAATGGTTCAAATAAAAATAATCAATTTTAGAATCGATATTGGTACTTAGTTTTTCCAAATCAAAACCACTGCCCAAAACCTTATTTTGAGAAGTAATTTTGCCGATTAAAGCATTATTTAACAATTTTCCTAAATCAAAATCTTTGGTATTTAATGAAACTTCGTAACTTTCTTTGTTCAAATTCAATTTGCTTTCGTTTTCTAAAATTCCCAAATCACTGCGGTAATTTCCTTTGCTCACAAACTCTTTAATTGTTCCCACAAATTCTGTATCAAAATAAATATCACCTAGTTTTAACAAGGTTGGCGAACTATCTTTTGGCAAAAATTTGATCAAATCGGAAGCATGAAGTTTGGAGTTTTTCAAATTAATTTCCATTTTGGCGGTATCCAAATACATCAAATCTTTCATTTTTAAATTTCCTTTCAGAACAGATTGTTGCCCAAAACGCAAATCGAGGTTTTTTAAAGTAAAATCGAGATCAGGCGCAAACAAAGCCAAATCTTTTGTACTAATGACCACCGAGTTTAAATTTAGGTCTAAATGTACGTTTTTAACAAAATCTTCGGTCATTTTATCCATACTTTCATAAGTAAAAACCATAGAATCAGCCAAAACTGTGTTTCCAAATTCGCCATAAAGCTCTGTAAATTTCATTTCGGTTGGGTGCATGGAAAATTTGGTAGAAAACTCTTCAATCGTAAAATTTAATCGGGGTTCTAGCCCTGAAAATCCTTGTGTTTGCAAAGAAAGTGTATCTCCGTTGCTAGTAAAATCTTTGATTACGCCATTCAAATTTTTGATCGAAAAGTGGCTAGGATCAAAAATATTCGTGGTTACGGAGTCCGCACCTTGCACATGGTAACCAAAAAAAGAGTTTACCAATTCCGCTTCTCTAATAATAAATTTGGAATCGCTTTTGGTCGTATCGTTGGGATCGCTTTTGCCTGTGAGTGCGTCAAGCCATTCGTTAATGTTTAGTGTGTGTCCAAGATCGACAAGCTGTACTTCGGCTTTTTTGAGCCTGACCTTATCTAAAATAATATCTTTTCCTCTAATTAAAGCTATCAAATCATAATTTACATCTAGTTCTTCTACAAAAATAATTTTTTGTTTTTGTTTGTCTAAAACTTCAACATTTTTTAGGATAGCGCGATCCAACCATTTAATTTCAATTTGCTCAACTTTCATGGGAAAACCTGTACTTTCAGACAAATGTTCGGTTGCCAAACGCCCCAATTCGGTTTGCACCCAAGAAAATTGTAGGGAAATCAAAAGCGCACCTATCAAACCCAAAACAATCATGATCAGCTTGATTTTGAGCATAATAATTCGCACAACCGTTCTGAAAAAGGAAAGTATAAAATCGGTTATTTTGGTAAAAAAAGTAATTTTTCTGATTTTTGGTGCTGGCATAATTTTTTTATTTAATGATTTTTTATCGTAACCCAAAACTAACATTTCTTTGAGAAATGTTAGTTTTTTTAGTATAATGAACGCAAATTTTGCCTTTTTATTTGCAAATTTTGTTAATTGCTGCACTAATCGACAATTTTACGTCAGGATGAAGAATGCTTTTTCCGTCTGCGCCTTTGTGTACGTCTTTGCAAACTTTGTTCAAAGCCGCAATAGATTTTGAGGCGTTCCACATACCTACGTCAATCATGGAAATTAAAGAAATTTCTGTTTCACTGATTTTGTAGGCGGCTTTAATATCTTTTTCGATGTTGTTCATTTTAAAAGAAATGGTTAAAGAGTCTGTGCCAACTTCTTTTACAAAACCCGAAAGCGTGTCTTTGCTTGCCATTGTGCCAAAAAATTCTTTTTTGATTTTGGCATCTCGATCAGGGTTTCCTGTATTTACGCTACTTACCAAAACTTTCATGGACAAAGATTTTAGAATTTCGTCTGTAGTTTTGGCAGAAGTGTTTCCTGCGATCATAAAAGTATCAAATTTGCCGTTTACGCCTACTCTTTCTGTAAATTTGAAGGCAGTCCAAGCCACTCTTGCCGAATCTTTGATGAGTTCGTAAGTACATTCTTGAACTTTGGTGGTATCCACAGCAACTTTTGAGTCCTGATTTTCAGCTTTTTTTTCGCCACAAGCCCACATTATGAAAGGCAAAATGGCAATCATAAACATTTTTTTCATTTTCTAACAAGTTTTGGATTTAAGTAAAACTAATGCAAAATTACAACAAAATATTTTAATCTATTTTTCTTTATTTGAAAAACAAAGATTTATTCGTAAAAAAATTAACTAAATTTGTTTTGCACAAAAAATATTGTAAAATTAACAGTTTGATTCTAAACTAGCTAAGATAATTTTATGTTTCTAAAAAATATA
>RDXG01000316.1 GCA_004292785.1 Bacteroidota bacterium
TCCCAAAACATTTCGCAAAGCGGCTTGCAAAAGATGGGTTGCAGAATGGTTGTTTTCGGTCAAATCACGTTTTTCAACATTGATTTTTGCTTTGAAAATAGATGTAAGATTTTGGGGCAGTTTTTGAACAAAATGAATGATTAAATCATTTTCTTTTTTTGTATCCAAAACCTCAACACTCATCTCTCTTCCCTCTTCACTCACCACTAAAAAGCCTGTATCACCCACTTGACCGCCACTTTCTGCATAAAAAGGTGTTTGATCCAACACAATTTGGAAAAAAGTATTTTTTTTGTCCGATACTTTTCTGTAACGTAAGATTTTTGCCTCACATTCAAACAAATCGTAGCCAACAAATTGCGATTCTTCGTCTTCATTTACAAAAATCCAATCCCCTTTTTCCGATTCCGAAGCCGCCCTAGAACGTGTTTTTTGAATTAGCATTTCCTCTTCAAAACCTTTCATATCGAGTTCCAAACCGCTTTCTTTTGCAATTAAAGCAGTTAAATCGACAGGAAAACCAAAAGTATCATACAATTCAAACACAATTTTTCCAGAAACTACCGTATTTGAAAGTTTATATTTGATGTCCTCAAACAATTTCAAACCTTTGTCCAAAGTGCGCAAAAACGAAGTTTCTTCCTCACGAATCACGTTTTCGACAAAACTCTGTTGAGCCTGCAATTCAGGAAAAATATCTTTGAATTGTTCAGAAATAATGGCAACCAATTTGTAAAAAAACGGCTCTTGAAAACCCAAAAAAGTAAAACCATAACGCACCGCTCTACGCAAAATTCTGCGAATAACATAGCCCGCTTTGTTGTTCGAAGGCAACTGTCCATCAGAAATTGCAAAAGCCACTGCCCGAATGTGATCCGCCATGACGCGCATTGCAACGGCAATTTTGCTATTTTTTGCTTCTTCTTGATGATAGTTTTTGCCTGAAGATTTTTCAATAAATTGGATAATTGGCTGAAAAACATCAGTGTCATAATTCGAGGTTTTCATTTCGATGGCACGCACCAAACGTTCAAAACCCATGCCTGTATCCACGTGTTTGTCGGGCAAAGCTTCGAGGCTAGAATCGGCTTTGCGGTTGAATTGCATAAAAACCAAATTCCAAATTTCGATGACTTGTGGGTGATCGTTATTGACTAATTTTGCCCCTTCGATGGCTTTTCTTTCGGTTTCTGGTCGCAAATCGATGTGAATTTCTGAACAAGGTCCGCAAGGTCCTTGATCGCCCATTTCCCAAAAATTATCTTTTTTGTTTCCGTACAAAATTCGGTCTTCTGCCACATGGTTTTTCCAAAAATCTTTCGCCTCTTGGTCGGAAACCAATTTTTCTTTTTCGTCGCCACCAAAAACCGTTACATAAAGCCTGTCTTTTGGCAATTTGTAGATTTCGGTCAAAAGTTCCCACGCCCAATCGATGGCGTCGCGTTTGAAATAATCTCCAAACGACCAATTTCCGAGCATTTCGAACATGGTGTGATGGTAGGTGTCAAAACCGACATCTTCGAGGTCGTTGTGTTTGCCCGAAACCCGAAGGCATTTTTGAGAATTGGCAACTCTTTTGTTTTGTGCGGCTTTGTTGCCCAAAAAATAGTCTTTAAACTGCACCATACCAGAGTTCGAAAACATCAAAGTAGGGTCGTTTTTGAGAACAAGCGGCGCAGAATGTACGTAAGCGTGTTGTTTGGAATGAAAAAAGTCCAAAAATTTATTTCGGTTGGATTCATTGATTTATATTGGATTATTACAAAGTATTATTTTTATATCGATTGAATAATTCAGTAAGAATATTTTTTATTTTATCATTCTCAAATTGCAAAATAAAAAAATACTCGAACCTTTCAAACATATTCTTACCTAACAAGGTAAATTCTTTATGCCCTTGTTCAGAATTTTTAATCTTTTCAAATATAGATTTTAACTGATTTTTAAAATATTCTGGTGTGATTTTCTTAACAAGATAATCTTCTATTAAAAGTTTTAAACTTTTGTGAACCGTCTTAATTTTTTTCCATCTTCTGCTTTTCAGTAATGAACGGTTTAAATTACAAATGCGAATGGTAGCCCTACCTCTTTGGGATATGCCCAATATTTTTCCATTATTTTTGAAAATTAAGTGTGAAATAGGGTTATCAATTTCAGGGTGAAGCAATAAAGGTTGTTCCAATTCTTGCAATTTTTCTAAATTAAAAGAATCTATATCAAAATGTTTATTTATGAGGTAATTTTCCGAATAAATACGATTTCCAATAATGGGAAATTTATTATGTTTTGCATTAGTACCTCTATTGCAATAAGGACAGGAAATAAGCAGATTAGTCCATTCATAAGCAAGCCAATAGTAGCCATTATGGTTTTTATCCTCTGTTACTTCTTTTTTTGGGCGATAATGTTCTATCTCAAATTTTGACGTTCCATTATCTTTTGACTCGCAGAAAGCACATTTAGGTATGAAAATAATCTGACCGTCTATATTTTTAGAGTGATTATTAGCATACAGTTTTTCCAAATGAGATAGTGATTTATTATAATAATCATTATCAATTTTCTTGATCTCCTTACCTTTAACTATCTGCGGAAAAGTTTTTAAAGTTTTATTGATAAAAGTAGTATTCGTGTGGTCAAACTCTTCTGGTTTAGTAACACTTGTTTTGTTTACAAATCTCATGTTTTTTATTTTAATAGTTCATCTAATAAATCTTCATCTTCTTTGGATAATTTTTCAAGTTTTTTATCCAAAATTTGATAAAATACCTCATCTTTATAAAGGTCTTCAACGGACTGATTACGAAAATCATTATCATTTTCGGGAATAAACTCCTCAAAATCAAAAAATGGCGACGTAAAAATCGTATTGGGCGTAAGATTTCGAATATCAATATGGCTAAGGTCTTCCAACATAATACCCTCTTGTTTGGTGTGCTTTGTAGTTTTAAAGCAAGCGGCATTTCCTATGACTCCCAAAAGTGGAATTGGGCTATGCGTAGAAACCACAAACTGCACGTAAGGAAATGTTTTAGAAAGTTCAGTAACTAACCTTTTTTGCCATTTGGGGTGCAAATGCAAATCAAATTCGTCAATAATGGCTATACCAAACAAATCCTCTACCTCTTTTTCTTTGGTTTGTATTTCAAATAAACGAATCATCAAATCGCCCATCATCAACAAAATACTTTTGTATCCCGTAGCTAATTCATTAAACTTTGTGAGATAATGAGTTCTATCCCCAGTATTTTTTTGATAATATTTTAGACTTATTTTTTGATTTTTTAATTTTTCAATATGAATTTTCTTTAATTCCAACAAATTTTCAAGTGTCTTTTTTACTGAATCTAATCTTGGTTGATGCTCTGGAAAAAGTTTTTTATCAGATGAATACCATTCTATCAATTTTCTTTCTATGTCAATAAGTTCTATTTCACTATCAAATAAACCCATAACAGGAATAGCTTGATTATTAGCATCTTTCAATTTATTCAATCGAGAAGAGCCATAAGCAACTACATTTTCAAATTTTTTAGAATCTGTTTTACCCATAAATTCGTTCCCATCTACAGTAGAAATTTTTATATCTAAACTTGTTTTCAATCTTTCTTCGCCTGTTAATTGGTTATTTATTCTACTTGTGCCATACAAGCCCGCCGCCAACGCCTGCAAAACCGAAGTTTTCCCAAAGCCATTTTCGCCTGTCAAAAAAATCCATTGTGTTTCCGCAGGAATTTCGACTTTCCCCGAATCGTCAATTCCTCTAAAATTTTTAATTTCAAAAGATTTAATAAAATGTTTTTTAGATCTATCCACTTTTTTTTCCATATTTTCCAATTTTTTCGCAAGTTAGTATTTTTTTGTTTTGAAAATGAAGTGCAAAGGTAGGAAATTTTTTTAATTGTATTTTTTGAGAAAAAATGTAATTTTAGTAGATTTGTGGCAAACTAAAAAAAATGACCGTCAAAGAATTTGGGAAAAGTTACTGAAGCAGAAATTCAATCTATCCAAGAAAATTAGGCTTAGATTTGACAGATTATCAAAATTTTGGAAATGGTGCAAAATCCAGACTTGGTAGAATATGTGGGCGAAAATCGAATTGGAAATGATTTGATTTTTTATGAAAAAAACCTTTGAAAATATTTTATGTTATGTGGAAGGTTTGAGAGAAAGCAAAAAAAAGCACCGTAAAGAAGTCTATTTAGAAAATTTTACATCAAAAAGCCTTCAAAAAACTACGAAACGTGTTATTGTCCTAAAACAAGCGTCGCTCATAACGTCCTAACTAAACGAAAGTTTTTTTCTACTGCAAATATACGAAATTTATTAGGAAAAGTATTTCCATTACCTTTGAACAAAGATTTACGATTAGTTTAGTTTATTTTGTTGTCATAAATCCTTGATAATCAAAATGATCCGACACCTCAAAGGTGTCGGATAGATATGTTCTGTTACTTAATTATCAAACATAAAAAGGTCTATTATTTTCTTTAAATCAACCACAAGCGTACATATTCGCCTTTTTCGTCATATCTTTTTGCCTGTCCTGCGATGTTAAAATAACGATTTTCGCGAGGATCATTCCCCACTCCTGCCATATAAGTCCAATTCCCCCAGTTACTGCACACGTCATAATCAATTAGCTGCGATTCAAAATAAGACGCTCCCCACTGCCAATTAATTTTGAGGTCTTTGGTAAGAAAACTCGCCACATTTTGTCTTCCCCTGTTAGACATAAAACCTGTATTTTTCAACTCCAACATATTGGCATCTACAAAAGCAAGCCCTGTTTTGCCCTCTTTCCAATTCTCAAAATCTTGCTTATCTTCGCGCCAATTTAGGGCTTTCTGATTAGCTCTAAGCCCTTCGAGTATGAAGAGTTTGTTATCATATTTTTTTGCCACAAACCTAAAATAATCTCGCCAAAGCAATTCGAAAAATAGCCAATAGGTAGATTCATTTTTTACTCTTTTGAGTTCATAGTTTGCAATTTCTTCATAAATTTTACGTGGAGAAATGCAGCCCAAAGCCAACCAAGCCGAAAACTTTGAAGAATAATCTGCACCAATTAATTCATTGCGGGTTTCTTTATACACTTTTAGTTTGTCTTGCACCCAAAAATAATTTTCTAATCTTTGAAGTGCCGCATCTTCACCGCCTACAAAATCCAAGACTGCTCTACGGTCTGGATTTGCGGTAGACATTCCAAAATCTGCCAAATTAGGAATCTGAAAATAACCTTGATTTTTTTCAGCAAAAAAGGAAATAGGTAAAGATAAAATTTTTTTTGGTGTGTCAAAAGTGCTACGAACTTTAATTATTTTTTCGCAACTTTTCCTAAAATCAGTAAAAATATCAGGCAAATTACGAATAGGATAGGGCAAATCTTCTGTGTGCAACAAAGTAGATTGCCAGTATAGTTTTAGTTCTATGCCCAAAGAATTGAGTTTTTTTTCCAAACTTTGTTCTACTTGCACTTCCTCTGCACATACTTCTTTGCTTCCATAAACAGCTTTTGCTTGTACTGTTTTTGCAAATTCAAAAATTTCTTCTTCGGGTTTTCCGTGCAAAATAATCAGTTCTGTACCTAATTTTCTAAAATTGGCTTGCAAATTAGCTACCGATTCCAATAAAAACTTGGCTCGAAATGAACCTGTTTTTTTGAAACCTAATGTAGTATCTGCAAAATGTCGTTTGTCGAAACAATAAACAGGGATTAAATATTGAGATTTTTGGGTAGCTCTCCACAAGGCTTCGTTATCGTGCAAACGCAAATCATTTGTAAACCAAACTATACAATTATCCATAATATTAGATCGTTTGTGTAGCTAACTTTTTGATTTATAAAATTGTTGATAAATTTATGAGTAATAAATTGATTTAGCAATAAGCTCAAATCTTATTATTTTTTGAGTAAAAATTGCCTAATTTTCGATAAGTAAGAACTCAAAATAAAAGTATATTTTGTAAAACAGAATTTTCTGTTAAAATATTGATTTTCAGTAGGTTACAATATTCACAGACTGAAGTCTGTGTTACATTTATTTTGTCTTGTTATTTACAAACAAAATAAAACTAGGGTTTACCTTAGCTAATCTGCTTTTCAAATGCGCCAAATCAAAATAAAGAAAGTAAATTTGACTCAAAATAAACATTTTCACTGATGAAAAAAATTACAATTTTGGGCATTTTTATGAGTTACTTTTTTTCTTTGATTGCAGTTTTTGCACAGAAAAAAGAAGACTTAGAGATCAATTATCCACTTAACAGATACGCCATGGTGCCACTTCCAGCGGACATCAAAACCTACCAAATTGTTACCAAATGGAATCCTGAAAATAAGGCAAATTTCCAAAATGAACTCTTTGTAGGTGATATTTTGGTCAAACCTCTACCGAATAATTCCGTACCAGAAGCTCGTTATGAAAACAGGCAGGAAGAAATTGAAAAACAATTTTTGGCTATCGAAAATCTCGAACAAGTAAGCAATAATCCAGACCTGATTGTTGAGTTATATTTGGGAAGAATAGATATTGTTTCTTCAAGAGTTTCTGAAAAAGCTGCTGGAAAAAGAAAAAATGGTTCTTTAACTTACAACCGTTCTTTTGAGTTCCATTTTCAATCTACGCTTACTTTAAAAAGACCCAATGGAAAAGTAATTTTTCAGAAGACCTTATCATACGAAAATAAATTGCAACACGAAAATTATACCGAAGGCGATTATCTTTTTACTGGAGATATGGAGGACACGCAAGCCCAATTTTTGGAGGAATTATCCAAAAGAATGTATTACAAAGCAGGAAAGGCAATGGACGAAAATATATTCCGAAAAGAGATCATGCTTAGGTTTGATTTACTTACTTTTAGCTCCAAAAACCACGAATATACAGATTTTGATCAGGCTTTGACTCAACTAAAAGCAGGTTTAGACACTGCTGCAACCATTAAATTGGAGAAAGAAAAGTTCAAAGAATCTTACTCTATTTATCAAAAAGCTTTGGCAGAATTTAGCGAAGACAAAAAGGCACGAATCAACAAAAAAGTCAAAGAAGAAACCCATTTTTTAATGGCTTTGTCTGCTTATTTTTTAAATGATTTTTCTGCTGCAAAAGCCACACTCAAAGAATTTGGAGACGTAAAAGATGTGGAAGAAAAAAACGAAGACGAGCCAGAAGAAAAAGAAAAAAGAGGCTTTTTTAATGTAAGCATTGACGGAGGAATAAAGTCGTTTTTTCAAAAAACTTTTGACAAAAAAGACAAAGACGTTGTTAAAATAAAAAACCATCAGCATCTTTACAACTTAATTATTGATACAGAAAAAAGGCACAAAGCCAACGGTTTGATCAAATAATTCACAACAAACCAAACCTTCAAGTATGAAATCTTGAAGGTTTTTTTTAGTGCATCAATTCCCAAGCCTCTCCTACAGTTCGCACAGGTAATTTGCAAACCTTGTTTTGACATACAAAAATAGTGTTTTCGGCACTCAAACGGTTTTGCAACAAAGGCAAATCACTTTGCAAAGCATTGCTTGCAACGATTATTTTATTTGGGAAATATTTTTGTTGAATTTCTTTGCTAAATGCTTGATAATCAGTGCCAACAATCACAATTTCGGCAGTAGGTTTCACAAAATAAGACAGCAAAGATGCCCAATTTGACAAATGCCTCACCTCTTTTTTTACCAAAGGCAAAACCGTAGCCAACATTTGCTCGGCAATTTGCAAATAGTTTTGGTTTTCGAACAAAATTCCCAAAAAATACAAATTGTTTGCCATCACAGAGTTCGAAGCAGGAATCACGTTGTCAAAAATTTCTTTTTTGCGACTGATCAGTTTTTCGCTATTTTTGTCTGTGAAAAAAAACATATTTTCCGCAGAATCAGCAAAATTTTCTAGCACATAATCTGTCAATTCTTTGGCTTTGTACGCATATTTTTCTTGATGCGAAACCTGAAAAAGTGCCAATAAAGCCTGAATAAAAAGGGCATAATCTTCGAGATAGGCGTTTAAACTTGCTTTTTGGTTTTTATAATTTCTGAACAATTTTGCACCTTCCGACATTTTTGTATTCACAAAATCTGTGGTTTGAATTGCCAAATCCAAAAAATCTTTTTCGCCAAAAACGGCATAAGCATCAGCCAGACCTTTGATTATCAGGGCGTTCCAAGAAGTCAAAATTTTGTCATCAAGGCTAGGTCGAACTTTTTTGGATCGTTCAAACAATAAAATTTCTTTCCATCGAAACAATTTTTCAGAAAATTCTTTTGCTGTCAAATGATTGTTTTTCGCAAAATCAGGATCGCTGACGTGCAAAATATTTTGTCCATGTTCCCAATTTCCTCCTGCAAAAATGTTATAATATTTCTTAAATAAATTTAAATCAGGAATTGGCAAAGCGTTTAATTCTTCTTCTTTCCAAACATAAAATTTGCCTTCTTCGCCTTCACTGTCCGCATCTAAAGCAGCATAAAAAGCATTTTCAGGACTTCGCAATTCGCGCTTGGCAAAAGCAATGCTTTCAAAAACAATTTGCTTGTAAAGCGGATTTTTCGTAACACAAAAGGCTTCGGAATACAAAGTCAAAAGTTGCCCGTTGTCGTATAACATTTTTTCGAAATGCGGTGCAAACCATTCATTATCAACCGAATAACGCGAAAAACCTCCACCAATTTGATCATAAATTCCGCCATTTGCCATTTTGTCTAGCGTCAATTTTACTTGATCCAAAGCCTCTGAATTATTCGTAATTTGGTAATATCTTAACAAAAACAAATAAATGCTAGGCATCGGAAATTTGGGAGCTTGACCCATTCCGCCTTCGATTTTGTCAAAATGCTTGCGCAAAGATTGATAGGAAATTTCTAAATCTTCCATCGAAAACTGCAAATGTTTTTGGCTTGTCAAACCATATTTTGCAATTTCACTTGTGCCAATTTCCTTTGTAAAAGCCTCTGCCGAATCCTCTATTTGTTGGCGGTGTTCGCTAAAAGCCCTGCCAATTTCTTTGACCAAATTCGCCCAATTTTGCGGTGGAAAGTATGTTCCGCCATAAAAAGGTTTGCCATCAGGCGTAAGAAAAACATTGAGGGGCCAGCCACCACGAACTCCCATTGCCGCTACTGCGTCCATGTAAATTTGGTCGACATCGGGGCGTTCTTCTCGGTCAATTTTTATGCAAACAAGGTTTTCGTTCATGAATTTGGCGATTGCTGCATTTTCAAAGGATTCGCGCTCCATCACATGACACCAATGACAAGCCGAATAGCCAATGCTAACCAAAATTGGTTTGTCTAAACTTTTTGCCAATGCCAAAGATTCGGGATTCCAAGCGTACCAATCCACAGGATTATGTGCGTGTTGCAACAAATAAGGGCTATTTTCGTGAATAAGTTGGTTCATTATTCTTTTGGTTTTGGATTATTGGCAGGGTTGCCTAGTGTATTTTCTGAAGGTTTTTCCTCTGTTTTTTCATTTTCCTCATTAACTTCCTCTTTTGAGATCAATTTCAAATCGAGCATCATGGGTTTGGTCAAATTGTATTGTTCGTCAGGTTCGGCATAAACCACAGTCAAATCTCCAGAAATATCAAAAACCATCGATATTCGAGCTTTTTTTGCCAATTTTTGTGCAGAATTTTTGATTTTTTCCTGCACAGGACGCAATAATTCCAAACGTTTTTTATAAAGTTCTCCGTTTTGCCCAAAAACTTTTGCTTGTCTAGCCAAAACATTACTTTCTTCTGTGTCAATTTCTGAAAGTTTTTGTTGCAATTCAGTAGTCGAAACCAGAACTTTTTGGGCTTCCAAAGATAGTCTTTTTGCTACAATTTCTTTCTGCATTTGTTCAATTTCTGCCTGCCAATCGTTTGCAAATTTTTCTAATTCTACCTGTGCGGAGGTATATTCGGGCATTTTTTCGAATATTTTTTCAGAATTAAAAAAAGCAAATTTTTGCGCTTGACTCGCAAAAGAAATCATTAGGAAAAGGGAAAAAAAGATTTTTTTCATGAAAATTCGGTTAAAATTGCTCTAAGGTAAGTAAATTTTGTTTGTTAATAATTCCGCCATAATCTTCGGAATAAACATATACTTCTTTTTGCAAATCGGTTGCGAATTTGCCAATCCAAGCCGAAAAAGAAATTGCTTCTAAGGTTCTTTCGGCATCGTCGTGCCACATTCGGATAATTTGCCCATAATTTCCTTTGCTTGTGGGGTCTAAATCGAGGCAAAAATGGTTGCCACTTCCATCATAAGTAATAGGTATCCAAAGCGGATTCCACCAATCTGTTTTGATGGTTTTTGGCGAATCAGATGTAAAAACGCCTTCCTCGTCTTCAAAAGTGTGGCTGTCTAACAAATTTTTCCAAACCTGCCACTCTTCCAAAATTCGTTCAAAAGAGAGCAATTCTTCGGTGTCGATCAAACCAAGTTCTTCGGAAGCTCCGTTGTGAATTTTGTAAAATTCCACAAAATCTGCGGGCAATTTTGCTCCTATTTTGCCTTCCAAATTTGCAATTTCGTCATTTGTAACGCCTTTGTTGAGAAAAACAGTGGTTTGTGGAGCATTTTCTTGCAACCAACTTTCTATAATTGTCCAATCTTTTTTCATTTTTTTGATCGTTTTTCTAAAAATCAAATTAAATTCTGTTTGTCAAGACAAAAATAACAAATAAAATTTGAAAAACTCACCTTTTTATTTTTGTTTTTAACTGTTAATTTGCCAAAACTAGAACAAAACCTTACATCAGAATTTGGCAACAAAAAATAAATCGTGAAATAATTTGAAAAGTTAAATAAATAATCAATACATTTGCAAAGAGTAAAGATTAGGATTTTATCCAAAATTTTTCTTTTTCATAGCTGGTTGAAAGAACTTGAGGTGTAAGGAAACTTGCCCTCAAGCCTTTTTTTATAAATCATTTGCTTGTGTTTAATGTTTTTTTTTCCATTTTTCGCCTCATTAGACCTGTCAATTTGATGCTCATTTTTTTGACGCAAATGCTGATTTATTACAAATCCAACCCAATTTTTTTTGACTATTTCCAAATCTATTTTTGTCTTTTTGCCACCATTTCCACTGCTGCTGCGGGCTACGTGATCAACGATTTTTTTGACCAAAAAATTGATCTGATCAACAAAGCACAAAAAACAATCATTGGCAAAAGCATTTCCGCAAATTTTGCAATCAAAATTTATATATTTTTTGCTGTACTCACGCTTATTTTTTCTGTTTTTCTGCCTTTGCAAATCCAGATTATACAATTTTTTTCTTGGCTTGCTTTGTTTTTATATTCCAAATTTCTAAAAAAAATGGCATTGATCGGAAATTTATTAATTTCTGTTTTGACTGTTTTTTCTGTGCTTTTGCCGAGTATTTTGACTAATTTTTGGAATAATCAGATCATTTTATTGGCAATTTTTGCATTTTTACTCACTTTTGTTAGAGAATTGCTCAAAGATGTAGAGGATATAGAAGGCGATAAAATAGGAAATTGCAAAACTTTTCCGATCATTTTTGGCTTAGTTTGTAGCAAAAATTTGTTATTGCTTTTACTTTTATTGTTTATTTTTCCTTTGTTTGCTTTATTTTTTTTATTCAAATTCTGTTTTATTCATTTGTTTTTTATTGGATTTATCATTTATTTATTTTATTTTGCTTGGCAGATTCGAGTGGCAAAACAGAAAAAAGATTTTGCAAATCTTAGTTTACAAGCCAAAATCATGATGTTATTTGGATTAATTACTCTTTTTTTATGAAAAAAATAGCCATTTTTGCTTCAGGCACAGGAAGCAACGCCATGAAAATTATCGAGCATTTGGGAAATCAAAAAATTGCGGTAGAATATTTGGTTTTATCGAACAAAAAAGATGCTTTGGTGCTAGAAAAAGCACAAAAATTAGCTATTCAAACGCTTTTTTTTAACAGAACAGATTTTTATGAAACCAACAAAATTTTGAACATTTTAATTTCCTATCAACCTGATTTACTCGTACTTGCTGGTTTTTTGTGGCTTGTTCCTGCCAATTTGGTCAAGCATTTTCCAAACAAAATCATCAATATTCATCCTGCACTTTTGCCCAAATATGGCGGCAAAGGAATGTTTGGCATGAATGTGCATCAAACTGTTTTTGAGGCAAAAGAACGAGAATCAGGAATGACGATCCATTATGTCAATGAAAAATATGACGAAGGAAACGTGATCTTTCAGGCAAAATGTTCGTTAGAGGCTTACGATACTGCGGAAGATATTGCGCACAAAGTTTTGAAATTAGAACACGAATATTTCCCAGTTTTTTTACCTAAAACCTTTTTTTATGTTTTGCTACTTGGCTACTTGCTTTTTGTTTGCTTGTTGCTTGCTAACAGGCTGTAAAACTGCGGATTCCAATCAAAAAATGGGTTTGTATTTTCCAAAAAATAGCAAATCTGTTGTGATTCCGTTCAAAATTGCCAATAATTTGATGATCATTTCTTTGCAAATCAACGATTCGGACACGATGCGTTTTGTGCTAGATACAGGCGTAAAAACCGCTATTTTGACCGAATTGCACAGCGAAAAAGGCTTAAATTTGCAATATACACGCAAAATAAAAATCAAAGGTTTAGGTTCGGGCAACGATTTGGAAGCCTATCATTCCTACGGAAATCAATTTCGTTTGCCCAAAATTCGAGGCTTTAATCAAGATGTTTTGATCTTGCAAGAAGATATTTTTTTCCTTTCTCAAAAACTTGGAATGCCCATCAACGGGCTGATCGGTTATGATTTGTTCAAAAATTTTATTGTCGAAATTAATTATGAAAGTGAAAGAATCATTTTGCATAATCCCGAAAGATACAAGTCCAAAAATAAAGGAAAAATGATTTTGATGGAAATTGATAACGGAAAACCTTACATTAAAGGTAAAATTATGATCGAAAACCAAGAAGTTGATGTTAAATTGTTGATCGATACAGGTGCAAGTCATTCTATTTCTTTGGAACAAGACAGCAGCAAACAAATTTTTAAACCCTCAAAAACCATCGAAGCCTATTTAGGAAAAGGATTAAGTGGCGAAGTTCGGGGCAGTATTGGCAGAATAAAAAGTTTTTCTTTGGGCAATTATCAACTCAAAAACATTACAACTTCTTTTCCAGATACGGCTTCTATGCACGGAATGGGCGGTTTGGCGGGAAGAAATGGCAATATTGGCGGTGATCTTCTCAAACGTTTTCATTTGATTTTTAATTACGAAAAACAAGAATTGACACTTTATCCCAACAAAAAATTTAAAGAAATATTTAACCATAATTTGAGTGGAATAGAAATAAGTATGCCAATTTTGGGTTTAAATCACTATGTTATTGCGGAAGTTTCGCCCAACACACCTGCACAGGAGGCAGGTTTGTTGCGAGGCGACGAAATTGTGAGCATCAATGGACAATCGGCTTTTCGTTTTGATCTCAATGATATGAACCAATTTTTACAAGAAAAAGTAGGAAAAAAAATCAATTTGATCATCAAAAGAGGAAATGAAATTATGAAAAAAAATTTTGTATTGAGAGCAATGATTTAGCCAAAATTACATTTTTTTTATTTCATAAATCTCAAAGCCAATTCCTGCTATAGGAACGCTTTTTTCTTTGGAAGTATGGCTAATTTCAAAGGTATATTCTCCGTTTTCGGCAAAATTAATTTGCTCGGAAAGGTCTTGTTTAACTTCCATCAGTTCTTCAACTTTTTTTCCAAAAAAATTTCCGTTTTCGTCTTGAATTTGGATCAATGTGCGAATTATTTTTGCTTTCCCCGAAGGAAAACGTTGCAAAATTTCTAAGGGCAATTCTTGCAAAGAAATTTGATCTTTGTACTTAATTTTGACAATAATTTTGTGTATTAACTTTGCATCTTTTATGTTTTTTTTGAAATCGAAACGAATATCTTTCTCCCAAATCGTGTTTGGCAAACTTCTATATTCATCATTTTGACAAGAAAACATCAGCGCGCAAAGTAGTATTAAAAACAAGTTTTTCATGAGTATTTTTTTATTTATTTCGTTTGGAAACGAACATTTAATTTTTTAATTCTGCGACATAGAAAAAATTTGTAAGTCCGCTGATTTTGCTGATTTAACCAACGTAAATCCTTATTTTTTGTTTGGAAATTACAATTTATTGTATTTTCACGAAAAAGAACAAAAATATGTACTTGTGCAAATCGATCCGCTTTCCGAAAATTATACGGCTTCTGATTATTTTGATTTACCTGAATCTGCACCTCTTGAACTTGTTCATGGAAAACTTATTTTTATGGCATCAACACGAAACAAACATCAAATTTTAGCTGTTGAACTCGTATCTATGTTAAAAAATATAAATTGGGACAAATTATGATTGCTCCTTCAAATGTTCATTTTGACGACAAAAATGTAGTGCAACCCAATTTGTAGTTTTGTTGCACAAAAATACACAACATTTAGGAAAAAAGATTTAAAGGCACAAAAAATGTTGGCAAGCGTAAAATACCCATAGCGTTGCCAAACGTCTTTTTTAGACGTTGGCAAGCGTAGGATTGTACGTTTGCCAACGTCTGAAAAAGACGATTGGCAACGTGGGAAATTAGAATTTGAGAAAGTGATCAAATAGGAAAAATATAATTTTAATAACTGAAAAGAAATCAATTATTCTTTATCTTTATAGAGATTTTCCATTAGTAGCTGATGCCGAAAACGCCATTTTCCGCCGTCTTTTTCCATAATGCCTGTTTGGGATACTTGATTGAGGAAAGTATTATAACTTAATGGTGTATTTCCATCTTTTTTGAATAAAATAAAATTTAAAAAAAAATGTGGAATTATGATGAGTTGAGTTACATTAAGAAAACTACAGCCAAGCATCATTGTATAAAGACTCCAAGATACATCAAGATAGAAAAAATCATACAAAAGAGAAGTTATCAAAAAAACAACTAGCTGTTTTGTTATTGCACTCACAAAAGCGGCAGATAAACGTTTGTAAGGACTATAGATTTTTTGGTTTTGTTTTGCTATGAAAAAAAGATTGAAAAATATACTTACAAGTCCTCCAACAAATCCAAGCATAATCCCAAGTATAATCCCATTTTTTAGAGAAAAAGTTATAATAGTGCCAATAGTGAATCCAAAAAAAATTCCTACTCCCAAAAAACTAACTATCGATAGCAAAAAATCTTTCCAGATAAATTTTTGAATTTCAAATTTTAATATCTCCTCTGAAAGAGATTTTTTATTAAGTTTAAATAAGTAATCTAAAAATTTGTTAATTGCCTGTTCTTTTTCTCTATTTACCCAGTTTGATTGCATATCTACCAATTCAAATGCAATTCCTTTCTTATTTTCCTTCATTTTGGTAGCCAAAAAAGACAAATAATGCTTTGCTTTCGGTTCTTCTTTTTCCAATTTGCCAATTTCTTGGTTGAGGTAGGCTTTTACCAAATTTTCGGTAGTGAGTTGAGAAAAATCAAAAGTATGTGCCATATTCAAAGACAAATGCACTTCAAAAGCACTTTTGAGTTTCGTGGCAATTTCGGGCATTTCGGTTATGCAGTTCAGTAGTTTTTGTGCTTTTGCTGTTTGGTCTTTAGGTTTTATTTTTTCTAATTCTTTGATTATATTTTCAGGTTTAAGAGGTGCTATTTGAATATTAGCCCTCATTGCAGGTTCTTTGGGTAATTTTATTTGCAAATAATCTTCTTTTCTACAACTCATCAACAAAGTTGGGAAATTAGCGTTTGTACCTTTTAGTTTATCAAGGTATGGCTTCAATTTGTCTAAACAGGCTTTGCGGTCGGCTTCAGGTATTTCGTCCAAACCGTCCAAGAGCAAAAGTAAATTATTTTCTTGTACCATTTCTTTGGCGTATTTTTTGGCTGTGCCGTATTCGCCTGCGGCATAGACCAAATTTTCCTCTAACCAAGTTTCAAAACTTTGGTTTTCGTCTTGCCAAGTTGCCAAATTCAAAAGAATAGGCATAGGGTAATCAAAATTTTGCTTTGCCAATTCAACCAATTTCAAACCAAATTGTAACATCAAAACGGTTTTTCCTGAACCCGCCTCTCCCAAAATCAAAAGCCGTTTTAGCTCAATTTCATAATCTTGAAATAATTGATCAAAACCTTCCGCAGATTTTTCTTCGTAACTATCTATGTAATAGTCTTTTAGTTGAGTTTCGTTAGTGCCTTCTTTGGTATATTCCAAATTCAATTCCAACTTAAAACGCGGTTCGGTTTTCATTTTCTCTTTCAAACGATTCTTAAAACGCCTTGCCAAACCTTCCAACATTTCGAGGCGGTCTTTTTGTGCAGACGTGAGTTTTTTCTCGGATTCGTAAACATTTGTAACTGTACTGCCAATGTTTTGCTGTCCAATTTTATTGTAGTTATTGATATTCATTTTAAGCTACGTTTGACAAAAAAAGAATTGTATATGCTAAATATTGAAAGTAACGTTGTCGTTTTTTACTTCTGAATTAATATTTTGTTGTCCTATTTTTCCATAATTATTAATTTTTATGCCTGATTTTTCATCAGAGAATTGTGTTTCAAGATAATTTTCGATAATGCGTATTTTTTCGTAAGGGAGCGCAGATATGAGTTCAAAAAGGTCTTTTAAGTCTAAAATGTGCGTTTTATCGAAAGCAAATTTGTTTTCGGTTGCTTTTTCGATCATTTTGCTTGTGTAATTATTCAATTTTTGTGTAATGATAAAAATGTAGTGTTTCCAATCAAATTTATCAGGATGATGTATTACAATTTTTCTCAAAGTTTCTTCTATTTTGCCTGATTTTGCAGTAGAGGTAATTTGGAAAGAAATTTTTGCTTGAAGATCAATCAAATCCACAGCAGGAAAACTTTGCGCAAGTCCATGATCGGCATTAAACAAGTTTGGGCTGTTAAAAACCTCTTTAAAAATAGGAATAAGCACATCTTGTGCAACAATATTGATGTCTAATTGAGCATTGGCATTTAAAATACCAACTTGCACCTGAAATCTGCTTAGTAGTTCAGAAATTCTGACAAGAGATTTTTGTTGATTCATTTTATTGAAAGTTTATTTAGATTTTAACACAAAAATAAATATTTTTTCTTACATTCCAAATCCACCCTCCAACTAATCCTAGAAAAACTACAAAAATGAAAATCTCAATTACCTAATAATTTCCATTCTTTTTTTACTTCTTTTAAAGGGTAGATGCTGGGCGTTCCTCGCCTGTTGGCTAAATGTGCTTGTAAATATTCGGTTGCTAAAGGCAAGTTTTTTTGTTCTTTATAAGCCATTGCCAAACGAAAACGGCAGTCGTTTAGCAAAGATTTTGCCCAAAGTATGCCTTCCGAACAAAGTTCTAAGCCTACTTTTTTTGTTCCCCAAGCAAGTAATTGTAACCAAATTTCCATTGCTTTTTCTAGTTGGTTTTCCATTGCCAAAACTCCCGCATAATCCCATAAAACCAAAGGATCGTTTTTGCCTTCGATCATGGCTTTTTCAGCCCAGAAAAGAGCTTTTGAATAGTTTTTTTCTTCGTAATAAGTAGAGCCGATCATGGTCATTAACCAATAACTTTCTGCTTCTTTTTTATACTGATTTTTGAGTAATTTTCGAGCTTTTGCATAATTGCCTTCCGCTATATATGCAAATATTTTTTGTTGGCTAAGTGCTTTCATTTTTTTCTTGTTTTTTTAGGTTTTACATTTGGGTTTTGCACCCAATTTTCTGTTTTTCGCTTTTTGTCTTTGTACTTTTGTTTGTCCCTTTTTACACCTTTTTCGTGGGTTTCTTTGGTGCTTTTTCGAATATTTTTTTGGTGCGCCAAGAACAAAAAAGTGCCAAGAATCAACAGTGAAACAAATCCAATAGTTGTATCTATTCCAAAAATAAGATTTTGTAGCATATTTTAGGTTTAAATTTTAATTTGAAACGCAAAATCTATATTTTTTTATAGAAAACAAAGGTTTTTCTGCTATTTAGCAAAAAAACCTTTATCAAACAAAAAAAAATCCTTATTTTATTTGTTCATAATAAGGCAAAACCCGATCATCTTTCTCTTCCGATTTGATTTCTTCGATCAATTCTCTAAGATAATTTTTGCGTTTGACTGCCTCCTCCACAACTTTTTGGGCATCAGGTTCTGACTGTAAAGCCATTTCTTTTTGGGCATAAAAACGTGCAATTTGACCCAAAGCACGCATTCCCATAATTTTCATCCACCAAGGATTAGTTTCTTTGCATACTTTTTGAAAAAACACCAACGATTGATCGATCACTTTGTCGTCTTTTTGCATAGTCAAATAACTTGCATAATTGACAATCAAATCAACTTTGTCGTTTACGCCTACAGTGGCGTAGTTTTCCTCAAAAAATTTCGATTTGCCTTCGCTACCTTCTTGTGCATAAATTCGGGCTAAGGCAGGAACTAATTTGGGCTTGTCTTTGCTGTTTTCTGCCAAATTTTTTGCCTCTTTTATATCCAAATCTTTGAG
>RDXG01000146.1 GCA_004292785.1 Bacteroidota bacterium
GAGATCGGTCATGTCTTCTTGCAAATGTTCTTGAACAAATGACTTGATTCTTACCCTTCCGTAGCGTTCTTTTTCCTTGTTTGGTTGATCTACCCAGCCGTCAGTTTTCAAAATTAACAAATCATTGGGCAAAAGAAACAAAACTTCATTCATAAAATCGACATCATGGCGTTTTGCCTGCCCGCCAACTGATTTATTTACGCCTCGAATTTCGTCAATTTGTCCATTTTTGGCATAAAGCAAAGGTCTTTTTGCACCAGAATACGTAATTCTTCGTTCCTGATTTTCTAGTTTTTCTATTTTACAAAGTCCAATATCCATGCCATCTACATTTTGTTTTTCTATTCATTTTATTTAATGCTTTTGCGGGATCAAAAATTTCTTTGACGTTGATAATTTCTTCCAATAAAGTATGCCCAATCATACTCATAAATGCCCCTGGTACGCCATGACCTGTGCAATCAATGACTGCCACAAAAGTCAAATTTGATGCGTTTTGCTCGTTTTGCAAAGAAATTTCACTAGGAGAAATGTGTGAAAACCAATAAAAATCTCCTGAAACAATGTCTTTTGGTAAGAAAATAACAAAAAAGTCTGAAAAACATTGTCTAAATTCCGAATCTTTGGGCAAAATTGCTTGTTGAATGGTTTTGGCATAACGAATGCTGTCTGTAATTTTTAGATTTTGTTCTTCAATAGCTTCTTTTTGAAAAATAATTTCCTGATTAACCGTTTTTAGGCTTTCATTAGAAGAGTCTAATTCTTCTACAATTTGGTTCAATTCTTCATTTTTTTCGATCAGTTCTGCTGTTCTTACTTTGACTTGATATTCTAGCTCTCTGTTTTTTTGTTCAATATAAACTTGTTTTTCGTGTTCTTGGCGCATTTTATTTTCAAGCAATTCTTTGCGAACCAACTCAAATTTATTTGCCAAACCCAAAGAAAACAAAGCAATTTCCAAAACAGAAGTAATTGGCAACAAATATTCTATAATTTTGGTAGTTGGAGTTTGAGGAATAATTGACAAACTATACATTACATAACAAATATTGTTTGTCAAAATCATAGAACTTGCAATGAGATAAAAAATAGCAGGTTTGTAGCCTTTTCGGTAGCACAAAATAGAGGCAATAAAAGGCAAACAAAAACCAAAAATAGCCCCAAAATAGCCAACAACCCTAAACCAATGATAATATCCAAAAAATAATAAGAAGCAATCTAAAACAAAATACATGATAATAAAATTCATGATTTTGTCAATTTTGGGAATATAGATGGCGGTTTGCAAATAATGTTTGCTAAACATATAATAGGAGGTCATAAAAGAAATTGCTGCCAAAAACCGTAAATCTCTCACAAGATCGGGATAATTTCCAAAAAATTCGAGGACGTAGCCACTCTGTCCCGCTACAAACACGGCAAGTGAACAAACATAAACAATGTATAAAAAATAGCCTTTGTCCTTCAAAAAAACGCCAATAGACAAATTATAAAGCAACATAATAAAAATTGCTCCATAATAAAATGCCATATAAAACCTAAAATCTACGAAATTTTCTTTGTAGGCTTGTTCGGAATATAATTTGAATTTTTCCATGTATGCAGGCATCATTTCGGCTGCAAATTGGGTGGTATTTTCGACTCTAAGATAACAAACGATGGTTTGATTTGGATTCAAATAGAATTTTGTAAAAGTGAACTGCCCATGTGGATCGTTTCGTTGAGCAACAGGAGTCGCAAAAGCGGATTCATCGGTTTGTAACAAAGAATCATTTGAACTAAACGCAAAAAGTTGAACTTGATCCACACCGTCCATGCCAATAGTCCATTGTTTTCTTTCTTTTTCTGTGGATTTGATGCTAAATTTTAACCAATACACGCCTTTTTCTTGTAGAATTAGTTTTTTGTCATAATTTTGGAAAGTTTGAGATTCCTTAATTTGTTCAATAGTCATTTTTTGCGAAGAATCACGCAAAATTTGGCTATACAATCGGAGATCGGATATTCCTTTTTCGGGCAAAAGTATATTGTTCTGTGCCAAAACCAATGAATTGATCAGGCAAAAAAGTACGATAAAAAGCAAGTGCATGGCTGTGTATTAAGGTGGTTGAAATGTAATTATTTTTTGCAAAAAAAACAATTTATTCCAATAAAAAAATTAATTTTTCACTCTTTTTTATAAAGCTAAAAATTTTTCTAAAATAGAATGAAAAATACCTATAATTTTT
>RDXG01000317.1 GCA_004292785.1 Bacteroidota bacterium
ACCATATTTAATACAAAAAAAGTAATCACCGAAAATGCCACCAACGTACTCAAAAGCACAGAAATTAACGTTCCAATCACAGGAATTAAACTCAAACCTGAAGAAGTTAGCGTAAGAATGGTTATAAATAATTTGGTCAAAATATCCCACAAAAATTTGGGAATAATCAGCAAAACAATGACATAATAAAAACAAAGCAACTGCATTTGGAACTCAACATAAGCAAAAGAAGCCTTTATTTTCAAAGGATTCCAAGAAATTTCGCCAAAAACGCCCAATTCGTTCAAAGTAGAAAAAATAACAATGACCAACAACCACGCAATTTTTCTATACCATTCGTTTTCAATAAATTTTACAAAAATAGCCTGCAAAACTATCAAAACTGCAAAATATTTGAGCAAAGCCAAAAAAATATCAAAAACTAAGGGAATAAGTTTGATAATTCCGCCAAAAAGAAAACTAATAACAGAATTGCTAAAAATGGCATACAACAAAAAAGCGGTCAGCAATCCGAGTGTAATTTGCAACCAGCGCGGCTGATCCAAAAAAGGTTTAAAAAAAAATTTAAGCCTTTCAATCATTTTATCTAGCATATTATTTTTGTGTAAGTCTGTGAAAAACGTCTTCTAAGGAACTTTTTTCTTGCCTAATTTCTAACAAAGTCCATTGATTTTGCACCGCCCAAGCAAAAATTTCTTTGCGAATGTCTGTTTGGCTGTTCAAAACAAATTTGTTTTCGCCAATATTTTCCCAATTTTCTAAATCTGAAATTTGGCTAAATGTCTGTGTGTCAATGCGTTGATCAAATTCTACAAAAACTGTATTTTTGTTTTGATGCAATTTTTCAACGGTGCTGTCCGCCACAATTTTGCCCAAATTAATTATCACCACTCTGTTGCAAAGTGCCTCAACTTCTTGCATAATGTGAGTCGAAAAAATAACGGTTTTTTCCTTACTAATTTCTTTGATTACCTGCCTAATTTCCATGATTTGGTTCGGGTCGAGTCCGCTGGTGGGTTCGTCCAAAATTAGCACTTGCGGGTCGTGCAAAAGTGCCTGCGCCAAGCCAACTCTCTGCCTGTAACCTTTGGAAAGTGTGCCAATTTTTTTGCGTTCTTCACGCCCCAAACCGCACAATTCGATCATTTCTTTGATTCTATTTTTTAATATTTTTCCTTTGATTTGATGCAAATTTCCAATAAATTCAAGATATTCGTGAACATACATTTCTTTATAAAGCGGGTTGTGTTCGGGCAAATAACCGACATTTTTTTTGACGTCCATCGGAGATTCTTGAACTTCGTAACCACAAATTTCTACTTTTCCTTCGCTTGGGGCAAGGTAGCAGGTGGCGATTTTCATGGTGGTTGATTTTCCTGCGCCGTTGGGACCTAAAAAGCCCAAAATGTCGCCTTTTTTGGCAGAAAAAGAAATCTCATGGACAGCTTTTTGTTGTCCGTATATTTTGCTTAATGATTTGACTTCGATCACTTTGTTTGCTAAATGTTGAGGTTTTTGAAAAGTATTTTTGAAAGAAAAAAAACGAAAAAAATTAATAAAAATCTTGCTTAATCATCAAAATTTCGCATTTTTTTAATATTTTCTCTTTTTACATAAAAATGAACAACCGATGGATCAGTTTCGTTGGGCGCAAGGAAACGTACTCCTTCAGGCAAGTCAAAAGGAATAATTTTTATGTTTTTTTGCGGAATGCTTGGAGAAATTTTACGTTTCAAAAATTTGAAATAAATCAACGCCCAAATTCCGTAAGTTCCAAGCAATACGCCAATACTCAACAATGCTGTTTCCATAATTTTATTGTTTTAATACGCCTAAAATTAGGCAATTATCCTAAAAAAAACAAATTTTTTGAGAAAAATTTTAGAAATTTAGGAAATTTTAAGATAAGAGTTTTGAATATGAGATTTGAGAGAACAGAAAATGGCAATGTTAAATCATCTGACTGTTTAAATAAAAAAAATAGTACAAATTTTGTACTTTATTAAGCCTTAAAAAGCCCCGCAAATTTTGATTCGCAGATAAAATTCTTAAAAATAAATGTTCTTTTAGTACAAATTTTGTACTAAATTACGTTTCTTTGCAGTGAAATAAAACCGCATATTTTATGACAAATTCACATCATATAAATCTTGATGATGCCTACAAAATGCTGGCACTTGTCAATCATTTACAGGATTTTTCGTATCGAAAATGGTTTTCGAAGGGTGTTTTTTACCTTTTGTTGCCTTTTATGTGGCTTTTAGTTTATATTTTTTTGGCAATGTTATTTCACAAATTTAAAAAATCTTACAAACCTATTCCAAAGGTTAGTAAAGAAAATTATGCGGAATTAAAGGAAGAGCAAGTCAAATTGCGATCTGTTATTCGTCAAAAAAAATTGATAGAAAAAAATGAAATAGTCGAAAAAAATTGGTTTTTGTTCCAATTAATCTATTTTGTTGTAAATATACAAAATTTGGGTTTTACTCACTTAACTGCTTTGACCCAAGAACTCGAAAAGTTAAATCCGCCAATGCCTACGAAAAATAAATTTAAGGCTTTAACAGAAGACCAAATTTGGAATGATAGAAGTAAAGCATATTTATACAGAGCTTAATTATGTTTAACAAACCTTATCCTTTCAAAGTTTTGGCAAAAAATCATTTAGAAAAAAACGGTTTTACATATTTAGTATGCCGTTTTTCTTTTATAGGAAAAGGCAAAAAAGAAGAAAGCAAAGATGGCATATCTTGTAAAGTCTCCTTTGAAGAATATACGGTAGAAGTTGAAATATACAATTATTCTTTCCACGCTCTTAAATTCTATTTGAGTAGAAACAAAAAGTCAAAAAATAAATATTCCATAGAGTCGAACTTAGGTGATGCCAAAGCCATTTTAGCAACTTGTTTGAGTATTATGGATGATTTGTTGAAAAAAGATGAACAGGCATCTTTTGGATTTATTGGTGCAAATAGTGAAAATGAAGCCCAAAATAACACAAAAAGGTATAGAATTTACAAAGTTATGATGAAAAATGCCTATAATCCTGCTACCTTTGCACATTACGATTTGGAAGAAATTAGTGCCTATATTGTTTTCAATAAAAAGCAAAGCCCTGAAATTTTTGATAAAATAGCTGAAATGCTTAAAGTAATTCATCATTTGGATATTTAGTTTTTGGGCAAAACTTTTGGAAAACTCAAATTTTATCAAAAACAATACTTCTTTTTCATTTGACGCACCATAGTTTTTCCCAAAAAACAAAAAAATCTTAATTAATTTTAATCATCTTATCGTTTCGATAAGTTATTCGTTTAATTTTGTAAAAAATATTTTTCCATGAACAAGAAATTAAAATATTGGCTGTTGGCAGCGTTTTTTGCGCTCCAAATGCCTTTGCAAGCACAAGAAAAAGCTCCTCAAAATTGGTTTAATCTTGATGCCAAAACCGACCAAATTCAAGGTGTAAGCACAGAACGTTCTTACAAAGAATTGCTTAAAAACAAACCTTCGCAAACCGTAATTGTGGCGGTGATTGACTCTGGCGTTGATCCTGAACACGAAGATTTGAAAACAAAAATCTGGAAAAATACAGACGAAATTCCCAACAACGGCATCGACGACGATAAAAACGGTTATGTTGATGATGTGCAAGGTTGGAATTTTATTGGTGGCAAAGATGGCAAAAACATCGTTCAGGACACCTACGAAATGACCAGAGTCTATGTCAAACTCAAAGTCAAATTTGAAGGAAAAAACGAGTCGGAAATTGGCAAGGAAGACAAAGCCGATTTTGAAACTTACCAAACCGTAAAGAAAGCGTTTGAGACAAAAGTTGGCGAAATGAAAGCGCAGCACGCAAACGTGAGCAACCTTTACAAGAAATATGTTAGCGGTTCTAAATTGCTAAAAGCCTATTTTGAAACCGAAGAACTCACCAAAGAAATGGTTTCTGGACTTGAATCGTCTGACGAAAAAATTTCTTTGGCGCAAAGTGTGTTGATGCGTGGTTTTACCAACGGTTTTAACGAAGAATCTTTGAAAGCATATTTGGCTTATCTGGACGATAACCTCAATTATGGTTACAACGAAAATTTTGAACCGCGAAATATTGTTGGCGATTCTTATGACAATATCAACGAAAAAAACTACGGAAACAATGACGTTAAGGGACCTGATGCCAAACATGGAACTCACGTGGCGGGCATTATTGCCGCTGACCGTAACAACAATTTGGGCATGATGGGCATTGCCGAAAACGTGCAAATTATGCCAATTAGAGCAGTTCCTGGCGGAGACGAGCGCGACAAAGACATTGCAAACGCCATTTTTTATGCGGTTGATAACGGCGCAAAAATTATCAATATGAGTTTTGGAAAAGCATATTCTCCGCAAAAAGCAAAGGTAGATGAGGCGGTTCGTTATGCAGAATCTAAGGGCGTTTTGTTGATTCATGCCGCAGGAAACAGCAGCGAAAATATTGATGTTGAACGAAATTTCCCAACCAGACTTTTTGGGGATAACCAAAAATCAGCGGGAAATTGGTTAGAAATTGGGGCGTTTTCTTGGAAAAAAGACGAAAAATCAGTTGGAGATTTTTCTAATTATGGCAAAAAAACTGTTGATTTGTTTGCACCTGGCGTAGATTTATATTCCACCACTCCCGATCAAAAATACGAAAGTCTTAGCGGAACAAGTATGGCTGCTCCTGTGGTTTCGGGAGTTGCGGCTTTGTTGATGTCTTATTATCCGCAACTTTCTTTGGCACAAATCAAAGAAATTATTTTGAAATCGGTGGTAAAAATGGACAAAGAAGTCATTAAACCTGGTTCAGAAGACGAAAAAATTGCTTTCAAAGAACTTTCCATCACAGGCGGAGTAATTAACGCTTATGAAGCGGTTTTGATGGCAGAAAAAATGAAAACCAAAATGAAATCTCGTTAAAAAAAACGTTGTAAATTTACTTTACAACGTTTTTAATTCTATTTTAAAAATGATTTCTTCCTCTGCCAAACTGTGCAAAATTAAGGTTTGCCCAATTTCAAATTTTTCGTAATCCTTTCTTGAAACGCTTATTTCTGATCCTTCAAAATTGAAATAATAATTTCTTGAAGAAGATTTTGAATTTTGTTTGTACGAATTTTTATTGGTCAATTTGCCTTCCCAAACTATTTTTTCGCCTTTATCAATGCCTTTTTGGTAGTAGTCTTGATACATAGCTTGGTAAAAAAGAAAGACAAAAATGACAAATAAAAGCAAGGAAACGATTAATAATCTTGTATCTCTGCCCGAAGAATACAGATAAATGCAAAATAAATTGATCAGAAATGTAATGGCAACGGCGATCCAATTACTTAAATTTTGATCAACTTCCAAATTTTTTAACAAATCAATATCTTCGGAACTAAGTGGCGTTTTTGTGCCAACTTCTAACAAATTGAGTGCTTTTTTTTCATAAACTTGTACGTTTTCTTCTTCTGATTCGGAGGCTAAATACAAAAAAAGCCCTGTAATTGATATTGCAAACACAGAAGCCAACAGCAAAATAATAAAGCCAATTTTTTGGTCTGTTTTAATATAAGTCATATTTTTTGTTTTTATTTAGGATTATAATTGTCCGACAGCTCGAAGGTGTCGGACAATTTGGTTCTCAATGAATTAGAATTACTAAATCAATGTGAAATTTTTTTATATTAACTGCCTCAAATACAGTTGGATAGTGTTTTCCAAACCCAAATACAAGGCATCACAGATCAAAGCGTGTCCGATGGAAACTTCCGACAAATGTGGAATATTTTTTTTGAGAAAAGCCAAATTATGCAAATCCAAATCGTGTCCTGCATTGATTTGCAAACCCAATTCTTTCGCCAAAAAAGCACATTTTACATAGTCTTCTACGGCTTTTTCTTTGTTTTTATGAAAATGACTTGCATAAGGTTCGGTATAAAGTTCGATGCGGTCTGCGCCAATTTTGGCTGCGCCTTCAATTTGCGCAAGCACAGGATCGACAAAAATAGAACTTCTGATGCCATTTTTTTTGAGTTCTGCCACAATTTCTGTCAAAAACGATTGATGTTTGATCGTATCCCAACCTGCACTCGAAGTAATTGCATTTTCGGCATCAGGAACAAGAGTCGCCTGCTCTGGTTTGACCTCCAAAACCAACTCCATAAAACGATCTAACGGATTGCCTTCAATGTTAAATTCGGTTTGCACAATTTTTTTGAGTTCTCGGACATCATCATAACGAATGTGCCTTTGATCGGGGCGCGGGTGAACCGTAATTCCTTGACTACCAAAGCGTTCACAATCTTTTGCCACCTGAACAAGATCAGGATTATTTCCGCCTCTGGCATTGCGAATGGTTGCAATTTTATTGATATTGACACTTAATCTGGTCATGTACATTTGTTTTTTTGAACAAATATAAGAAAACAAATTGTTTTTCTTAAAAAATTTTAGACATCAAACCAAGCCATTTGTTTTTTACATTCTTGCAAAATATAATCTAAAATGCTTAACAATTCCGACAAATTACTGATGGCGTAAGAAATGCTGTGTTTGGTTAAAGTATCGTTTTCGAATTTGCCAAATTCCCAAAATTTTCCTGTGGTTACGATGCCGTAAATGGTCATTTTTGGCTTTTGGTTAATTTCTCTAAAAGCGATCATTTGTGCCAAACATTGCCCCCAACCTTCTTCAAAATTTTCTGCTTTTGCCTCGACAGTTGCCAAAAGCGGATAAGATAAAAATTCGTATTGGCGTTTGTCCAAATGCGTAAACATATAATCTGGAATGCCCGAAAGGTCATCATCATAACGGATCATTTGGTGAGTCCACAAATTAATTTCATGGTAATATGGTCGCCAAACTGCCCGCAAAATAGGTGCAACTAGGTTTTCGCAAGCATAAAATTCGTTGCTTCGATAGGTTTCCAAATTATAGTCTATTTCTCTTTGCAAATAAAAATCAGGCGAAACAATAGGCAAATTTTGGGGAATAAACTTTGTTGAAATCACCACAATTTGCGGAAATTTATCTTTAACCGCCTTGATCGTTTTGTAGTTTGTGAACGCCATAATGCTCGTTTTTTTATTTGACAAAGATACAAAAATTTTGTTTTTTTAATCGATCTTTTTTTATATTGCATCAAAGTTTTTCCTATTTTTATGAAACAAGATATTCAAACCATACGCAATTTGTTGGCTTTATTGACCACCATCGTCGTGGTTTATTTGATTGCCGTTCTTTCGCCTTTGCTCATTCCTTTGGCTTTGGCTTTGTTTATTGCCATTTTGTTACAGCCCATGTTGGCTTGGTTTGAACGAAAAAATATGTCGTTTTGGTTTAGTATTTCGGCTATTTCGGTAGTTACGGTAACTTTTATTTTTTTGGTTGGCAGGCTAATTTTTGTTACAGGAAAAAATATTGTTCGGGACAAAGAAACTTTGCTTAGTCAAATTGAAGGCAAATTGCAACACATTTTGGAATGGGTCAATGACAAAACCGAATTAGACCTTAAAATCTCGGAACTGATCGAAAATACGACCAATTTTTTGTCGACTAGCCTTGTTTTGAAATATTTTGGCTCTGTTGCAAACTCCGCAGGCGATTTTTTAGGACTTTTTTTTATAACTGCCTTTTATTTGGTGGTCATCATTGGCGGAATTTTGCGTTACGAAAACTACATTCATTACCTCGAAGATCATCAAAATCAACTCGAAAACAAAAAAACAAGTGCAATTTTGGAAGGTTTTGAACAAGTCAAAGACTCGATTGTGGATTATATGAAAATTAAGTTTTTGGTGAGTTTGTTTATTGGCGTTTTTTATTGGATTGTCTGCCTTATTTTTGGGATTAATTTTTCTGTTTTTTGGGGATTTTTGGCTTTTTTGCTCAATTTTATTCCTGCTATTGGCGGAATTATTGCCACCGTTCCTCCTGTTTTGCTTGCCCTGATTCAGATCGATTCGATGGGCATGATTTTTCTTTTTTGGGCATTGTTGCAAGCCGCACAATTCTTTTTGGGAAATATTTTGGAAACCAAAATGATGGGCGAAAAACTATCTTTAAATACAATTACGGTCATGTTGGGTTTGGTTTTTTGGGGAAGTTTGTGGGGTTTGACAGGAATGTTTTTGTCTGTGCCTTTTTTGGTATTAACCAAAGTTATTTTTGCACAATTCCCAGAAACAAAAATCTTTATGCGATTGATGTCTGAACAAAAAGAAAATTAGAAATGGTTTTTATTTTTTGTTCTAAATACTTGTTTTTCAAGGATTTAAAACAAAAAATAAGCCTTTAAAATAAACAAAAAATAAAAATTTTAAGCAATAATTTTTTTCATAAAATTAAATAATTAACTTTCCAACAAAGCCAATTTTTCATGAAATACGAAACTATAAATCCTCAATTATTTATACAAAATCGCAAAAATCTTGCTCAAAAACTCAAAGCAGGATCGTTAGCAATTTTTAATTCGAATGACATTATGCCCACCAGTGCCGACGGGACAATGCCTTTCAAACAACACAGTGATATTTTTTACCTTTCGGGCATCAATCAAGAAGAGTCTATTTTGTTACTTTGTCCTGACGCAAAAGAACCCAAATTCCGCGAAATTTTGTTTGTCAAAGAAACCAACGAACACATTGCCGTTTGGGAAGGACACAAATATAGCAAGGAAGAGGCAACGCAAACTTCGGGCATAGAAACAGTTTTTTGGTTGTCTAATTTTGAGGCAATTTTCAGAAAATTGGCTTTTGAAAGCGAATATTTGTACTTAAACACCAACGAACATCTGCGTGATTCTAACGAAGTGCAAACCAGAGACGACCGATTTATTAATTGGTGCAAAAAACAATTTCCTTTGCACAAATTAGAACGACTTTCTCCAATTATGCACCGTTTGAGAGCCGTAAAATCTGCTTTCGAGGTAGATTTGATCCAAAAAGCCTGTAATATTACCGAAAAAGGTTTCAGAAGGTTACTTTCTTTTGTCAAAGCAAATGTTTGGGAATATGAAATTGAGGCTGAACTGATTCACGAATTTCTTAGAAATCGGGCTGATGGTTTTGCCTACGAACCGATCATCGCTTCAGGCGAAAGTGCTTGCATTTTGCATTACATCAAAAACGATAAAATTTGCAAAGCAGGCGATGTTTTGCTTTTGGATGTGGCGGCGGCTTATGCACAATACAATTCTGATTTGACTCGCTGTTTGCCTGTAAGTGGAAGGTTTAGCAAAAGGCAAAAAGACGTTTATAATGCTGTTTTAAGGGTTTTTAAAGAAGCAAAATCCTTGTTGGTGGTCGGAAATAATTGGACTGATTATCACAAAGAAGTTGGAAAAATTATGGAATCGGAATTGATCGGCTTGGGCTTGTTGGACAGACATGAAGTTGCCAAACAAAATTCAAATGCACCGCTTTTCAAAAAATATTTTCCGCATGGAACTTCGCATCATTTGGGTTTGAATGTGCATGATTATGGCAGTCCGAACCACGTTTTTGAGTCAGGAATGGTGTTTACTTGCGAACCGGGAATTTATATTTTAGAAGAAAATTTGGGAATTCGTTTGGAAAATAACATTGTTATTACCGAAAATGGAAATGACGATTTGATGAAAAATATTCCCATCGAAGCAGAAGAAATTGAAGATTTGATGAATTGAATTTCTAAAATAACATAGCTTTTACAAGGCTTGAATCTTTGTAAAAGCTACAAATTTAATTACTCAAAATTGTACTTTTTACATTTGCCCTTTTTGGCGTTTTTAAGCTATTTTATTTCGCAAAAATTAAAAAATCAACCGCTAGGAAAATATTTTTTGGCAGGATTGATCCTCAAATTTTTGGCAGGAATTGCTTTGGGAATATTGTATCTGTTTCATTATCAACAAGGCGATAGTTTGTATTTTTTTGAACAAGGCGCAAAACTTTCTACTTTTATCAATTCTGAACCTGCCAATTATTTTCATTTTTTGTTCCACGATCCGCGTGAAAGTTTCTATCATTTGCGCGAAGAAATGATTGATATTACACCCAGAACTGTATTTATGGTAAAAATTGTTAGTATTTTTGCCTATTTTTGCGGGCAAAATTATTGGCTAATTTCTTTGTATTTTTCCTTTTTTGCTTTCATTGGTTTATGGATTTGTGCCAACAGTTTAGCCAAAATTTTGCCTCATCAAAACTCGATTTTTGCCTTTGCTTTTCTGTTTTTTCCTTCGGTTGTTTTTTGGAGTTCGGGCATTTTAAAGGAGAGTTTGCTTTGGTTTCTTTTGGGAATTTCTATCCATATTTTGCTTGTTTTTGATTGGAAAAAAGTGTTTCATTGGCTTGCATTACTTGTTTGTGCTTTTTTTATGCTCAAACTCAAATACTATTATTTGGCGGTTTTGTTGGCGGTTGCTATTCCTTACCAAATTTTGTTTTTTTTGCAAAAACGGATCAATTTTACGG
>RDXG01000318.1 GCA_004292785.1 Bacteroidota bacterium
TCGATAAAAAATCCAAACCATGAAAACACTCATCTACCTATTTTTACTCATTTCTATCCCCGTTTTTGCACAAAAAAACAAACTCGAAAACTTTGATCTTGATGGTTTTGTGCAACAAATTTTTGCCGTTCAAAAAGAGGATTTAGATTATAGCGATCTCTACGAATCTTTTTATCAACTTTACCTTAATCCTTTGGATTTGAATCAGGCAACAAGAGAAGATTTGGAAGGTTTGTATGTCCTTTCTGAAATGCAAATCAATAATTTTTTTGCACATACCACCAAAAACGGCAAATTTGTTTCCATTTACGAATTGCAAGCCATCGAAAGTTTTGATTTGCCAACCATTCAACGAATTTTACCCTTTGTAGCCCTCGAAGAACTCAATTCTAGCCAATCTTTGTTTCAAAGAATTTTGAACGAAAAAAATAATTTTCTGATCATTCGCCCTGAAACTGTTTTGGAAAACCGAAAAGGTTATCAACTTGTTAATCAAGGAGATACGGTTAAAAATGCGGTTTATGCAGGTTCACAAGAAAGGTTTTATTCGCGTTTTAGGGTTTCGCATAGCAAAGATTTTAGTATAGGTTTTACGTTAGAAAAAGATGCAGGCGAAAAAATGAATTATTCCAACCCTTTTTCTGCCGATTTCCAATCTTACCATGCCGTTTTTTACAACAAAAAGCGTTTTAAAGCTCTTGCCATCGGCGATTTTCAAATTCAAATAGGGCAGGGGTTGTTGCTTTCTGGCGGTTTTTACATTGGCAAAGGTGCGGAAACGGTTAGCACCATTCGCAGAAGTTCTACGGGAATTCGCCCTTATACTTCGGTAGTCGAATCAGGTTTTTTGAGAGGTTTGGCAGGAACGTATCGTTTTGGGCAATTCGATTTGACTTCTTTTGTGTCTTACAATCGTCAAGATGCTGGTTTACAGTTCTTTGCTTCAGATACTTTAAATGATGCCCAGGCTTATACCAACTCGATCATGGCAACAGGTTTGCACCGAACCGCCAGAGAAATTGCCTCAAAAGATCAGATCGGAGAGCTGACTTTTGGCAGTAATTTGACTTTCAGGAACAAAAAAAATACCTTAGAAATAGGATTGACAGCCTTAGAAAGCAATTTTTCCGCAGAGATTATTCCTTTGAACAGAATTTATAATCAATTTGAGTTTAAAGGCACAAAAAACAGAAATTTTGGCTTAAATTATAGCTATGTTTGGCAAAATATGAACTTTTTTGGCGAAATTGCCCGATCTTCGAGTGGCGGAATCGGGGCAGTAAGCGGAATATTGGCGAATTTGTCTAAAACCATCGAAATGTCTTTGCTTTTTAGGCATTATGACCGCAATTTTCATACTTTTTATGGCACAGCTTTCAGCGAAAATACGCGAAATATCAACGAACAGGGCATTTATTGGGGAATAAAATTTAAACCAAACAAAAAATGGACTTGGACAGCCTACTACGATCAATTTCAGTTTGAATGGCTCAAATTTTTGGTAGATGCTCCTTCGCAAGGCAATGAATTTTTGACCAGAATCACGCATCAAGCAAGCAAAACCGTTCAAATTTATGCACAATTTCGGCAGGAAACCAAAGGCAGAAATTTGTCGAACAATTTGCAAAATATTGATTTGCTTGTGCCTTCAGTCAAACAAAATATTCAAATTAATGCCGATGTAAATGTCCATAAAACCTTGTTTTTAAGATCAAGAGTGCAGTTTAGTAGCTATCAACAACAAAATCAAGCCAAAACAAGCGGTTACGCCATTATCCAAGATGTGAGTACGGAATTTAAGAATTTTAAAGTTAGCGCGCGCTTTGCTCTTTTTGACACAGACGACTATGAAAATCGTCAATATTCCTTTGAAAAAGATGTTTTATATGCCTTCACCATTCCCGCCTATTATGGGCGTGGCATCAGAAATTACATTCTTTTTCAGTGGAAAATGCACAAAAAATTAGACTTTTGGTTGAGATATGCCATTACAAGTTACCAAAATCAAGAAAAAATTAGTTCAGGCACAGAAAAAATAGATGGAAACCAAAGAAGTGATTTGCGTTTTCAGATAAAATATGTGTTTTGAAAAACAATTTTGCTTAAAATTTTGTAATTGAAAAGAAATTGTTTTTAGAATTTAATAAAATTTTTATGGAAAAACCCATTTTATTGTTTGACGGAGTTTGTAATTTATGCGATTCGATAGTACAGTTTATAATTAAAGCAGACCCTGAAGGCAAATTTATGTTTGCGTCTTTGCAGTCTGAAAAAGGGCAAGAATTATTAAAAAAATTTGGTTTTCCAACAGAAAATTTCGATTCTTTTGTATTGATAGATCAAGAAAAAAGTGCAGAAAAATCTACGGCAGCTTTACAGGTTTTAAAAAAATTAGGTGGTTTTTGGCAATTATTCTACATTTTTATTTTGATTCCCAAACCGATTCGAGATTTTGTATATGAAATGATCGCCAAAAATAGGTATCGTTTTTTTGGAAAAAAAGACTCTTGCCTAATTCCTACTCCCGAATTGAAAGCTAGATTTTTTTAAAAATCATTGCCTAAAATTTATTCATTCAACAAATTCAAAGTCAAACAAGCCACTATGCCTGCGGTTTCAGTGCGCAAACGGCTGTTTCCCAAACTTACTTTCTGAAAATTATTGTTCAAAGCCAAATCTAATTCTTGCGTACTAAAATCGCCTTCAGGTCCTATCAAAACCAAATAAGATTGATTTTTTTTGGCACTTTCAAACAATTTTGAAGGGTTTTGAGAATCGACATAAGCAATAAATTTTTGGTCTTCTGTGCTATTTGCGATCAAATTTTTGAAAGAAAGCAAAGCATTCATTTTTGGCAAATGCAAATGCAAAGATTGTTTGAGTGCGGCAATGGCTTTTTTTTGCAAACGTTCTAGGTTAAAATGTTGTCTTTCAGAATGTTGTGCCTGAAAAAAACTAATTTCGTCTATGCCAATTTCGATGCACTTTTCGACCAACCATTCCATGCGATCTGCGTTTTTGGTAGGCGCAACTGCCAAATGAATTTTAAAGTCTTTTTTTTGTGGAAATTGCTCTATATCAAGGATTTGCAAGACACATTTTTTAGGATTTGCTTCTATGATTTCGGCTTTTGCCAAATGTCCTTTTCCGTCAGTTAAATGCAAAGAATCGCCTTTTTGAAGTCTTAACACTTTGATACAATGTTTGGATTCTTCTTCTGAAAGTAGAACAGGATTTTGAAGGTCTAGAATATAAAAAAGTAGCATAAATTTGGGTTAAAAATTCAAAACTACGCAGTTTTAAAAACTGTGTAGTTTTGAATTTTTTATTTAAAAGTAGTGTAATAAACAATTAATTTCATCTTTTTAGGATTATTTGGCGAAGAGTCTTGTAAAGAAACTTTGCTTACCGAAGAGGCAAATTTTCCAGATTGAATGATAAGACTAGGGTTTTCTTTGCCATTAATGACGTTTTGCACAAAACCTGTAAGTACCGTAGGCTGATAGGTTCTGCCACTTGTCAAATAAGCAACATCACTTCCCGACCCTGTCGAATTTTCTACCCTGATCGGTCTTAAACCACCTTTGGAATCTCTAGCTATTTTGCCATCATTTCCCACATAATAAAAAATCAAACTTTCAGACGGATTTTGATTGACATTTGGATAAGTTTCATCTGCCACTTCAAAAGATAAAACGGCATGGTTGATCATCACTTTTTGATTTTTTGCCAACTCTTTCAAAAACGGAAAAGTAAGTTTGGTTACAATTCCTGTTCCTGCTTGAATGAATGTTTTTTGATTAGTTTGGCTGCTTGGTAATGGATTCTGTGGCGAAAGTTTCTGTAAAACTTGCGAGCTTTGCAAATCTGTTTGAACATAATTATACCAGCGTGAAGTCTGATTTCCTAAAAAATAAAAACTTCTGAAAAAAGCAGTAGTATCGTAATGAAAAAATAATTCCATGCGCGAAACTGCATTTGTATTTCCATCATTGTCAAAACCAATAACAGCATTAGATTCGGCAGAAATCCTAAAACCATTAAAAATTTTATCTAAATCTGCCTGTTTTTTGCCTTGCGCCTTATTAAATAAATCTTTTCCAAATTGATTATCCAAACGAACCCTAAAAAATCTTTCTCCTTTAAAATAAGGGTCTAGTTTTGTTCTGGACAATAATTTTCCTATTTTTAAGCGATCTGAATTGGTGTAAACTTTGCTGGTATCCATGCTTTCGGCTAATTCGTGAACGTTTAGCGTGTAAGATTGCGTGGTGTCGCCATAAATATCGGTTTGATTTTTGATCCTTAGCAAGAACCTAACCGAATCGTAAATGGCTTTTCTTCCGTCTTTGTCATAAAAATTAACGGTGTCGTCGAGTGAAGAATAAGACAATTTGAAGTAGGATTCTGCGGTCAAATTGCCAAATCTAGAATCCTGAATTTGTCCTGCCAACAGGTTGCTTGCATATCGGGTTTCTACTTTTTCGAGCATTTCTGTACTACAAATGATGGTTGCAGTATCTAAAACAGAAGTTTTGAGGAGTTTATTTTGATCTTCTAATTGCAAACCTAATTTTAGGGGGTCATCACAAGAAAATAGGAAAAGAATAATTCCTAAGAAGATGAAATTCTTTGTCATACGAAAAAAAATTATAAGATAAGACAATTTAACTTGTCTTATCTCTGTTTGTTTTTGTTTAGTTAAAAAGTCCAGTATAAAGATTGTAATAAGTTTCTGACAAATCGTCATCATTTTCTATGGTAGAAATTTTGCGGTTGTCAATTTTGGATAAAGCACCAGAAATACAATCTTCTACATTTGGCGTAGCTCGCACCACACTGTCCGAATAATGTGATCCAATTTTGATAAATCCACGATAATCGCAAGTGTTCAAATCAGACATTGCGTCGTCGTCAAGGTCTAACATTCTAACCTTATCCATCATATCGACATTGAATTTGAATTGGAAAGGGTTATTATAAATTGTAAAAACAGTTTTGGTATCTTTAAAAACAGGATCGTTTTTGTAAGTAGTTTTCAAATACATTGGAATCAAACTTGTCATCCAATCGTTGCAATGCACGATATCTGGTGCCCAGCCGAGTTTTTTTACAGTTTCAATTACGCCTTTACAGAAAAAAATAGCTCTTTCGTCATTGTCTTCACAAAAACTGCCATCTTTATTTGTAAAAACGGATTTGCGTTGAAAATAATCTTCATTATCAATAAAATATACTTGCAGTTTCGCATTGGGAATGGAAGCCACTTTGATCATCAAAGGCTTTTCTTCGTCTCCAATCGAAATATTGATGCCCGATAAACGAACTACCTCATGCAAGCGGTTTTTACGTTCATTGATTGTGCCGAAACGAGGCACTAAAATACGAATTTCCATTCCACGTTCTTGCATTTCTTGGGGCAGGCGACGAACATAATTCGCTACTTCCGTAACTTTTAGGAATGGATTAATTTCACTAGCAACGTAAAGGACTCGAAGTTTGGACATAAGATATAACTTTTAGATCAATAACTTTTGGAATATGAATGCAAAGTTACAAATTTTTTTTTCAATTTCAATAGCTTTTGTTTTTTTAATTATTATCATTGCAAATTTTTTTATTAAAAAAATATAAAACATTGATTATGAGTAAGTTATATAAAAATATTTTTTTTTATGATTTTTTTTCTAATTTTACGCAAAGAAATTAAACCAAAAAAACATGAAAATACATTTTCAAAAATACCAAGGTACAGGAAACGATTTTGTCATGATTGACGACAGAAACGAAACTTTTGATTTGCAAAACGAAAACCTAATTGCCAAACTTTGCGACCGAAAATTTGGAATTGGCGCAGATGGATTAATTTTGTTACGACACGATCCAAATTCCGATTTCAGAATGATTTATTTTAATTCAGACGGAAAACCTAGTTCTTTTTGTGGAAATGGTGGAAGATGTACCGTAAAATTTGCAGAAAGTGTTGGAATGTTTCAGGGAAAAACCAAATTTTTGGCAAATGATGGAATGCACGAAGCCTATTTGCAAGACTCGCAAATATTTTTGAAAATGGCGGATGTCAAACAAATAGAAATTCAAACAAACGATTTCTTTTTGAACACAGGCTCACCACACAACATTATTTTTGTCGAAAATATAGAAAATTTTGATGTTTTTTCAGAAGGACAAAAAATTAGGTACAGTCCAAGATTCGAAAAAGAGGGATCAAATATCAACTTCGTAGAAAAAAACAAAGATCATATTTTTGTCAGAACCTACGAAAGAGGCGTAGAAGACGAAACCCTTTCCTGCGGAACAGGCGTAACAGCAGCAGCTTTGGCAACCGCTTTGCAATTCAAAACCGCAAGTCCTGTGCATATCCAAACCTTAGGCGGAAATTTGCGAGTGGCTTTCAAACAAGTTTCGCAGCAGCATTTCGAGGACATTTATTTGATCGGGGCGGCGCAAAAAGTATTTGAAGGAAGCATAGAAGTTTAAATCTAAAACAGACTTTAGTCTGTTCTTTTATAACACTTTTACAAAAAAAATGAGTTTTTTTAAGGAAAAAATCACACAGCCCCTGCTCAATTTTTTGAAGCAAGGCGTAACGCCAAAAAAAATGGCTTTGACTTTGAGTTTGGGTTTGTTATTTGGCATTTTTCCTGTCATTGGCACTACCACCTTGATTTGTACGGCTTTGGCATTGGTTTTTAGGCTAAATATGGCAATTATGCAGTTGGCAAATTATTTGGCATATCCGCTACAAATTATTTTGCTTATTCCTTTGATGAAGTTTGGCACAGAAATATTTAGCTATGACTCTTTGGCTTTTTCTTTGGATCAAATGCTGGAAATGTTTAAAAACGACTTTTGGCAGGCTTTACAAACTTTGGGAATGAGCCAATTATACGCCATTTTTGTATGGTTAATTTTGGCTTTTCCTTTGGGAATAATTTTGTATGTTGTTCTTTTTCAGCTATTTAAAAGATTTGAAAAATGATATTAAAAAACGCAGTTTTTCAAAAACTGCGTTTCTTAAATATTAACAACAACCCGAATTTGGAGCGCAAGATGTTTTTTGATCAGAAATTCCGCAGTTGTCTTTTGCCAAACAATTTGTTTGTTTGCTTAACAAAATAAAATTCCCGTTTTGAAAACCCATTTCATATTTTCCAATCGTGTCGGCTTGATATTCAACTTCTACTTCCAAATTTTCGTCTATGCCCAGTTTTTTTTCAGACAAAGCAATAATATTGAGCAATTTTTGAGGTTTCAAACGGTGATCAGTGTCATTTGCTTCCCAAAGTTGAAAATTTACTACTTTTTCGTTGCGAACTGTGCCGCCGCAATCAATAAAGTTTTTGCTAATCGAGCCAACTTCTGTAATATGGAAATGTTCAGGCACAAGGTTACCATTTTCCAATTTGATAGTCAAATTTTTTGATACGCTAAGTATCTTTTTGATTTCTGAAAGTTTCATAATTTTAAAAATTTTTGTGTTATCTAAAACTAAGACGCTAAAATTCAAAAAAGACGCAAAAAAAGAGTCCGAAGACTCTCTTTTTTATTTTTTTGTGCAACAATCAGGTTTGACTTCGCAACAGTCTTTAGTTGGTTCACAACATTCTTTTTGTTCTTTTACTTCTGTTTTTTTGTCGTTTTCAAAACCTGCATAAACAGCAAGAGAGGTAGCCAAAGCTACAACGGCAATCATAACCCCTTTTTTCATTTTTTTAGTATTTGAAATTACAAACAATATTGTTTGCAATCCTAAAACGAAAAAAAGTAAAAAAGACGCAAAATTTTAAGAACAATTACAATTTTTTTCTGTTTTTTCGCGCAAATTTCCGTAAATATCTGCTTGAAAGGCACAACAATTTAGGATAAGTTCTTTCAATTTTTCTTTGCCACGTTGTACCCTCGATTTTGCTCCTGAATAAGAAATGTTTAGTTTTTGGGCTAATTCTTTTTGAGAAATATTTTCAAATTCAGTCATTAAAAGTGCTTCTTTGTAGTTTTTGGGCAATTTATGAATGAAAGGCTTGATGCAATTTTGCGCAATTTTTTCATTCAAAAACAAAGATTCTTCTTCTGAAAATTGTTCAAAAAAATCTGTTCCTTCAATATTTTCTTTTTTGTTTCGAAAATAATCATGAACCAAATTACTGACGATTGCATACAAATATTGTCGCAAATTTTTGGCTTGCTTCACTTTGTCTATATTCTGAATAATTTTTATAAACGATTCTTGCAAAATATCTTCAGAATCAGCTAAATTTTTGGTTTTTTTGTAAATAAAACCCTTTAATTCCTTGTGAAAATCTGCCCAAATGTGGTTTATTTCATTACTTAATTTTTCCATTTTTAAAAATACATTGCTTTACGCAAAATTCAAAATTTGCGTCATATTTTTACTCATTTATTCAAAATAAAGACAAAAAAAATCTTTTTCGTTGGTTTAGATTATTTCGTTGTTAATAAAATTCATAAAATTGTCTGACAAATGTTTGAAAATATCAAAAATAAAATCTCGAATTGCTTTTTTGTAAATATTTGATTTTGCCAAATTTATTACTAATTTTGCGCTTGTTAAATTTTTAACTTATATATTTTTTCTATTTTTTTCTTTATTTTGTATGATTTTAGATTTTGAAAAACCAATCGTAGAATTAGAAACAAAACTAGCTGAACTCAAACAACTGCTTTATCAAGGCAGCAAAATTGATGTCAGCGAAACGGTATCTTTGTTAGAAAAAAAAATCCAAACACTCAAAAAAGATACTTATAAAAACCTTACCCGTTGGCAAAAAGTCCAATTGGCTCGCCATCCAGAACGTCCTTATACCCTCGATTATTTGGAAAAAATGACAACCGATTTTATAGAATTGCACGGCGACCGCACAGTAGGAGATGACAAGGCGATGGTCGGAGGTTTTGCTACGATTGACGATCAAACATTTATGATCATTGGGCAACAAAAAGGCAGAAATACCAAACAACGCCAATACAGAAATTTTGGTATGCCCAACCCTGAAGGCTACCGAAAAGCCCTAAGACTCATGAAAATGGCAGAAAAATTTGGAAAACCAATCGTAACTTTGATCGACACACCAGGAGCATTCCCCGGAATTGAGGCAGAAGAAAGAGGTCAAGGAGAAGCCATTGCCCGAAATATCAAAGAAATGTTTATGCTCAAAGTGCCTGTCATTTGCATTATTATTGGCGAAGGAGCATCAGGAGGAGCTTTAGGAATTGCAATTGGAGATCGCGTGTTGATGCTCGAAAATACTTGGTATTCAGTCATTTCACCCGAATCTTGCTCCTCTATTTTGTGGAGAAGTTGGGATTATAAAGAACAAGCTGCAGACGCACTCAAACTCACCGCAAACGATATGCTTTCCTTAAATTTGATTGACGGAATCATCGAAGAACCGCTTGGAGGCGCGCACAAAGACGCAGACGCAATGGTCGAAAAATTGAAAGAAGTCATTTTAAAAACTTTCAAAGAATTGGAAGAAATACCCGCAGAAATTAGAATTTCCCAAAGAATTGATAAATTTTCAGCAATGGGACGAGTGAAAGAATAATGTTTTGTTTCTTATAAAAAAAACCGCCATTTTTAGGTGGCGGTTTCAAAAAAAATTATTCCCTAATCATTTCTACAATTTTACAATTTGTATAATCAGGATCAATTTCAATAAAAACTTCAGAACGGTGTTTGATAAACCATTCGTCCATTTGTTTTGCTTTTTCTTCATCAACTGCCATCAAATAAATGCGTTCATAGTCGTCTTTGAGGTTGGGTTCGTGAGAAGTTCCTCTATTTTTTAGGTAAATCAAACGTACTGCATCTTTCCCATCATCGGTTCTGTATGGCATTGGCGGGGTTACGTTGCCCACTTTCATGCTGTCCACCACTTTAAAAAGCGTAACATCTTGGATTTGTTCGTGGGTGAGTTGCACACTGCCTGTTTCGTAATCTTTCAAATAACCGCCATTCATTTTGGTCTGTTTGTCGTCTGAAAACAAACTTACTGCCTTTTCAAATTTGATGCTGTCAATCATGACTCTGGTTCTGATGCTATCCAAAAAATGTTCAGTTGCTTTCAAATCTGCCTCTGTTGGTTTTGGGCGGAGCAAAATGTGTCGGCTGTTGAAACGGTTGCCTCTTCTGTCCAAAAGTTGTATCAAATGAAAGCCAAATTCGGATTCTACTGGTTCGCCAATATCGCCAACTCTTAGGTTCATGCACATTCCTTCGTAGGCGGGAGCAAGCTGCCCTCTGCCAAACCAACCCAAATTTCCGCCTCTGCTTGCCGTTCCTAAATCGTCTGAAACTGCTTTTGCAAATTTTTCAAAATCTTCGCCTTTTCGGACTTTTTCGCGAATATCCAAAAGTTTCATTTTTACTTCTTCTTTGATATTTTTGCT
>RDXG01000147.1 GCA_004292785.1 Bacteroidota bacterium
GGTAAAGTCTTTCATAAAAGTAATTTTGTGGCTTAGATAATTACAAAATTATGCTTTTTTGACAAGATTAACGCTTTTTTTATAGCGCAACTTGCGTTACTAATAAACTTTTGTACTTTTGGAAGGAGTTGTGCCTTGAAGCCCCGCCTTCGTTAAGCACTATTCGTTGGTGGCTATTTTAAGAAAAACAACTAAAAATGCGAAACTTCGAAGACAGATTAGACGCAGGTAAAAAATTGGCAACTGTGCTAACAAAGTATAAAAATAATACTGAAACTTTGGTCATTGGTGTTATACGTGGCGGTCTAATAGTGGCGAATGAAGTCGCAAAGTATTTAGAATTACCATTAGATTTTGTTATTGTTAGAAAAATTGGTTGCCCTGATAATAGAGAATTGGGGGCAGGTGCAATAACAACGACAGGAGAAGTAATATTTAAAGAAAGTATTTTGTCAAAAAAACAACTCACTCCACAAGACTTTACAGAAATTATAGAAGAAGAACTGAAAGAATTAAAAAGACGAGATGACAAATTTAGAGAATATAAAACAGAACAAATTATTGAAGGAAAAACAATAATAGTAGTTGATGATGGAATAGCAATGGGAGTAACTTTGAAAGCTGTAATTATGAGTTTGAAAAAGCAACGTCCTAAAAAAATAATTTTGGCTGTGCCAATATCAAGCCCAAATGGAAAAGAGTATTTGGAAACAGAAGTTAACGAAATTATTAGTTTCCTACCTTTCCAATCTTTCAGAGATGTCGAAGATTTTTACGAGATTTTTGGTGATACAACAGATACAGAAGTGGAAACTATTTTGAAAAGTAATCGTACCTAAACGAAAAAACAGCCACCAACATTATGTTTGCGAAAAGGCGGGCTAATGTGCGTAATTTAGGCTTTTGTGCTTTCTATAAACTTTGTGCGTAGGGCAAAGAAAGTGCTATCAAATCCCGCCCTTCGCAAACATTTTTACGTTAGCGGTTAGGCTAAAAAACGACATCACGATAAATAATAAAATTCAGTAAACAAGAATGAGAAAAATAGTCTATTATGTGGCAAGTTCAATTGACGGATTTATTTCGGGCTTGAATGACAACATTAGTGATTTTGTAGTAACAGGAAATGGGGTGGATAAGTATTTGGCAGACTTAGCAAATTTTGATACCGTTATAATGGGGAGAAATACTTACGAATTTGGTTACAGATACGGTTTACAAAAAGGGCAATCAGCCTACCCAAATATGAAACATTTTATATTTTCAGAAACCTTAAAGTTTGAAACAGCAGACCCAAATATTCAAGTTGTTGAAAAAAAACTTGCTGAAATAGTAAAAATACAATCAAGCATTGGAACAGATATTTATTTATGTGGGGGTGGACAATTTGCAGGTTGGCTTTTAGACAATCAAAAAATTGATATACTCAAACTCAAATTAAACCCTTTGGTTTTGGGCAAAGGAGTAAAATTGTTTGGTAACTCTATTAAAAAGTACAAACTGCAATTGATAGAAACAGAACTCTATGAAAACGGTTTGCAAATGATGACCTATAAAATAGAGTATAACGAATAAAATCATCTGCGAAAAAAAAGCCCAAACTGCTAACATTGCATTTGTGCAAGGCGGGCTAAGGTGCTAAAATGAACTTTGGTGCTGTTTATTGGGTTAGGTGCTTTTTGGGGCAATAGTGCTATCAAAACCCGCCCTTCGCAAACATTTTTCCGTTAGCCTCAATTTTAAAAAAGAAAAAACCGAAAACAAATTATATGCAAAACCTTTATAAACTCTTATTACCATTTTTGGTAATGCTATGCGGAAACTTAGTTGCTTCCCCTATTGACAGTTTGAGAGCCTCAAAAGTGGCTACCAATTTTATTATACGATACACCGACAAGTATGAGGGTTTGGAGTTTGCGTATAAAGATGTAACGGTGGATAGTACGGTAATGTACTATGTTTTTAACCTTAAAAATGCCGAAGGTTACATTATTTTGGGTTACTCGACACAGAGTAAGTTTGACAAGAATAATCTTCCTATTCAACTCAATAAGTGGCTTTGGCACAGAGCAAAAGAAATTGCCTACATCAAAAAGCAGGGTTTTGAGGCAGATGCTGAAATTAAGCAAGAATGGAAAAATTTGGAAACCCCAAGTTCTGCATTTGCCCGAACAGAAAGAACAGAAGGAGTAAATCCTTTAATGACTACGAGGTGGAACCAATCCCCTTTTTACAATGATTTATGTCCGTATGATGTACAAGAAAGAGACCGAGCAGTTACGGGGTGCGTGGCTACCGCAATGGCTCAAATTATGAAATACCATAATTACCCACAAAAGGGACAGGGTATTTACTCTTACGTTCACGAAAAATATGGCAGACTTTCAGCAGATTTTGGCAGCACAACCTATAATTGGGCTACTATGCCTAACCGAGTTACAAGCAGAAATACAGCAGTAGCAACTTTGATGTATCACTGTGGGGTAAGTGTGGATATGGAGTACAATGTTGGGGCGAATGGGGCAGTGGGGCAATTCCTGCAAAAGTAGAAACAGCCCTAAAAAAATATTTTGGCTATGCATCAACTGTAAAGTTTGTGGAAAGAAAAAGTTATTCAG
>RDXG01000148.1 GCA_004292785.1 Bacteroidota bacterium
TTGTTAATTTTATCCTCTTTTTTGTATTGTTCTGCCAAATAATTGCGAAAACGCATCAAATCAATCGGATTTTTGGCTTTTTGAATTTCTATCAGCACTTTTTTGTATTCGCCTGTCTCTGTTTTGATGGTGGCAATAAAATCAAGGCGATATACCCAAATAGAAAACCTTTCTCGGATTCTATCTTCGACTGCTTTGATACCTTCAGGAGTTTCTAATTCGCCTTTGTAGGTATATTCTTGTGGTTTTACTTCTATGGCTTCGATGGTTTGTTCCAAAAGTGTTCCGATAAAAAACTTGGCAACCTTTTCGTTTTCCATGAGCCTTTTGAAAACCACATCATAAATAGGATTCGCAATAATCATTTTATTTTTGGATTTTAATGCGTTGCAAAGATAGTATTTTTTATGAAATTTTTTTTCTTTCTGCACCGTACAGACCGATACGGTCAGACGGTTGTAGCATTACCTATTTAAGGTTACAATATTCACAGACTGAAGTCTGTGTTACATTTATTTTGTCTTATTACTTATTATAGTTTTTTACCACCAAATCAAACGTTTGATGTATTTGTAATCCAAATTTTCTAAATCTATGACCGTACCGTCGCTGAAAACAACCGAGTCTTTGTTGATTTTTGCAATCATTTTGCCTAACAAATGGCTTAATGTTTCTGCAATATCTATTTTTGGGTGCAAAGAACGCAAATCTACTCGAAACTCTGCCGAATCGTTTTCAAACGCTAAGGGAGCTAGTTTTAAGTCCTTAAAAAACAAATATTGACTGTAAATGTTGTCGGGCAAGGGGTTTTTGTCTTCGTATTTGCTAAGAGCTAGGGTTTCTTCGTATTGTTCTAACGAAAAATATTTGAAAAACTGACTTACGCCTTTGCCTTTGGGCTGGGCTTTGCCGTCTTTCCATTGATCAGAAAAACAAACTTTTTTTAGGCGAGGAACAATTACTTTGTCAAAATGTTCGCCCATTTCTATAAGCAAATATTTGCGTGTGCCGCCATCTTTTTTGTTGAGTTCGATGGTGGCATGAGCGGTAGTGCCACTGCCTGCAAAGAAATCGAGAATGAAAGAATTGGTCTGACTTGCTATTTCAAGAATATATTTTACTAAATTACTTGGTTTAGGATATTCAAATAATCTTAGTTGAAATAAATCTTCAATTTCTTTATTACCAAACTCATTAAAAAAACCATCTATAAAAGTATGGTATGGATTCTCTCTTTCTCTGATATTTAGCTCATTATCAACGAGTTCATATTCTTTATAATATACTTGCCATTTATTATTTTTACTTTTCTTAAAAACAATATAATCATTTTCTATTCCCCATTGTATTTTGTCTTTCGACCATCTCCAAATCCAACGAATATCATCTTCTGTTCCATTAGGCCATATTTCTGTGTTTTCTGGGCTTATGATTGCAAAATCTAAACTTTTTGAATATTCCAAACTTCCTCTATCCAATTTATTAAGCGCATATTTTCCTCTGCTTTTTATGTGAAAGTCTATTTCTGTAAATCGATCTAAATTTGCTAATTTTTTATTTAAGTGCAAATCATTAATATTTTTAGCATAAGCAACTACATAATCGTGAGCATTGGAAATATGTTTAGCATCAAGTTTTGGTGCGCTAGAACTTCTGCGAATAAAATTTGCAATGTAGTTCTGTTCTCCAAAAATTTGACTCATCAACAGTTGCATTTTAGAATTTGAATTGACCACATGACCGCTTTTTATGGTGTCCCCAATACTTACAAACAAACTTCCTGTTTCGTTAAGGAAAATTTTAGAAAAATCTAAACGATCTTGCATAAATGAAAGCCAACTCGAATTTTGAAATTTATCACTATAAATGAAACCATCACTTCCTGTATTATAAGGCGGATCAATATAAATGGTTTGTATTTTTTGTTTAAATTTGTCTTGTAAAGTATTTAAGGCTTGGTAGTTTTCAGAATGTATAAGCCAA
>RDXG01000319.1 GCA_004292785.1 Bacteroidota bacterium
GCAAGCGATTCAAAACAAATTGCAACAAATTTTAAAAGTTTTTCCTTCTTTAAGCGAACAAGAAAAGGCGCGTTTTTGGCAAAGCAACCATTTTTATTTCGAAAACTTTTACGCTTTTGCGGTCAAACGTTACGCCACAAACCCAAAAATTACGGGAATGATGTACAATTTGCAACTTTCCACCAAAGCCATGTTGCTGTCGGCAAGTGCAAAAATGAAAAGCCAAATTATGAAAAGTAATGATTCGCAATTAATTGAAATGTTTAAAGAATGGCAAACCACCCGCGAATTTTTGGCAAAAACCTACACTATGACTCCCGAAGAATTGGCTGAAAAAAACATTACAGGAATTAAGGAATTGGAAGAATCTGCGAATAATTTGGAAAAAGAATTGTCCGAAAAATCGAGCATTTTTGCCAATTATACAGACGAAAAATTACCAACTTGGCAGGATATTCAGGCAAAACTCAAAAACGATCAAATGGCAATAGAAATGATCAGAATGAGGACTTATCAAGACGGAAATGATACTTTATATGTGGCTTTGACTCTAAATTCTACCGATCAAAACCCAAAAATGATCATTTTGCCAAAAAGTAATTTGTTGGAAACCAAACATTTGGCTTATTACAGAAATGCAGCGAAAAATCGTAAAACAGACAAACATTCTTATTCGCATTTTTGGAAACCCATTTGGGATTCGGTGGCGAATAAAAACGAGATCAAAAAAATCTATTTTTCGCCTGATGGAAGTTATAACCAATTAAGTATGAACACTTTATTTAATCCCAAAACGTCTGAATATTTGATTGATGAAGTAGAATTGCATCAAATTACGAACACAAGAGATTTGCTTTCTTTTGAACCAAATAAGGAAAAACACAATTTAACGGCTGTACTTTTTGGCAGACCGCAATACGATTTGGAAAAACCTTTGACTAAAATAAAGACTCAAAATTTGCCCGATTCGCTAAAAATTTTACAAGATTCTTTGGCAATTTTGCCCGATTCTTCCAAAATTTCGAGAGAAAAAAATAGTAACGAAAACGCAAAATATGCCGATTTGTTAGGCACAGAAACCGAAGTGGACAGCATTGAAAATATTTTGCAAAGAAAAAATTGGCAGGTACAAAAATTGATGCACGCAGACGCACTCGAAGAGCAGATCAAACGTTTGGATAATCCGCGAGTTTTGCACATTGCAACACATGGTTTTTGGGCATCGCCTTCTGAAAACCGTAAAAAAATCAATTTGGCAATTTTGGATCATTCCGAAAAAACAACAGAAATTGCAGACAACCCCATGCTTAGATCGGGAATTGTGATGGCAGGTGCGGAAAGTTTGGCAAAAAATAGCACCAATTTTGAGTCTGAAAACGGAATTTTGACTGCCTACGAAGCCATGAATTTGAATTTAGACAACACAGATTTGGTTGTGCTTTCGGCTTGCGAAACAGGACTTGGCGACATTCAAAACGGTGAAGGGGTTTATGGTTTGCAACGTGCTTTGCGAGTAGCAGGTGCAAAAACGCTAGTAATGAGCCTTTGGACAGTTTCTGATGCTGCCACACAAGAGTTGATGCGCAATTTTTATGCAATTTGGGCAGAAAACAACGATGCTAGAACGGCTTTTAAGGAAGCACAAAAAAAATTGCGTCAGAAATATCCACAACCATATTTTTGGGGAGCTTTTATAATGATTGGGCAATAGAATTTTTTAGTTTGTTGAAAATCAAATGCTTACAAGTTCAAAGTCTTGTAAGCGTTTGATTTTACAACTACAACAAAGAATTATAATAGCGAATCAATTTGATTAAATCTTCTTCTTTATCAAAATCTATTTTTTCGGTTTTGATGTAAGTTTTTAGTAATTCTTCTTGATTTGGCAAAGCCTTTAAAAATGCTTTTTTGCTATTTTTTACTTCTTCTAAAGCATCATTTGTAGCATTTTTGACATAAAAAATATTGGTAGGTTTATACTCGTCATAAAATATACCGTTGCTGTACGCGCCCTTAAAATCTGCTTTTAAAACATATTTTCCACGTTTTACAAACAAAGAATATTTACCTTCGAGCAAAACCTGATAAAAATCGGCTTTGGTTTCTTGTCTACGAGGCTCTGCGATTCTTCTGAAAACATAGATTTTCTTTTTGACAGTATCGGAAATGCTAATTTGACGAATTTTGTTGTAATCCAAAATGATCGAATCGCCTGTGGTGCGTTTCATAAGCACTTCTTGGGCTTCATAAATATCTAATTTGATTAAAGAAGGCTGATATTTTACTCCTTCATTGTTCAAAACTTCGGTTGGAAGCCATTGATTGATAAAATATGGATCACCTTTAAAACCTAAATAACGATCATCAAAAGTACGCACCATATTGTCTGCTGGTGTGTAAGGTTTTGATATAGAATTAAGATTTTGTTGTGCGTCAAAACCCGCAGGTTTTGCGCCTTGCGCTTGGCTAACATGACTTAGGAACAATAATATTCCTAGAAAAAAAAACGTTTTCATGATTTTTGTTTAGTTAAAACTTTTAGTTGTTTCCTTTTTTTGACCTTTGCAATACTTTTGGTACAAACTGTCTGCCTCTGTGTATCCCAATTCAAGGGCTTTTTCCAAATGTTCGCAACCTTCGGAAGTGGTTTGTTTTAAAGAATCGATCTCTGTTTTTGCAAAAAGATAATGTGCTTTCGCAAAATCTTCGTCAATTTCTAAACATTTCAACAAATCGGTTTGTGCTTTGCCAAAATTGGATAAAGAAATCAAACTAATGGCGCGGTTGCAATAAATATTTTTGTCCTGATCGTCTAGCAAAAGAGCCTTTCCGTAGTCTTCAATGGCTTCTTGTTGGCGGTTCAGACTTGCCAAAGCATTTGCCTTATTGAAATAAATTTGATAAACATCATCTTTCAAAGTCAATGCTTTTTCATAATCTTGGATTGCATTTTCCATGTTTTGCAAAGCCTGATACGCATTTGCACGATTGTAGAAATATTTGTATTTTGCATTGTCCATTTTGATCGCCTCATTGAAGTTTTTGATGGCATCTTCATACTTTTTCATTTCAAAATAAGCAATTCCGCGCACATTAAAACCGTCAGCAGAAGGCTCATCCGCAAGCAATTTGTCCAACAAAACAATGGCTTCTTGAAAGTCTTGTTTGGTTATTTTGTCTTTGGCTTGTGAAAGAATTACGTCTGCATCTTCTTTGCAAGCCACACAAAAAAATAGTAAAACTATTAACAACGTTTTTTTCATGAGTTTTTGAAAATTTTATCTATTTGCGCTGCCAAATTTCGATCTTTTTCGGTGATCGTATGGTTTGCGTCATGGGTAGTTAGCCAAATTTCTACTTGATTGTAAACATTTGTCCATTTTGGATGATGATCCATTTTTTCGGCAAGAATGGCTATTTGCGTCATAAATCCGAAAGCCTGCACAAAATTCTGAAAAGAAAATTTGGCATATAAAGCATTATTTTGTTCTGTCCACATTTTTTTTATTTTTTTACCAACGAAAAGACATATTTGGAAACCATTTTTCTAATTTATCTCTTTCTGTCTCTGAAAGTTTGTTGCTGCGCAAATAAATATAAGTCAATTTTTTAAGATTTTTTATTTCTTCTGGCAAACTAACAATTTGATTTTCTGCAATAGACAAATTTTCCAAATTTACCAACAAACCAATTTCTTTTGGCAAAGAAGTTAATTGATTTCCTGAAAGATGCAATGTTTTTAGATTTTTATAAAAACCAATTTCGGCAGGAATGTTTGTAAGTTGATTGTTTGACAAACGAATTTCCTCGATACTCAAACTATCCAAAGTCGGAAAAGTGCTTAATTGATTATTTTCTGCTGCCAAAATTCGCAATTTTTTGAGTTTGATCAAACTATCTGGGAGTTTTTCTAAACTATTTTCCGATACATCCAAAACCTGCAATTTGCTCAAATCGGACAAGCCTTCGGGTATTTTTTCCAAATTATTTTTCAAAAGGATTAATTCTTTCAAATTTTTAGCATTGATCAACTCTTTTGGTACTTTTTTGAGTTGATTGTAAGACACATTTAATCGTTTTAGATTTTGAATTTGAAAAAGAGATGTTGGCAAAAGTTCAATTTTGTTTCGCATCAAATAAAGTTCTTCTAATTTTTCCAAACGATTGATGTCTTCGGGCAAATCTTTGAGTGCATTAATTTCTAGTACCAATATTTTTAGGTTTGCAAAGGCATAAATTTCCGTAGGAACTTCTGTTAAACCTTTCCAAATCAAATCCAAAGTAGTCACAGTATCTTTTTTTGGCATTAAATCCGCAATTTCTTTTTTTGCTCCGCCAGTAAAAAAATGAATGAATCGCAAAGAATAAGAATCTTCTACTTCGGGATATTGCGAAAAAAGTCCCAAACTGATCCATATAAAAACCAAAACATAAAGAATTTTTTTGGCAATGGAAAGTTTGTTGAAACTATAAAGAAGTCTTTTGAAAAAATTTAATAGTTTTTCTAAGAAAGTGCGCATATTTTTTTTGTTTAAACCTTCGTAAAATTCGAGAATATTTTGATATTTTGCAAATTTACTTAAATTTACATTCGTTATTTTATTAAAAAAGTTATTTTTGCAAAAATAAATGCCCAAAAACCATGAAATTTTCTAACTATCTATTTTTTGTATCTCTATTTTTTTTGTTTGCACAAACAGTTTTTGCCCAAAAGTACGCTAAAATTAGCAGAAATGGCGATTATAGTTTGAATGGCGATCCCAACAAAAAGGTAAAACTATTTGAAGGCGAAATTTTTGAAATTGGCATTGATGACGTTGAACCCAATAAACTAAAAAATGGAAAAAAAGGCATTTTGATCAAATTTGGCGAATCGTCTATCGAGCTTGCTTGGGGAAGTGGCAACAAACAAACCTACGAATATCCTGTGCGTTTTGACCCTGACACTTTCGAAACTTTGCGAACAAACATGGACAAATACGTACAACGTTCACAAGATTCGATCAATTATTTATTCGATTTTGGCGGTTTGCAGACCAACGAGGCAATTTTTGTGGCTTCTTATGAAGTCAAAGATGTTGTGAAAATAAAAACCGTCAAACAAACCACCATCACACAAACATACTTTGACAGACATTTTAAAGATAGACATTTGCGAGTCATTGTGGCAGGTTATCCGTCTTTGATTTATAATTCTAAAAATATTATTTTTTCTCAAAAAACGGCAGTTCAGGCAAATTCTGATACAGAAAGTTCGGGAAATTGGAAATACATTATTGGTGTAGTTTTATTGGTTTTGGCAGCAATTTTTGCAATTTTGAATAAAGATTCTTTGTTTAAAACTAGCCCAGAAATTCGCACAAAAGATGGCAGAAACGAAAAACCAGAAGAAAAACCAATGACTATCGGCAACCGCGAAATTCGCCATGAAACTCGCAAGCAAAATGTTCCAAAACAGCAAAATGTTGCTCCCGAAAAAAATTGGTTTGATGATTTGGTGTCCGTTTTTAAACCTTCTGAAAAAGAAGAAAAAGAAGAAAATAATTTGGATTCAGAACAAAAACCTGAAGAAAAAGTAGAACAAAAAATTACAATCAAAGAAGAAACAGAAATTGCAAAAGAAGAAGTTGTTGAACAAAAAGTAGAAGAAAAACCAAAAGAGCCTACAAAAATACCCGAAAACGTGTCGAATAGTATGGTTTGGCAGGTAAAACAACTCAAAAATGAAGTCAAAGAATTGAGTTTGACCAATGAAGAATTGCTAAAAAATAATTTGGATTTGGAAAATAAACTTGACGAACAAAAAGAAATCAATGCCAAACTTTTAGCAGAATTAACCGAAAGTTTAGAGCAGGAAATAGAGGAAAAAATGCCTATCAATCCTGTCATTCCCAACGAAACAGAATTGATCGATCCGCAACAAGAGGCATTTTTTCAGTTGCACAGCAGTAGCCTAAAAAAATATGCCCAAATTGAGGCAAAAGCCAAAGAATTTTATCAAAGAAGTATCAAAGAAGACGCAAGCGCAGAGAAAAAAATGATCGAATTGATATTATTTCGTTATTTTTTGGGCAAAAGTACCATTTTTAAAATTGCAGAATGGGAATCGGTTTTGACAAATTTGCAAAAATCGGTTCGTTTGGCAAACGAGTCTTGGAAGGCACAACTCAAAGACAACGTATTGCGCGAAGATGCGGGAAAAATGATGCACGAATCTATTGTTTTGGAAGTTCATAAGCCCTTATTAAATGTGCTGTTGATTATGATGGAAGAAATGCGAAATTTGGAACGTTTTACCAATATGCGTTTTTTGTTGGTTGATGATATTCAATCTTTTTTTACAGACGAAATCAAAACCATTTTGAACATGGCAAAATTTCGTTTGGAACAAAAAATAAATTATGTGCCTTTATTCACCCAACGAAACCGCCTTGAAGACGACAGAATCATTAAAAATGTGCCTTTGGAAACACTCAATACAAGTTCTTTGTATGAAGGAGTAAATGTGGAAAATCAGGAAATTTTGGCAATCAAAAAATATGGTTTCAATGAAGAGTTGAGTGAAGTGGTTTTAGGATAAATCTTTAAACAAAAAATACATGGAATATAGACGCTTAGGAAAATCGGGTTTGCAAGTCAGCGAATTATCTTTTGGTTCTTGGGTTACTTTTGGCAACCAAATAGACACCAGCGTTGCCGAAAAATGTATGAAAAAAGCATACGATTCGGGCATCAATTTTTTTGACAATGCAGAAGCCTACGCCAACGGAAATTCGGAAATAGTGATGGGCAAAATTTTGCATGAGCAGGCTTGGGGCAGAGATACTTTTGTGGTTTCTAGCAAAGTTTTTTGGGGCGGGAATTTGCCAAATCAAAAAGGTTTGAGCCGAAAACACGTCATAGAGGCTTGCCATGCTGCCCTCAAACGCTTACAAGTCGATTATTTGGATTTGTATTTTTGCCACCGCCCCGACATCAACACGCCTGTCGAGGAAACCGTGCGCGCCATGACCGATTTGATTACACAAGGCAAAGTTTTGTATTGGGGAACTTCCGAATGGTCGGCACAGGAAATTATGGAAGCCTATTCAGTTGCCCGCCGCGAACATTTAGTACCGCCAACGATGGAACAACCGCAATACAATATGTTTCATCGCCAAAAAATAGATTCTGATTATTTGAAATTATATCAAGAAATTGGCTTAGGAACAACCATTTGGTCGCCTTTGGCTTCAGGTTTATTGACAGGAAAATATAACGAAGGTATAGTTCCTACGGATTCGCGCGCCAATTTGGAAGGCATGGAATGGCTCAAAGAACGTTTGACCAACGAAGACGCAAAAGCAAAAATTCCAACCATCAAAAAACTTACACAAATGGCAGCAGATTTGGACACAAGCCTGATTCGTTTGGCTATTGCTTGGTGTTTGAAAAATCCGAATGTAAGCACCGTTATTTTGGGAGCATCAAAATTGGTGCAACTCGAAGACAATTTGAAAGCACAGGAAGTAGTGGCAAAATTGACTCCTGATGTGATGGAAGAAATTGAGAAAATTTTGAAAAATAAACCCAAAAGAGAAGTTTTTTAATTTGCCAAAATCTACATGGATTGAAAACATTGATGTAGATTTTGTTTATTTTAATGCTTCTTTGTTGGCGTTTTAGGGTTCTTTCCATTTTTTTTATAAAAATAAAATCCAGATCAAAAATAAAACCACAGGCAACAGTCCCGCCGCCCATTTTAGATAGGTTAATAAGTGAAAAACCATATCAGGATTTTTAAGATTTTCTGTTCCTAAAAATTGGTGATAAGCAGTATGACAATTTGGACAAAGCCATTCTATTTGATCATTTTCACCAAAAACATTTCTAGGCAAAATATGATGTTTTTCTACAAATCCGTATTTTTTGCACTTGGCACAAAAATCTTGTTTCATATTACATAGTTTTAGCAGAAAATTGAAATGCCCACAAATCTTTTTCTAGGGAAACGGCAAATAAAAAATTCAAAGAAACCTTATTTTTTGCCTTTTCTAGCACAGTTTCTATGCAATAAATGGCTTGATCTATTTCTTCTTTGTTGGCTTTGCAAACAATATTTTGCAATTTTGATCGCAAATTTGTTGCTTGATTTTGCGTGTTGGCACTTACTAAAAAAGTCATGGAAAACGAAGCCCCCTCAACTTTGCAACCTGATTTTAAGGTACATTTGCCTTCTGTTTGCGGACAAATTTTACTTAATTCTTTTTCAAAATTCAATAAATTTTCTGCCTCGCAAAGAAAAAATAATTCGTCGAATTTTGCCAAAATATTTTCTGTATGATTAATATTTTCCATTTTTTTATTCTGTTTTTTCTTTTTTAGATTTTTTTTCTAGCGATTCTATTCTGTTCAAAAGGCGATTTAATGAGGAATCAAGGGTAATGATGTGGGTTTTTAGCAAATTTATTTCTTCTGATAAATTGACAGGATTGGCAAAAGAACCTTGATAAACATTGCTATTATTTTGGTAAGAATTATTATTAAACGAAAAATCTGTTTTGTTTTCTACATTGATCATTTCTGTGGGTTTTAAGCCATAAAGATTTGCAATTTTTTCAATTCTTGACAGTGTAATGTCTGTTTCTCCTCGTTCTAGTTTTGCATAAGCAGAAACGGAAATGCTAAGTTTTTCCGCCATATCTTCTTGTCTTAGCCCTTTTTCTGTGCGCAACAACCTAAATTTATTGCCAATTTTTTGAGATAAACTAAGTTCTTCCATTTTTTAAAGATTAAATAAAGTGTTATTAGACAAATAAAGTCTTTTAAAGATACAAAAGCAAATGATTTTTGAATTATTTTTGTAAAAATTAATTATTTAACAAATGAACAGAGATGAATTGGTTGAACAAGCCCTAAAACGCATGAGTAGTGGCAATTCTGATGATATGGCTTTGGCTATTCGAGATTTTAAATTGGCTCGTCAGAAGTCAGAATACTATTACGATAATAACTACAAATCACAACCTTATTACTATAAAAACACTGTAGTTGATTGTTACATAGCCATCGCAGAAATATTAACAGGTATTTCTTCTCAAAATAATTTGTATAGTCTAATTAGAGAAGGAGAAAATTTACATACCTTTTTGAAAACAGAGTTTCCTAAAATTTTTCTCAAAGCCTTGCAATATGATGCCACTTTATCAAAATTTAAAGAATGGCGTGAGCAAAAAATGCAAGAAGGCGAAGAAATAGAACAAAATGTTCAGGCTTTAGAAAAAGTCTTTTTGTTAAATTCTTAGGCTTTAAAAACTAACAAAAAATTGGATTTAAGCCCTTTGGATAATCGATGGTTTCAAATAAAAAAAACGTTGCCAATCGTCAAAGACGTTGGCAAACGTTTGGCACAGCCTAAAGGCTATGCTACAGGCATTTTTAAACGTTAAAAAATTTGAAATCCCCAAAAAAATATTTACCTTCCCATCAAAATCCTACAAAAATGTCCATCAAATTTTTTTTCCTAAACCTTTGACTGCACAAGAGTTAATTTCTTGGCAAAAGGCAAATTCCGAAGTAATTCAAAGAGAAAAATTTTGCTTTTGGGTTTTAATTAGGCAAATCTAATCGTAGCAAGCAAACCGTTTAGAAAACGTACTGATGACGTTTTTACTCGCCGTATGAAAATACCACCTTTGATTATTCTTCTCAAAATCATATAGCATATTTATCCGACGCCTCAAATATTTCGGATAATCTTGATTATTAAGCATTTATGATAAAAAATAATCTAAACTAATTTTGTCTCACTACTTATTTTTAATAATTTAAAGATTAAAAATAACGCAAAAATGCGTTGTTTTACTACAAATTTCCAAACAAAAAACCACATTCTTTTTCCCAATTTTTGGCAATTTCCAAATTCCAATGGTTTTTCAGAAAATCGTTGGTGTTTTGATCGTTGGCTAATTTTTCGTGGTCTTGCGCCAATAATTCGGCTGTTATAAAAGGTTTCTGTTCCAAAATTGCCTGTTTTACGGTTTGATGACCTTGAAAAATGTAATAAGAAAAATTATTTCTGATCACTTGCAAAGGCAAATTTTTGGTTTCGGTCTGAATTTTATTGCTAGGATATATTTTTTTTGGGGAAAGAAAATATTGTGCGCGATAATTTTGCGCGCTTGCCCATTCCTCAAATTTTTCGATAATCAAATCTGCAACTGCCTCTGGCGAAGCATCAGAAGTATCCACCAAAAGATCAAAATTGCGAAAATTGTTGCAATTTGCGTCATATTTTTGCAAAAAACGGCTATTTTCGCTATTTTTTCGGGCTTTAATAAATTCTACGGCTTCGTCTAGGTTGTGATAACTTTCGCTTTTTCGGTTGCTGTCTTTCATAATTCTTTGTGCGGAAGTCCTAAAATTGGTTTGCATATACACTTTGAAAGAACTGAACAGAAAAAACCAAGCAAGGCGTGAATCGACAATTAAACCTTCGGATTCGTAATTTAATTCTTTGAAAACCGAGTCAATTTCGTCATCAATTTCTGGATGCGTTTCCGAATATTGGTTAAGTTCTAAGGTCGTCATTTGATAGCGTGCAGCAATTTCTCTTTGAATTACGCCCGTAGAAATGACTTTAAAACCTAATTTTTTTTGAATTAAGTTTCCGACCACACTTTTTCCGCTACCAAGATCGCCTGTGATAGAAATTTTATTTTTAAGAATAACTCGATTTTGCTGTTCCATAAACCTAATTTTTTGCAAAAGTAAAAGTTTTTATTAGCATTTCCAATATCTGACAAAAGAAAACAGAAATTGAATAAAAAAATTACTTTTTTTTGGAATTTTAATTATGAAATGTTAGTTTGTCGAAAATTTTATGATAGCAAACAAAAATCAATTCATGAAAACAGCGAATATACAATTATCAATATCTTTAAGTTATTTTATTTTTGCGCTACTTTTTAATGCGACAACCCTTGAAAATATTAGTGTACTTACACAAATGACTTATGATTATAAAATTGGCACAAAAACAGTAAATGCTCTTCCTGTTTTTCAAATTGTTGCATTTATTTTGGTTGCCATCTTTGTTGCTCCTTTTGTCAAAAAAATTTCGTATAAAAAAATACAAACCATCTTACTTTCAAGTGCTTTTGTTGCTTGTTGCTTGATTCCTTTGGTAAAAAGTTTTTGGATTGCCTTATTTTTGTTTTTGTTGACTGGTGCTAGTTTGGCATATATTCGGCTAGTTGCTTATCATTTTATTAATGAAGTTACGGAAAGTAAGCACATGAAAGCAAGTTTGTTGCTGCGTTTGGAAAGTATGCCTTTGATTGGTTTTGCTCTTGGAATTATTTTGTTTGGCATTATCGGAAAGGTTTTTACAGAATGGTACAATGTTTATTGGTTTGTTGCGATTCTAATTGCTATCAATTTGTGCATTTTATTGCTCGAAAAGCAACCTGAAATCATTAAAAAAAAGGCGTTGGAATTGAATGTAAAAAGTTTTTTTAGCAAAGGTATTTCAGATTTTATCCAAATTTCTTCGCATACTTTGATCCAAATGTTTGTGATCAGTTCTTTATTTTTGTTTTTTACAGAAGCTCAAATTCATAATTGGGCGTTTGAATTTACAAAAAATGCCTTAAAAAGTAACGGAAATCTCAAAGTACAATTATTTTTCGCCATTTTAATTACTTCTTTTGTAAGTCGTTTGGTGACGAGTTATGTAATTCTTTATATCAGACCGTTTTGGCTGCTCACTATTTTATTGGTCATTACATTGAGTTTGGTTTTGATTATTACGGGAATTACTTGGCAAACTAATAATGTTCCTGTTGAAAATTGGTACAATTTGTCTGCCGAATTTTTGATGATTCCTTTGATTATTGTGGCTTGGAGTGCTGCTTTGCCAATTATTTATTCCATTGTTTTGACAAATGTTCCAAAAAGTCATTTTGGCAGCATGACAGGCTTTATTTTGCTTATTTCTGAATTTACTTATTTGCTGGGAACATTTTTTTCGGGCTATATTTTTACGGTTTTGAACTATAAGGTTGCATTTTTTATTTCCATGCTTTCATTAACTTTGTTTTCGGTGGTTACTGTTGTGTTTTTGACCGACATTAGAAAACCTACAAACAAGAAAAAAATAGAGTAAATATAAAAATTTGAGATAAAATTATTCAACTTATCGGACAACTTTAGGCTATCCGATAAGTTTATGTTGTCATAAACTTGTCCAAAAATTTATTTCAAAACCTTCCAATTATAAATTCCTGCTTTGGTCAGAAAATACAAAAACGAAACTTTCAAAACGCCCAAACCATATTTTACACTTCTCGAAAAATTGATTGAAGAGGCTTCGTCAAAATATTTGGTCGGACAAGTAACTTCTGCAATGTCGAAGTTGTGATAAAAAATTTGTGCAATCATTTGGTTGTCAAACACAAAATCGTCTGAATTTTTGCTTAAATCAATGGTTTCCAACACTTTGCGCGAAAATGCTCTATAACCTGTGTGGTATTCGGAAAGTTTTTGGTTCATCAGCACATTTTGCGAAAAAGTCAAAAAACGATTGGCAATATATTTATACATTGGCATTCCGCCTTTCAAAGCTCCTTTTCCCAAAATCCTCGATCCAAAAACCACAGGATACAAATCTTGCCCAATAATCGATACCATTGCGGTTATCAATTTTGGCGTATATTGATAATCAGGATGCAACATAACCACAATATCAGCCCCAATATCGAGTGCTTTTTTGTAGCAAGTTTTTTGATTTCCTCCGTAACCTTTATTTTTTTCGTGGCGAATTACGTGCTGAATCCCGATTTTTTTGCCCACTTCTACGGTATCGTCTTTGCTTGCGTCATCTACCAAAACCACTTCGTCAACAATATCAAAAGGAATTTCCTTGTAGGTAGTTTCTAGGGTTTTTGCAGCATTGTAGGCAGGCAAAACCACCACCACTTTTTTATTCAGATACATTTTCTAAAATTTTTGCTTTATTCAGATACATTTTCTAAAATTTTTGCAAAATTAAGTATCTTTTTCAGAAAAAAGGCTTTGAAATGTAAAAAAGAATTTGAAAACATCACTTCCTATTTTTGCTATCCACTACAATCGTTACAGGACCGTCATTGATCAAAGAAACTTGCATATCAGCCCCAAATTCGCCTGTTTGAATGGCTTTATTGAGTTTTGTTTCTAAAGCGTCAATCATTTTTTTGTAAAGTGGAATAGCTTTTTCGGGGCGAGCTGCTTCCAAAAACGAAGGACGATTTCCTTTTTGGGTGCTTGCTAACAAGGTAAATTGACTAATCAGTAAAATATTTCCTGCAATATCCGCCAAACTCAAATTCATTTTGCCTTCAGAATCGCTAAAAATTCGCATACCAATAATTTTTCCGCTTAACCATTCCACGTCTTCGGTTTCATCATTTTGCGAAATGCCCAATAAAATCATAAACCCTTGTTGAATTTCGCCTTTAATTTGCCCTTTTATGCGTACAGAGGCTTGTAAAACCCTTTGAATGACTGCAATCATTTGTTTATAAGATAAAAAAATATTAAAACTCTACTTTTTTATAAACTCTTTGCAAAGCAATCGGACATTCCAAAAACATGGCAACTTCAGTTAAGTCTGTATGTTCACTAAAAATCCAGTTTTCACCAATTTTTTCGTAGTTATAAATCCCTAATTTTTGGGGTTCAATAAAAATGATTTGTTCTAGGCTTGCAATTTTTTTGTATTTTTCTAATTTTACTTTCAAATCATAATTTTTTGTGCCTTTAGAAAGCACTTCGATCACCATATTTGGGTTTTCTGATGCGTCATATTTTTTGTTATCTTTTGGATTTAGATATTCTTTTGTTTTTACGTCTTCTTTAAAAACCGAAGCGTCAGGTTTGTAAAAAGAAGGTTTTTCGGGATCATGGATATAAATTTCCAAATTACTTGCAAATAAATTCCAATCCAAACCGTGAGCTTGGATAAAATAGCCAATTTCCAACAAAATATTCATTATAATTCTTTCGTGAGTGAGCATATTATGAAGTTTTGAATCCAAAAAAAAAGAAATGATAAAACCCTCATGATATTCGATTCTAAATTCGCAAATTTCGCTTAATTCCAAATATTCTAAAATACTAGCTTTGCTCGCAAGATGAAAAGGCAAACCCATCCTTTGTTCGCGAGTAACAGGCATTTTTTCTATCATTTCGAAGTTGTAATCAAGAATTTTCATGGCTTTGTTTTTTTTCAAAAATAGAAAATATTTTAAAAAGATCAAAATTTTGCATAAATATTTTTAAAAAACTGCATTTGCTTTGTTAAAACCTTTATGTTATCCTATATTTGCAACCTAATTTTAATTTTTTATTAATTATCTTCATTTATAAATATTTTACAACACCAAAATCCTAGTATATGGAATATCTAATTTATGTAGTGCCGTTGTTGGGCATACTTTCACTTGTTTATACGGCAGTCAAGTCGGCTTGGGTGGACAAACAAGACGCAGGAGATGCGAGAATGGTTAAAATAGCAAAATACATTGCCGACGGGGCAATGGCTTTTTTGAAAGCAGAATATAAAGTGATGACGTATTTTGCAATCATTGCTTGTGTATTTTTGGGCTATTTGGGTTCAGTTGGCGAAAAATCTCATCCTTCTATTGTCATTGCGTTTTTGATTGGAGCAGTATTGTCGGCTTTTGCAGGTTTTATTGGAATGAGAATCGCCACAAAAGCCAACGTTAGAACCGCACAAGCCGCAAAAACAAGTCTTAGCAAAGCCTTAGATGTTTCTTTTACAGGAGGATCGGTCATGGGAATGGGCGTGGCAGGTTTGGCTGTTTTGGGTTTAGGTTCATTATTTATTATTTTGAAAGCTATTTTTGTAACAGGCGGAAACGTAAACGGAGCTGAAATGGAAATGGCTTTGGAAGTTTTGACAGGTTTTTCATTAGGTGCTGAAAGTATTGCACTTTTTGCAAGAGTTGGAGGAGGAATTTACACAAAAGCTGCTGACGTTGGAGCTGATTTGGTAGGAAAAGTAGAAGCAGGAATCCCTGAAGATGATCCTCGAAATCCTGCAACCATTGCCGATAATGTAGGCGATAACGTAGGCGATGTGGCGGGCATGGGAGCAGATTTATTCGGGTCTTATGTGGCTACAATTTTGGCTACAATGGTTTTGGGAAGAGAAATTTCTTCTAATGATCAAGTTGGCGGAATTGCACCTGTATTGTTGCCAATGTTGATCGCAGCTTTCGGAATTGTGTTTTCTATCATTGGAACTTTGTTTGTAAAAGTAAAAGAAGGTGGAGACGTGCAAAGAGCATTGAATTTAGGAAACTGGTCTTCGGTTATTTTGACTGCCATTGCGTCTTACGGTTTGGTTCAGTGGTTGTTGCCTGCTCGAATGAACTTGAGAGGCTTCGAATTTACGCCAATGGGTGTTTACGGAGCAATTATCGTAGGTTTGGTCGTAGGAACTTTAATTTCTTTGATCACTGAATATTATTGTTCGATGGGGAAAGCTCCTGTAAATTCTATCATTCGCCAATCTTCAACAGGTGCGGCTACCAATATTATTGCAGGTCTTTCGGTTGGAATGATGTCCACAGCTTTCCCGATGTTGGTTTTGGCGGCGGGAATTATGATTTCTTATAAAATGGCAGGTTTGTATGGCGTTTCTATTGCGGCAGCGGGAATGATGGCAACTACGGCTATGCAATTAGCCATCGATGCTTTCGGACCTATTGCCGATAATGCGGGTGGTATTGCCGAAATGAGTGCTTTGCCAAAAGAAGTTCGTGAAAGAACAGATATTTTAGATGCTGTCGGAAATACAACTGCTGCCACAGGAAAAGGTTTTGCGATTGCTTCTGCTGCTTTGACTTCTTTGGCTTTGTTTGCCGCTTTTGTTGGAATGGCAGGAATTTCGTCTATCGATTTGTATAAAGCTGATGTATTGGCGGGTCTTTTTGTAGGTGGAATGATTCCTTTTGTGTTTTCTGCGATGGCGATTGCTGCGGTTGGACGCGCTGCGATGGCAATGGTTCAAGAAGTTCGTCGTCAGTTCAGAGAAATTAAAGGAATTATGGAAGGAACGGCTGAACCAGAATATGAACGTTGCGTAGAAATTTCGACCAATGCGGCGATCAAAGAAATGGTGATGCCTGGTATGATTGCGATCATTTCGCCAATTATTGTTGGTTTTACTTTTGGACCCGAAGTTTTGGGAGGATTTTTGGCAGGAATTACAGTTTCTGGTGTGTTGATGGCTATTTTCCAATCAAATGCAGGTGGAGCTTGGGACAACGCTAAAAAATCTTTTGAAAAAGGCGTAGTCATTGATGGACAGACTTATTACAAAAAATCTGAACCGCACAAAGCATCAGTTACAGGTGATACCGTTGGTGATCCGTTCAAAGATACTTCGGGACCGTCAATGAATATTTTGATCAAATTGACCTCGATTATTTCTTTGGTAATTGCTCCGCATATTGCCGAAAAACCGCACAACGTCAATACTTTTGGCGATGTCGAGTTTTTCAAAAACAAAGATAAAGTAGAAGTAAAAGTAGATGCTCCTGCAAAGGAAATGACAGAAATAGTGAAATAGTTTTTTTTTAACCTTCAAGGTCTTTAAAACCTTGAAGGTTATCATTATTATTACTTTTATCTTGTATCACTTTTTTTAAGAACTCGTTTGTTGCTTGTAAATCCTGAATACTTTTTTCTAAAACTTCTATTCTTTTATCCCTCTCTTCTAATTGTATTTTTAGTTTTTCGATTTCGTGGGCTAAATCTTTATGACTTTCGTCTTTATCCGAATAGTTATAGTTGTAAATATTGCCTAAAACCAAACCTTGTGCATTTTGATTGTTTTGATGACTGCTATTATTAACAGAAATTGTATCGGGAAGAAAATCTTGGATAGGCACATCTAATTTTTTGGCAAAATGGGCAATCTGTTCAATATCTACTGAAGTTTCGTTTCTTTCTATGCGTGCATAGGTAGATGCCGAAACATTTAGCAAATCTGCCATTTCTGCCTGCGTAAGTTTACGATCCTCTCTTTCATTAAATAAGCGCGTTCCTACTCTCATCTTCATTGTCAAAATTAGGTTTGAAATTATCGAAAAATGGTTTTTACATTACAAATGTATAGCTTTTCTTTGCATAAAAAAATGTTTCACTACTAAATTTTTTTTCCTATGAAAAATATTTTCTTGTTTCTGTTTATTCTCTCTTTTGTGTTTTTAGGTGGTTGTAATAAAATAGACTCTTTTAGTCCTACCCAAACTACCTCTTTGTATGATAGTTATAGGGTGAAAGCTATAAAAAAAACTGATCGTAATTCTTTGTATACCTACGATTCCAAAGGTCGTATATTAACTTGGGAGGAAGCGTCATCAGGATATGAAGCAATATTTAGTTATTATTCTAATTATATCATGATTGAAAGAACGGGCTATGCAGGATTACAAAATACCTATCGGCTCGATTTGAACAGTAACGGATACGGTATAAAAGAAACATTTTACGATTTTGACAAGAAAACAATTCTTGATTTTAGAACCTATGAGTATGATGCCAACGGAAACCTTAGCAAGGAACGCAATAATAAGTCTGTTATTGAAAAGGAATATACTTGGCAAAATAATAATAATATAAAAATGATTCGCAAATACAGTACTCCATACGATCCTTTTTTTGGACAAAGTGATTACTATGATGAATTTACTATTGAATTTGATGCAAAACAATTGGAAACAAGAAATTTTGGCGTAGGTCATTGGGGTAAAAATCTCGCCTTTGGTGGAATTTACAGTAACGAAATTCCCAATAATGTATACGGGGCGTATGTCCCTACCAAAATAGTAATAAAATCCACAACAACAATTTTAAAAAATGGTGTAAAAAAGACTTCTAAAATATCATCAACTTATACCTACACAAATGAGATTGATAAAAATGGACTTATTACTAAATGCTCTTATAAAGTTGTTAATGTTAATGTGGGACCAAATGGAGATACCGATACCAATAGTGGTAGTGGGTCTGAAACTTACGAATACACCAAAATAAAATAAATACTTATGAAAAATATTTTGTTAATTTGCTTTGTGTGCTTATTTATTTCAAACGTTTCTGCACAAGGCTTTTTTGATAAACTCAAAAAGAAAGCGGAAGCGGAACTGAACAAGGCAGTCAATAAAACGGTTGATAAAGCCACTGAAAAAGCAACAGAGAAAATCATGGATAAAACTCGTGATTTAACTGCTTCAATGATTGCCCAAAAAGTTGACGCTAACAAACAGATTACTCCTGAATATGCAGGAGGCATTTCTGGAGGGGATTATGCAATAGATTTAGGCACAAATAAAGCAAAAGTTACACTTTATTATTGCAACTACACCATTAGTGATAGGATTTGGATTTCTTATCAAGGCAAAAACATTTTAGAAATTGGTTGTGTTGCCACAGGAGGAGATGAAAAGAATCCTGTATGGAAAGCCACCGATTTTGAAATTGATGGCAAAAAAACGGTTGTCTATGTTCATATTACTGGAAATTGCTCAAATCGTTCTGATGGGAATCAAACCAAATGGCTTTTTAGAGTCGAAAGGGTTGAAAGTGAAAATCAAGAAAAACCCATTAAAGTCGAAACTGAAGACAAAAGAACACTTGACGAGTGTCTATGTAAAGAAAAGGGGGAATATGCCGTTTCAGCTAAAAATCCCATTATGGGTGGAGATTACGGAAAAACAGGAAGTGGAGCTGATCAACTAAATATTCAACAAGTTCATGAACATATTTTTATCTGCAAAGACGGTAAAATTGTGGATAATATAGGTTTTCGTGGTGCTGTCAAGGGAGAACCTTTTGGTAAAGGACAAATATTTAGTTATAATGCAACTGAAATACAAAATGGTGTTACTGATGATCGGGACTTACACAAATTTGCTGTTAGTGGAAAATATACCGATGTTGAAAAATTACGGAGTGCCATCAATTTTATTAAAAATCGTAAAGAATATAAAACTTACGAAGTTGTTGCAGGTGATAATTGTCAAGTTTTTGTAGATGATGTAAAAAAAGCCTACGAAAAACCCAAATTATCAAAAGGAACACAAGTAAATCTTGAAGATGCTTGGTATTGTCAAAGTGGTCAAGTAATTTGTGAAGATGGAAAATCAATAGGCATACCTGCTAAAATTTGTAGATGCAAATAAAATTTTGAACACTTTATAAAAATGCTTCAAGCAAGCCCTTCAAGGTCTCAAAGACCTTGAAGAGTTTTTTCCTACTTTTCCTTCTTCATTTTTGCCCAAAAAACTTTTTTAAACTTTTCAATTTTTGGCGTAATGACAAACGAACAATACGATTCGTTGCTGTTCTGATTGTAGTAATTTTTAAGCCATTACTTCTTCCAAATTTCCTGCACCTTGCCTAATAATTTCAAAATTATCATCTGTACAATCGATCACTGTGGAAGGCAAAAGTCCACCAATACCGCCATCAATCACAATATCTACCTGTTTTTCGTACATTTCAAAAATAAGTTCAGGATCGGTCATGTGTTCGGCATCCGAGTCTTTGATGGAAGTAGTCAAAATCGGGTTTCCCAACATTCTCACAATTTCTCTAGGAATTTTATGGTTTGGCACTCGGATTCCGACTTGCTTTTTTTTCATGTCAAAAAGTTTTGGCACTTCTTTGTTCGATTCCAAAATAAAGGTAAAAGCACCAGGCAAAGCCTTTTTCATCAAACGAAAAGTTGGCGTAGTGATGATTCGAGCATATTTGCTAATGTCCGACAAATCGTAGCAAATAAAAGAAAGGTGCATTTTATTAGGTTTTACCTCTTTTATCCTACAAATTCGTTCTATTGCTTTTTCGTTATACAAATTACAACCAATCCCATAAACGGTATCTGTCGGATAAATCACGACTCCGCCTTTTTTGATGCAATCAACCACTTGTTGGAGTCGGTTTTCTTGTGGATTATCGGGGTGAATACTTAGTAAAATAGCCATATTTTTGCTTTGTTTTTGCAATGTAAAAAAATTAAATTTAAAATACAAAATTAGAAATGCTATAAAATATATTTTTGATTAATTTCTTGGCATTTGGCAAACAAATATTCAAAAATTTCCTTTCAAACTTGCTTTTCCAAAAAAAAAACTTAATTTTGATTCTATGAAATATGCTATTTTTCTGTTTTTTTGAGTTTATAACCAAAGAAATAATCATTTTTCGAATTCAAAAGCCATTTTCCTAAATGACAACCAATATTTTATGATCAAGATATATTTTTTACTCATTTTTTCTTGCCTAAGCACTTATGTTTTTGCGCAAGATATAAAAGTTCCTTCCCGAATTTTATTTGCAGATCGAGTTTTTGTGCTTGATAATGACGCAATGACAAAGGTACAAGAACGATTTGATGGTATTGTAAACAATGCTGAAACTTATCAAGAAGTCAAAGCTAGGGCAAGCGTTTATTTTACTTGGATCGAAAGAGTGTTTGAAGAAGAAGGTTTGCCTTTTGATTTCAAATATTTGGCAATTTTGGAAAGCAATTTGCAAAACGACAAATCTGTCCGAAAAGATGGCTTGGGTTTTTGGCAAATTACCAAAAATCAAACCAAAGAAATCAACATCAAAATTGATAAAAATGTAGATGAACGCCAACATTTTTTGCTTGCCAGCGAAGGAATTGCCAAATTTTTTAATGTCAGAAAAATTGCCTCAAAAAATTGGATTTTGGCTTTGTTGAGCAAAGAAATGGAACTCAAAGAAATTACCAAAATGATTGAAAAAAATCCGAAAATGGTCGCAGATAAAGAATTTTTATTAAGCAAAGAAAGCCCCGTTTTTTTGTTAAATTTTGTCGCAACTTTACTTGCTTACCAAAATCATGAGTCAAACACAAAAATTGTGATTGTTCCTTATAAAATTAGGCAAGAACAAAAAATTTCGGAAGTTGCCAAAAAATTTAATATTGACGAAAATTTATTGACTTCTTATAATCTTTGGCTAAAAGCAAGCAAAGCAGAAGTTGGAACAAGTTTGATTTTGCCTATTTCCTTCGAAAAAGTGCAAGAAATTGAACAAAAAATTTCTGAAGAAGCCGAAAAAGAAATTTCTGAAATAGAATATCCTGTTTTGACAGAAAAAAAAATCGAGAAAAATTTTGTGTTTTACAAAGCAAATTCTTTGAAAGCCATCGAAGCAAAAACAAATAGCAAAATAGACGATTTACTGAAAATTGCCAAAATTTCAAAAGATAAACTATTGTCTTTCAATGATTTAACAAATTTGGAAAATGTGTTAAAAAAAGATTATATTTTTTATTTGGAAAGCAAATCCGACAAAGCTCCAATCGCAGAAACGGTGGTAAGCAATGAAGATTTATGGACAATTTCCCAAAAATTTGGCATCAAAAAAGCAAAAATTTTGGAATATAACCGAATGAAAGAAGGCGATCAACTTGAAGGAAGAAGGCTTTGGTTGCAACAAATTCGTCCCGAAAATGTAGAGGCAGAATTTGTGAGTTTGGCAACACCTGCCCCAATTTTTACTTACGACACGCTTTACGACAACATTCAGAACCCGATTGAAGAAAAGGAAACTTTGCAAAATATTGCTTGCGTGTACGGCGTAAGTGCCGATTCTTTGCGAAAACTCAACGGAAAAGAGGCAGACGTGATCGAGGCAGGCGAAACTTTGATTATTGGAAAATTTATCAGAGCCATCAGCATTGCACACGTTGTTCAAAAAACTGAAACTCCTGAAACTGTGGCAAAATTGCATAGTTTAGCATTTTTTCCTGAAAATGAAACTTTTAAAGTTGGCGAAAAATTAGTTTTCAAAAAAGAGTTTTCTGTACCAGATTCGATCAGCACTTACCACAAAGTAAGAATCGGCGATTCGATGGCAGGACTTGCAGATATGTATTGCACCACTTCGGAGTCCATCATGACGTTGAACAAAAAAACAGACATCGGAATTACGGTTGGCGAAAAAATATTGGTCAGAAAAACCAAAAACGAGATCATCAGAAAAAAAATAGATCAAGTCAAAACGGAAATTGCACAAAATTCTGGAGGATTGTTGCAACCTGTAATTTCTGAAAATAGTTTTACAATTCCAAACAATTCGAATAGCGAAATGGCTGAATTTCACGCAGTTCAACCCAAAGAAGGACTGTTTACAATTTCCAAAATGTACCAAATTTCGATTAAAGATTTGTACCAACTCAACGGTTTAGATGCCAACAGCAAATTAAATATTGGGCAAAAAATTAGGCTAAAAGCAACAGCAGTCAAAGATTCGGTTATCAAAACGGTCAGCGATTCTACTACCAAAATTGTTGCCAAAGCCGATTCGGTTATTGCAAAAATCGAGATCAAAACAGACAAATTTCACATTGTCAAAGACAAGGAAACCGTTTTTGGAATTGCCAAACAATATGGTTTGACCACCGATCAATTATTGATGATCAACCAAAAAGCAATAAGCATTAGAGCAAACGACACTTTATTTCTGCCCGATAACACGCAAAAAACCGTAGATCAAAACGCCAAAACACACACCGTTTCCGCAAGTGAAGGAATGTATGCGATAGCAAAAATGTATAATATTTCGTGGACAGATTTGGCAACTTTTAACAATTTGGATAGAAACGCCAAACTAACGGCAGGTCAAGTTTTGCGTTTGACCGCCCCAGAAAATCCTGCGTCTAACCCGAATGTTATTGGTAGTCAAACAGTTAGCCAAAACGATTTTACGAATGTCAATCAAAATACAAACGTTCCAACGGTAAATTCTGCTAGTTCCCGAAGCGAAAATCCTGCGAGCATTACGCTAGAAATTACTTCGAAAGGTGTGAAAACAAATGTAAAAACTGTGTCTGTGCCTGTAGTTGTGCCAAAAGTAGAAGAAAAACCCGTGGAAGTGAAAACAGAGCCAGTTGTTGAAGTGCAACAAACTCCCGAAGTCAATCCGAATGCAAATGTGGGTGCGCCCGTTCCTGTGCCTGACAATGCTCCCGAAGGATCGTTTTATGAGATGGGATTTGGCGAATCTTTGGAAGGAGTTTCTAAAAAATTAAATATTTCCTTAGATGATTTGGCAA
>RDXG01000149.1 GCA_004292785.1 Bacteroidota bacterium
TACGTGGGCGGTAAATGTAGAATATTTTGGGGGTTTTTATTTTTCCTCTATTTCTTCCCATTGATAAGGCAAAAAACGCCAATGTCTGTACGTTCCTATCCACAAATTTGCTTTATTTGCTTGCAAACCTGTACTGATTCCAATGTTAAAATTTGGGTATATGTTTTTTATTTTCTGTAAGATATATTTGTAAACTTTTTCTTTTGCAATGGTTCTTCTGCCTCTTTTTTTGCTACCTTCGGGCTTTTCGAGGTGCATTTTGTTAAGCCTAAACGCCATAGCTCCCAAAACCACGTCCAAACATTGCAACAAAATATGTTTATGCGATTCAACTTCTGCAATGGCATCGGGTTCTATGCAAATTTTGGCTTTTTGAAATTCAGGAAGTCTTTGCAAAGAAAAAATATAGTTTTTAAAGATTTCATTTTTTTCGTCTTTGTCTGGAATTTTGTCAAAAAAGAACTCTAAAAAACTATTTTCTTGATGATCAATAAACTTTAAACCAAATGCGTGTTTGACAAATTGATAGTAAAGTAAATGAAATTTGTTTTCTCTTTCGTATTTGCTAACCAACATTTTTTGAAAACGATTTTCGGTAAACATAATGCGTACTTTGACCTGCGCAAGTTCGATGTAGCTAAAAAAAACGTCCATCATGTGCATATATCCTTCTGCCTGAAATTCGTTTATTTTAGTCCATTTAAGTTCAGTTCCCAATTTAGACAATGCAAATTCGGCTTCTAATACTGTTTTTATGGTTTCAAAATCTTTACTATTTACCAAAATACCTCCGTAAAAATCTGAAAATAGTTTTCCATTTTTAACTGATTCGTCACACCAAATATAATATCTCATGTTTTTTATTTTTTAAATTAAACAATTCGATTTTTTAAAGAAGTCTTCGCTTGGAGTGAAGGCTTCTTTCGATACTACTTATTTCAACTCCGTTTTTACCAAAAACATAATCACCACGCCTGTCTGAATCCCAAAAATATTATGTGTAGTTCCTGCTATTTTGGGATTTGCCCGAACATCAAAAGTACGTGAATCTATAAAACTTCGGTTTGTAACAAAGGCAATAATGCCGTTTTTGTCCAATCTGTCGCTTGCCCAACGCAAAAAACGAGCATACATATCATAAACTTTTGTTTTTTGGGCGGTGCTTAGGTCTATGTATGTTTCCTTAATCCGCTTGTCAATATTCGGGTATTCTCGGTTTTTGTTGTTCTCATTTTCGTTTAATTGGTTCGCATTATAAGGCGGATTGCCAATAATGACCGAGATTTTTTTGGAATTTTGGCGTTTGATGCGCTTCGTATTTTCAGAAGTCAAGCCACCTATTTCTATCTGTTTGCCTTTGTAAGCCAAAGCATCGGTGTTATCCAAAGTATCCACAAAGCAAAGGTTAGGAAATTCGGCATATTCGTTCATGAGTTGTTGGTAGGTATATTCGATGTTCAAATTCGCAATGTAATAAGGCAAAATCGCCACTTCATTCGCAAAAATTTCATTTTCAAACTTATATTTTAAGTTCTTTTTGTCTATCTGTTCCAAAATTTCGCAGATAAAAGTCCCTGTGCCTGTCGCAGGGTCGAGGATTTCTACATTTTTTTCTGATAAAGTAGTCTGAAAATGCTTTTCCAACAAAACATTGGTGCTTTCTACCATAAATTTAACTACTTCATTGGGGGTATAAACTACGCCCAACCTGTCTGCCGCCTTCGGATTATAGACTTTGTAAAAGTTTTCGTAAAGCACTTTCAAAAACTTTTGCTTTTCGTGGTGATCAATGATTGCCGATGCCGTTACATTAATCGCCAAATAATAATGCTCAATGGAACGCAATAAATTTCGCCTTTGGCTGTGGTCTAAAAGGGCATTGCTTAGTTTTTCGAGTTCAGAGGCTATCGTATTGTGCCTGTGAAAATCTGAATCGCCAAAAATTTTATTGAAAATATCACTAGTCAAAATATGCTGAATCATCATTTCCCGAATGTCTTCGAGGCTAATGTCGGGATTGATTTCTGCTTGACACAATTCCCAAAAAATGCGCTGAATTTTCTCAAATTCACTATTTTCCGCCTTGCGCTCTGCTATTGTCTGGCGCAATTTGCCTACAATGTTGGGAATATCCGCTTTAAATTTTTCAATCGCTATCTCAAAATCGTAAATCGCTTTGCTTTTGAAATTGACAAATTGCGTCAGGATTTTATCCAATTCCGCATCATTTTTCATGTCCGCCTTGCAAACTTCTACGTCATTTTGGTACAAAACGGCTACATTGGTGTCCTCAAACAAAATATTAGTCAAAGGATAGCCTTTTTTGGTTTTGTTTGCTATTTCCTCATAAATGTCGTCTTTTTCGTCTTTGCTTTCCCAAAGTCCCATGTCAAGTCCCCACAAATTTTTTAATGCGCCGTCTGGTCGCACTGCTCTGCCTGTCGTTCCTTGCACATAAATCTCCGCCACCAATTCGTAGTTCAGTTTGCGAGCATATTCATTGATTAAGTTTTGAAAAGCATTGCGCACACTTGTTTCATTTTTGGTTTTACCAAACTGAATGGCACGTTCTAGGCTTTTGTAATACTGATTAATGGCTAATTTTGACATTGTTTTTTTTGGTTTTTATCACAGACTAAAGTCTGTGTTACAAAATTATTTACTATTTGCATGGTTTGCACCGAAATATAGCAAACTTTTTGCAACAATTCAATTACAGACTCCTTGTAATCTGCAAAGCGATAAGTATTAAATTTTTCCAAAATGGTCGGATCGGAAGGCTTTTTTTCTTTGTATTGATCCAAAACCCATTCCAAAGCACTGCGGTTGCCCAATTTGTATTCCC
>RDXG01000150.1 GCA_004292785.1 Bacteroidota bacterium
GAACCAACCGACAAAAACTACAATTTCGAACAAATGCACGACTATTTGTACGCCAAAGGTTTTACCATTTACCCAGGTAAAGGGGCAAAAAAAGCCACTTTTCGCTTGTCTGTGCTAGGCGATTTGTATGCGCAAGACATCAAAAATTTTTTGGTGGTTTTAGCAGATTATTTGAAAGAAAAACAAATTTCTAATTTTTAAAATTGTAGCCTTGCCAATATTTTTGTATTGGCAACGCCTTTGAAATCAAAAATAAAACACTTATGAAAAATTTATACGGATTGATCGGTTTTCCGCTTTCTCATTCGTTTTCTAAAAAATATTTTAGCGAAAAATTTGAAAAAGAAGGCATAAAAGATGCAGTTTATGAGCTATTTCCTTTGGAAAATGTAGCTGATATTGAGGAACTTATCAACGAAAAACCTGAACTTCGAGGCTTGAATGTAACCATTCCGCACAAACAAACGGTGATGCCTTTTTTGGATCAGATCGATCCTTTTGCGCAAAGAATTGGCGCAGTAAACGTGATCAAAATTGTAGGAAATCAAAAAATTGGTTCTAATTCCGATTTTTTTGGTTTTTCTGAATCACTGAAAAATTTTGTGCCAACCCAAAACCTAAAAGCCTTAATTTTAGGCACAGGCGGGGCTTCAAAAGCGGTCAAAGTTGCCTTAGAAGAACTAAATATTCCTTTTTTGTTTGTTTCCCGACAAGCCGATTCGCAAAAAAATATTTTGGCTTATCAAGATTTAGATAAAAGTTTAATGACTGATTATCAACTTGTTATCAATACAACGCCTTTGGGAATGTATCCAAATGTTGATCAAATGCCCGATTTGCGAATAAAATATTTCACCGAAAAGCATTTTGTCATGGATTTGGTTTATAATCCAAGCGAAACTTTATTGATGAAAACTGCCCAAAAACAAGGTGCAAAGGCGATTAATGGTTTGGAAATGTTGCATTTGCAAGCCGAAAAAGCATGGGAAATTTGGAATAAATCCTAAAAATAAAATTTATTTCATACTTTTGTAAAATTCTAAAAATAAGGTTTATGCGCATTGCCAATCCGATTTATGATGTGGTTTTCAAATATTTGATGGACGACAACAAAGTTGCTAAATTGCTGATTTCTAGCATTATAGACATGGAAGTGCTTGATTTGGATTTTCAGCCCCAAGAATTTATTGCCGATCTTTCTCCAAGTAAATCTTTGGAGGAAATGAAAAAAGCAGAAAGAAAGAAAAAAAAGGTCATTCCTCCCGAAGTCTATTTAACCATTTATAGACTAGATTTTAAGGCAAAAATCCTGACTCCTGAAGGCGAGAAATTGGTCATTATCGAAATTCAAAAGGCAAAATACATCAGCGAAATTATGCGTTTTCGCAGATATTTGGGCGAACAATATGCCAATGAAAACAATATTTACGAAACAAAGACCAAAAAAGGTTTGCTCATAAAAAAGGGAATGCCGATCATCAGCATTTATTTTTTAGGCGAAAAATTCGAAAATATTGCCAATGTACCGATTGTGAAAGTCAATAATCAGGCGATTGATTTGTTTTCTGGCGAAGAATTGGCTTTAAAAGAAGATTTTATTGAGGCTTTGACTCACAAATGTTTTATTGTCTGTATTCCAAATTTGAAAAAACGGCGCAGAACCGAATTGGAAATGCTGTTGAGTATTTTTGACCAATCGAATAGGTCAGAACATCATCACATTTTGAATATTTCTGAAGACGATTTTCCTGCAAAATACAAAGAAATTATCAGGCGTTTGCAAAAAGCACAAAGCGAACAAACTTTGCGCAACCAAATGACTCTGGAAGACGATTTGCGCTCACAAATAGAAAATGTTTGGCGAGAATCTGCGGAAAATAAGGAAAAAATTGCCAAGCAGGAAAAAGTCATCGAGGCGAAGGAAAAAGCTCTTTCGGAAAGC
>RDXG01000320.1 GCA_004292785.1 Bacteroidota bacterium
GACATATTGGGTTGCATGGCTTTCATCATTTCAATTTGTCCAACCGCAGAAATATCGATGGCTTTTCGGAGTAATTTTAGTTCTTCGGGAGTTTTAATTTCTCGCAAACTACCTAATTTTTCGTCGATAGTTTCGGTATCCAAATTTGGCAAAGTTTGTGTTTTTGAATTGAATTGAAGGATTAGATCGAACAAATCTGCGGTATCATCGCCATTTCTAACATCATTTTGGAAGGCTTGAAACAGAATTTTGTCAAAAGATTTGTAATCTATTGGGAATTCTGCAAAATCAGCACCTTCAAAAACTTGCGTAAAACCCAAATTTGTCTTTACGCCTTCTTTTCCGAGTCTTTTTCCGTTCCATTGTTCTTTCAAAGGATCACGCTTTTGCACAAAAATTAGTTCTTTGTACTTTTCGCCTTGCAAATTGCTTTGTTCTTCCGAAAAAATCAATAAAACCGCATTTGGTTCTCTGTACCCACTCAAATAGTAAAAATCGGGGTCTTGGTGATAGTGATAATCCACGTCATTGGCACGGTTGCGCACAGGATTTGCAAAAAAAACAGCCACAGATTTGGGCGGAAGCAATTTTCTGAATGCCTCACGTCTGTTGGCGTGAAATTCTTTTGATAAAAAATCGGTTGGACTTTCTGGCTCTTGGGCAAAAGCAAAGCATTGCACCAAAGAAAAAATGAAAATAAAGATGCTTTTTTTCATACATTTTTTTTACGCAATATTAAGTTTTAAATTCGATATTTTCTTTGTGCGGCTTGTTCTTTTTTTATAAAACAAAAAAATAAGCTAATTTTGTAATTGAACTGAAACACGAAAGGAATAAAAACTCGAAAAATTCATGGAAAAACTAAAAATATATTTGGATTCTAAGGCAAATCAATTTAATAAAACGGATTTTATTAGCAACGATCCGATCCAAATTCCGCATGGTTTTAGCAAAATGCAGGACGTAGAAATCTCGGCTTTTTTTGCTTCTATTTTGGCTTGGGGCTTGCGAAAAACCATCATCAACAAATGCAAAGAACTCATGAATCTGATGGAAAATTCACCTCACGATTTTATTGTAAATCATCAAATACAAGATTTAAAACGCTTTTTAAACTTCAAACATCGAACTTTTAACGCAGACGATCTCCTGTATTTTATTTATTTTCTCAAATTTCATTATTCCAAAAATTATTCTTTAGAAAATGCTTTTAGCCAATTTTTAAGTCCCGAAGATCAAACCGTAGAAAAGGCTTTGATCGGTTTTGAGAAAACTTTTTTTGCTCATGAACATTTGATCCGCACCAAAAAACACATTGCTACGCCTAGCAAACAATCAGCTTGCAAACGGATCAATATGTTTTTGCGTTGGATGGTCAGATCAGACGATCAAAATGTTGATTTTGGCATTTGGAAAGCCATTTCGCCTGCGCAGTTGCTTTGTCCGCTAGATGTTCATGTGGACAGAATCGCCAGAAATTTGGGCTTACTCACTCGCCCTCAATCCGATTGGAAAGCAGTTTTGGAATTGACAGAAAATTTGCGAAAAATGAAACCCGAAGACCCCGTTTTTTACGATTTTGCTTTGTTTGGAATTGGAATTGAAAATAAATAATTTAAATAGGATTTAGTCTGTGAATTAACAAAAATAAAATTTTTGACGCTTTTTTTTACATCATTTTTAATGCAAATTTTAAATAATTTGTTTTTAAGAAGCTGTTTGAATTATTTTTTTAATTATAATTAGTTGAAAATCAATAAGATAGATGCCATTTATAAAAGTATATATCCATTTTGTGTGGAGTACTAAAAACAGAGTACCCTATCTTGATTCAAAAGAATTAAGACAAAAAGTTTGGCAGCATATCAGAGAAAATGCAAAAAATAAAGGCATATTTATAGATTTTGTTAATGGTTATCATGATCATTGTCATTGTCTAATTTCTCTTGGAGTTGATCAAACCATTCAAAAAGTGATGCAACTCATTAAAGGTGAGTCTTCATTTTGGATAAACAAACAAGGCTTAACTCAAGATAAATTTGAGTGGCAAGATGACTATTTTGCCGTTTCTGTGTCGGAGTCTGTCATAGACAAGGTAAGAGAGTATATTAAAAATCAAGAAATACATCATAGCAAAAAAACATTTCAACAAGAATATGATGAATTTATTGAAAAATTTGGATTTGAAAAATATAAAGACCAATGATTTGGCTAAAGCCAATATTGATTTTTATATTTATCCTCCAGATAAATCTGGAGGCAATTCATAATTCAAAATAAATAGGAATGTGGCTTTAGCCCATTCTCTCTTTAAATTTGAATTACCACAGGCTTTAGCCTGTGAATTAAAAATTCCTATTTATTTTGAATTGCCACAGGCTTTAGCCTGTGGATTAAAAAAATAACAAAAAAGAAGGCTTAAAAACCTTTCTTTTTTGTTAAATTATTTCCTAATAACCTTCCCAAGTAGAAAAATCGTAATCTTTGTAGGCGTCGCATTTGGAACAAAGCAAAATTTTGTGGCGTTCTCCTTTGTTCAAATAACTTTTGTATTCTTGCATTTTTGCACCTTTCCAAAGCTCTTCTACGGTATTTTGTTTGACATCACCCACAATTCCGCGCTCATGCGAGTCCCAACAGCACAAAGTAGCTTGCCCATCTACCATAAAAAACATTTCTTTTTGCACTTTTGGGCAAGGCGCAGAAAACGATTCCGTTTGACCTGACCAAGGCCAATCGTAATAGCTTGTAACGATGGCTTCGTCCACGTGTTTGCTCCAAAAATTGATAAATTCTTGTTGCTCATGGCGGTTAAAATCCATGTTGATCATGCGGACTTCGATGTAACAATCGGCTTTTTGGCGGTTGCGTTCTTCTGCAAACATCAGCACATTATCCACAATTTTTTGAAGTTTGCCCCCTCTCCCACTTTTGTCGTAAGCCTCCTGCGAAAAACCATCAATACTGAAACGCACAATGTCCAAACCTGCCTCTATGATAGCAGGAACGTTGGTTTTAGGTACAAAATGCCCGTTAGAATTGAGTTCTACTCTTGCCGTAGGGTCTTGGCGAATGTAGCGAATGATCTCTGGCAAACGCGGATCAACAAAAGGCTCGTTGATCATAAAAGGGCGGTACAAAATGCCTTTTCCACGCGATTCATCGACAATTTTTTTCCAAACTGCCTCTTCCATATATTTGGGGCCCCGCGTCATTTCGTTTTGTGGGCAAAACACACAAGACGAATTGCACAAGATCGTGGTTTCAATTTGTATGATACTCGGAAATGAAATCATAATTTTTTATGAGTTGTTGAATAATTTTTTCACTTGCACCTATATTATTGATAATCAGGCTTTTGGCATTTTCTCCAATTTGTTTTCTGTACGTTTGATCTGTGATCAATTTTTCCAAAACTTCTTGCATTTGCGCAGAATTTGCACAAGAAAAAGCCGATCCTAGTTTCATAAGTTCCATTGCCTCAAAAGAATTTTGATAAACAGAACCAAAAATCACAGGATTTCCAAAAATTGCTGGCTCCATCGTGTTGTGAACGCCTGTAGTAAAACTTCCGCCAACATAGGCAATATCGGTTTGGGCATACAAAGCCGCCAACATTCCAATAGTGTCAATAATTGCGATTCTACTTGTGCAACTTCCTGATAATGAGAACTTTGTAAACCTTTGACAATCAAAATTTACAAAAAAATCTTCGATCTCTTTCAAATAATGTTCCTTAATTTCGTGAGGTACAAGCACCAATTTCAAAGAATCATATTTTTTGAGTAAAACCAACAAAGCAGGAAACAAACGCTTTTCGTCTGCCTGCCAAATGCTTCCGCCAATAAATTTTATGCCTGAATTATCCGCAAAAATAGGTAAAATATTTTTCTTTTTCGCTTTTTCGCCTCGCAAAAAAACTTGATCAAATCGGGTATCTCCTGTAACAATTAATTGTTTTTCTTGGGGATAAATTTTCAAAAAACGCTTTTTATCGTCTTCTGAAATTGGATAAATCCACGAAAAATATTGGTACGCATAGGCATTTAACCGACCTGCCAAACCTTTATCCCGCCCCGAATTTTCGGACAAAGTAGCCGAAGTATTGATGACAGGAATGTTCATTTTTGCGGCAATTTTTAAATGGTTTATCCAAACATCAAATTTAGAAATGACCCATAAATTGGGTTTTATCAAGCCAAAAAATCGTTTTGCATTGGAAAGGCTATCCAAAGGCAAATAAATTTTTAGGTCGATATTTGCATAATTTTTGACAAAATTGTAGCCAGAAGGCGAAAAAAACGAGGCAATAATGAACAAATCAGGGTTAATTTCTTTGAGTCGGTCAATAATTGGGGCGGCTTGCTCCCATTCGCCAACCGAAGACGCATGAAAAGCAATTCGTTTGCGTTTGGGATCAATTTCCTTCATTTTTTGACTGATCAGTTCCCATTGATTTTGCCTTTTTTCATAGCCTTCTTTCATTTTTTTGTTGAAAAAACGCCCCAAGAAAAACGCCAAACGAAAAGCTGGCACAAAGAAAATATTGTATAAAATGTATAAAAACATAAATGATTATTTTATCAAAATCGCTACAAAATTATACTTTTTTATTTTCAAACAAAAAATAATATCTTTGCCTAAATAAAAAAACTCAAATCATGAATTATACGGCACTTTTTCACACCCACAAAACAGTGGTAATTTTATTTTTGTTTATTTACTTGGTCAAAACAATTTCTTTGTTTACCAATGACGCTTTTTATGAAAAATTCAAAAAAATTACTAAAATTCCTGAAATGATCATTAGCGTTTTGTTTTTGGTTACAGGAATAGCAATGCTTGTTCAATTACCCGAAATTAAAACCTTACAAATCATAAAAATTACGGTGGTTTCTTTGTCAATTCCTGTGGCGGTGATTGGTTTTAAACGCAAAAACAAAATATTGGCAGCAGTTGCTTTATTAATGATTATTTCTACTTACGGTTTGGCGGAAATGGCAAAAAAAGTAACAAGAGTAGAAGTAGTAACAAGCAATGTTATTTCTGACGATTCTTCGCCTAATTATGACGAATTGAAACACGGAAAAGCCATTTATACGGCAAATTGTGAGTCTTGTCATGGGGCAACAGGGGACGCAGGTTTGGCAGGTGCAAAAAATTTGAAAGAAAATAAGCGTTCCAAAGAAGAAACCATCGACATTATTACCAACGGAAAAAACAATATGGCTTCTTACAAAAAAGTTCTTTCTGACAAAGAAATCGAAGCCGTAGCCTCTTTTGTTTTGACCATGAAAAATTAGTTTCTGATCAAATTTATCGGACACCTTAAAGGTGTCTGATAAATTAGACGGTATTTTTTAAGGCAACAATTTTGTCCATAATAGCTTCTGCCTCGCCTGTTTTTTCTGCAAAACCTTTAATATCGCCCTTTCTTTGCAAATCTCTTGCCTGCTCAGTAAGTTTGAGAAATTGCGCATTTAACTTTTCCGTTTCCGACTTTTTGTCGTCTTTTTTACCAAATAATCCGAAGAACATAGCTTTATTTTTTTAGTTTTTTGATGTACTTTTTGTAAATGTTTTTTGTTTGAAAATTTTGAATTTTCTAGTAAATAATCGTTTTGTTATTTTTTATTAAAAAAATCTAAATTTGTGTTTTCTTAGTAAAAAGAACTTATATTGCGGGAATTATTTTTATTTGTTTTTAACGCTAAAATTATAGCTCTATGGAACTTTATAAAAGTCGTTTTTTTGGTATTAAATATTTTGAGGAATCAAAAACTATTTACAGTTTTTGGGTTACAGAAGATATGACAATAGAACAATACAAAAGTGAGTTGACTATTTATGCCAACTTTTGCAGAGAATACAAACCTGTCAATTATTTGGTAAATAATTCCAATTCAAGTTTTACCATTACGCCTGACATTCAAGATTGGATAGTGAAAAACATTTTTTCGCTCACGATGCACAAAGACGCAAAAAAGTTTGCCTTAGTGGTTTCGCCAGATTTATTTGCCCAAGTTTCTATTGAACAAGTAGTCGACGATAATCCAAATATTATTCAAACAGTTTATTTTGATAGTGATCAATCGGCTTGGAATTGGATAAACAATAAATAAAAATTATGCAAAGATACAGTATTTTGTGGGCTGATGACGAAATAGAATTGCTTAAACCGCATATTTTGTTTTTAACAAAAAAAGGCTACGATATTACGGCAGTTAATAGTGGCAGAGATGCCCTCGACAAATGCCAAGAGGAAAATTTTGACCTGATTTTTTTGGACGAAAATATGCCAGGAATGACAGGACTAGAAACTTTGTCCCAAATCAAAGCCTTCAAACCACATATTCCTGTGGTGATGATCACCAAAAGTGAGGAAGAATACATCATGGAAGAGGCAATCGGAGCAAAAATAGCCGATTATTTGATCAAACCATTAAATCCGAACCAAATTTTGCTTTCCGCAAAAAAAATATTGGATAGCAAATCTTTGATTACCGAAAAAACCAACCGAAATTATCAACAAGATTTCAGAAATATCAGCATGGCGTTTAACGACAAAATGGATCATGAGTCTTGGATAGAAGTTTATAAAAAATTGGTTTTTTGGGAATTAGAAATAGAAAATACCGAAAATCAAAGCATGGCGGAAGTGCTAAATATGCAAAAAGAAGAAGCCAATGCAAGTTTTGCCAAATTTATCGGCGAAAATTACGAATCTTGGTTAAATGACGAAAATGTGTCTTCGCCTGTGTTGTCGCATAATTTGCTTTACGAAAAAGTATTTCCTTTGCTTGCTGATGAGCCACTTTTTTTTATTCTCATCGATAATTTGCGTTATGATCAATGGAAAGTTCTTGCGCCGATCATCAGCGAATATTTTAACATTGCCGAAGAGTCTTTGTATTATTCTATTTTGCCAACCACTACAGCTTTTGCCAGAAATTCGATTTTTGCGGGCATGATGCCTTCCGATATTGCTGACGAAATTCCTGAAATGTGGGTCGGAGATGATGATGAAGGTTCTAAAAATAATTTTGAAAAAGAACTTTTGCAAGCACAACTCGATGAACTAGATTTGCCAGTCAAAATGTCTTACAACAAAATTATTCAGGCAACACAAGGCAAAGCAATTGTTGATAATTTTAACAATTTGCTGCACAATCACCTTAACGTGATTGTCTATAACTTTGTGGATATGCTTTCTCATGCACGCACCGACACGACCATGATTCGCGAGTTAGCACCTGACGAAGCGGCTTATCGTTCTTTGACAAAATCGTGGTTTTTACATTCGCCTTTGTTGGATATGCTCAAAAAAATTGCGGAAAAAAAATTGAAAGTCGTTATTACTACCGATCACGGAACTATTCGCACCAAACGCCCTTACAAAATTATTGGCGATAAAAATACAAATTCAAATTTGCGATACAAACAAGGCAAAAATTTGGCTTATGATCGCAAAAATGTAATCATTGCCAATCAGCCCGAAAAATTTTGTTTGCCAAAAAGTAATTTGTCTTCAACTTATGTTTTTGCTACGGAAGACTACTTTTTTGCGTATCCAAATAATTATAATCATTATGTCAAATATTATCGGGATACTTTTCAACATGGCGGGCTTTCGTTGGAAGAAATGATCATTCCAATTGTGGTTTTAGAACCTAAATAAGTATTTTTATAGAGCAAGAAATAAATGCCTTGCTCTACAAAAATATTTACTTGCGTAATTACTCAACACTTTTTACAGAAATCATATCTTTACTGTAATTGATGGCTATTTTTCTTGCATTTTCGCCAAACATGGCAGTATTTATTTGGCTAAAAGAAATTTGACTAAAAAGTTTGTTCAAATCTGTAACCATGTTAATTTTTGTATTTTTTCCATTAACCACAAGCAAGTTGATCGGAAAAGATAAAACTGCATAATTTACATCTTCTCCAACATGATAAACCAAAGCATCTCCTTGATCATTTTTTGCAAAATGCTTGCCTTCCAACAACAAAAATTTGTAGCCTTTTGTCCAATCCCAAGCCATACTGCTGCTCGGATCGAGGTCGCCTATTTTATAAATGGAAGTATTATGCGTTTTATCCACGCCAATAGAAATTTCTAAGGTCTGATAATTTCCTTCGGGAATTTTTCCCAAGTCAATGCTAACCGTAGATTTGTCGGAAGCGGGCATGATCAAATGATAACTTTCTTTTTCCTGAAAAACAGAATTTGCTCCTTTCAGTGTAATATTACTGATGTAATATCTAAAATCTTCTATCAAATATTCTTCTTTCAAATCATTTTGATAGCGTTTTTGCAAAAAAAACCCTTGATTTCCAACGCGGTGATCAAAAATCATTTGCAAATTTGTTTCAGAAGTCATTTCTTTTTCTTTGCAAGCAGCAAAAAATAAAAAGGCGAAAATGAAAATTTTGTAGTTCATTTTTTTTTATATTAAGTAGTTGTGCAAAATTAATGTGCATTGTTTTTTTTTCTAACTTCTTGATAATCAGACTTATCTAACACCTTTGAGGTGTCCGATAATTATGTTCTATTACTTAAAGTTACTATAAACGCACTCTTGGATCAATAATACTATACAAAATATCAACAATAATGTTTACCAACACAAAAGTTAAAGCCACAAACAAAGTAACTCCCATAATGACAGGCAAATTTTTATTTTCTACGGCTAAAATGGTAACCGATCCTAAACCTTTCCAAGTAAAAATATATTCGATAAAAAATGTTCCCGCCATCATCGATGCCAACCAAGCCGATACAGAAGTGATCACAGGATTTAGTGCGTTTCGTAAGGCGTGTTTGAGATTAATTTGAATTTTTCCTAAACCTTTTGCTTTTGCAGTTCTGATATAATCTTGCGAAAGCACATCGAGCATGGCGTTTCTGGTCATTTGCATGATAGTTGAAAGCGGTCTTATTCCGAGTGTGAAAGCAGGTAAAATCAAATTTTTGAGGTGTAATTGTCTTCCTTCAAAAGGGTCGTTGTCCCACAAAGCTCCTTGCATGGGCAATCCTGTAAAATCGTGCAAATAATAACCAAACAGCATAGAAATAAGAATGGCAGCCACAAAAGACGGTGCCGAAATGCCAATCACAGAAATAATCACCAAAGCGTTATCAAAAAAACTTCCTTTGTAAAGTGCAGAAATTAACCCAAACAAAACCCCGAAAAAAGTAGCAAAAAGCATGGCAGCTCCCGCAAGCCAAAACGTTCCGTTTGCATTTTCCATAATAATTTCATCAACTCTTTTTTTGGTTTCAAAAGAACGCCTTAAATAAGGTCTTTTGATCACTACTATATTTTGATTGACGTGAAAAAGCCTTGTATAATCGTATTTTTGGAAGTTTTCAGCGGTATCGTCATGAACAGACAAAACCGAGATGTCGTTCAAGTACAAAAGTAATTGCATAGGCAAAGGTTCTTCTAATCCAAGTTCTTCCGAAATTACTTTTCGGCTCATCACGTCAGAACGTTGTCCAGTCATCATAGACACAGGATCGCCAGGCAAAGCATGGAAAAGCAAAAAAACAACTATTATGACCCCTAAAATTACAAAAAAACCATAGATTAGTCTTCTCAAAATAAATTTGAACATACGTTTTAGTAAAAAATTTATGCAAATTATAGCTTTATTATCCAAATATAATACGATTTTCTAAAAAAAACTTATTTTTTTGGAAAATTTATTTATAAATGAGTTTTCAAATCTTAAAAAATGTTTAATTTCTATAAAATTCGGTTCTTTTGAGGTTTTACGTTTTTATTTTTGCTATTTTTGTTCAAAAATTTGATTATGAAAATCCGATTGTTAGTATTTATCAATATATTGTTCTGTTTTTGTGCCAGCGCACAAACTGTCGCAGACAAAATTATAGCCAAAGTTGATAACCACATTATCCTCAAATCCGATTTGGAAATGGCGTATATGAGTTATTTGTCGAGTGGGCAAAAAGTAGAAGACAATTTGCGTTGCCAAATTTTGCAGCGTTTGGTTTTCGAAAAAATGCTTTTGGCGCGCGCCGAAGTAGACTCGGTAAGTGTAGATGAAGAACAAGTAACTTCCCAACTCAGCCGCAGAATGGATGC
>RDXG01000321.1 GCA_004292785.1 Bacteroidota bacterium
AAAACCGCCAATTTTGGCATTATTTACGGCATTTCGGCGCACGGACTTTCGCAACGTTTGCACATTCCACGCAAAGAATCAGTTAAAATTATTGACTCTTATTTTGCCGAATTTCCTAGCGTAAAAGGCTATATGGACAAGGTAATTAATTTTGCGCGCGAACACGAATATGTGGAAACGATTATGAAACGCAGGCGATATTTGCGGGACATCAATTCTCGCAATTTTTCGCAAAGAAGTTTTGCAGAACGCAACGCCATTAATGCCCCAATTCAGGGTTCTGCCGCAGATTTGATCAAAATTGCGATGGTCAATATTCATCAATATTTGAGTGCAGAAAATTTGCAATCCAAAATGATTATGCAAGTGCATGACGAATTGGTTTTTGATATTTATCGCCCTGAATTAGAGCAACTTATGCCCAAAATTAAGGAATTGATGACGAAGGCTTTGCCCTTAAAAGTTCCTTTGGAAGTGGAAGCAGGAGTTGGGGAAAATTGGTTGGTGGCGCATTAGAAAAGGCGTTTTTTGAAAAAGATTTGGCAAGGATTTGTCAAATCTTTGGTTTTAAACAAAAAAAACAATTACCTTTACCCAAAAAAAATCAAAACCCCATGAAAATCATTTTGAATGTTCAGCCTTTATTGGATTTGTCAGACGATCAGCTCATGCTTGCTTTTTCTGCTTTGAACCCAAATTTGCGCCTTGAAGTCAATCGTTTTCAAAAACTTATTATCGATATGCCAACACACACAAATACAGGAAACCATAACTCTTTGCTCAATTATTATTTAACTGGTTGGAACATGGAAGAAGAATCTGGCAAAACTTACGATTCTAGCACAGGTTTTCGTTTGCCCGAAACCAAATCTTTGCTTTCGCCAGATATGTCTTGGATAGAAAATAGCCGTTTAGAAAAACTCGAAAAACAAGATGGATATTTTAACATTGCCCCCGATTTTGTAGGAGAATTGCGTTCAGATTCTGATACTTTAAACGAATTAAAGGAAAAAATGGAAGAATATATAGAAAATGGTGTTCGTTTGGGTTGGTTGATCGATCCCAAAGGCGAAAAAGTGTATATTTATCGTTTAAACAAAGAAAATTCGGTACAAAGTTTTGAACAAAAATTGTCAGGAGAAGATGTTTTGCCTAATTTTGAAGTGGATTTATTGAAAATTTTTAAGAAATAGATTGATTTTACCTTAATTTTTTTGCTTTTTATATATTTGTTTTCCAAACAATAAAAAAATAACAATTATAAAATGCTTAGTTGTTTAAAAACACTTCATGAACCTAATAAAATTTATCAAACAGGAGAAGTTCCGTTTTTGGTAACTTGCGAAGATTTGCAAACTTGGGTATGCAAACATGGCAGATTAGCCAGCTCGAAATTGATTAATGAAGTTTTGGGGGCAGTTTTTGCAAAGTATTGGGATTTGAAAACTCCTGAAATTTGTTTGATAAACGTTTTGGAAGAACATTTGCCAAGCAAATACACAAATATTTTGCAACCCGCATTTTTTAAAAAGCCCTGTTTTGGGTCATTGTATCTCGAAAATAGTAAAGAAATCGAAGCTAGTTTTATACCATCTTTTGAAGACAAAAATTTTATCAAAAAAATACAAAATCGTGATGACTTTTTAAAAATTGCCTTATTTGATATTTGGTTAAGCAATGAGGACAGAAATCATAACAACAGCAATTTGCTTTTGGAATTTTCTGATAACAATCAATACTATTTTTACGTTTTTGATCACAACGCTATTTTTAATTCTAATGCTCTACATCGAGGACTTTATCAAATTTCAGAAGAAGAATCGATTATTAATACAGATTTAGCCAAAATTTTATTCAAAAACAGGCAAAATTTAAGAAAAAACGTTGATAATCTTCTCAAAAATTTCTATGTTTGTGTGGAAAATTGCGAAGTAAATTTGAGAGAAATTCTTGCACTCATTCCAAACGAATGGCATTCGAACATTCAACAATTAGAATTAGATTTGCACAAAAACATATTCGAAAAAAAGTGGCTTAAAGAATGTGAAATAAATTTTATCACATTGTTTCAAAAATATATTTATAAAATATGAAAACTTTTTTTAGCATCATATATTTGACTTTTAACGCTAATTTGAACGAAAAAATTAGCATTGGCTTGTTCATGTCTAACGGTCAAGATACTTTTTTTAAAGTTTCTAATCGTAAATTGAATATTGTAAAGGAACTTATGCCAAATTCAAAGTTTAATGTGCTTAAAAGTTATTTTAAAAGTTTGAATCAACACATTTTAAACGCCAATGCTGAACCAAAAATCGAGCAAACTTATTCCCAAAATTGGATCAATGAATCTTATTTTTCGTATTTGAGCAGATATTCGAACAATTTGGTAAGTTTTTCAGAACCTACAAAAATTGAAATAGAGTTAAACGAAAATTCCTTTAAAAGCATATTCAATAAGTATGTTTTTTCGTTTGACGATCTTACTTTGCAAAAAAATGAGGATATAACAAAGGTAAAAACTAAGTTTTACGCACAAATTAAAAACCGTGTAAACCTAAATGCACGAATAAGTCCAGACAATTTTACCGAATTAGTATCTCCGATTGACATAAATTTTATTGGAAAAAATGGCGTAATTGTGGCAGGACAAATTATAGATTTTGATAAACGCCAATATTTTTTGGAAAACGATTTGACAAAATTTATTTCATTTACAAAAGTTGTAGATGATTCTGAAAAATGCAAAGGCAAATTCTTTTTGATTGGTCAAGAGCCAAACAAAACAGAAGACAAAAAAAATCATACAATTTGGCAACGCATCAGGAATAGTCGTTGGGTAGATTATGTGGATTTAAGCGAAATTGGAAAAGTAGAGAGCTATATTGTAGAGAAAAATGTAGTTCCTTTTTTTGAAAAAACACTGTAAAATTTTTATCAAAATATAAATATGAAAATCATTTTGAATATTCAGCCTTTATTGGATTTGTCAGACGATCAACTTATGCTTTCTTTGTCTGCTTTGAACCCAAATTTGCGCCTTGAAGTCAATCGTTTTCAAAAACTTGTTATCGCTATGCCAACATTCTCAAATACTGGAAAATACAACGCCAAATTAAATGGAAATTTATTTGTTTGGAACGAAGAAAACGAATTAGGCGAACTTTTCGATTCTAGCACAGGTTTTCGTTTGCCCGAAACCAAATCTTTGCTTTCGCCAGATATGTCTTGGATAGAAAATAGCCGTTTGGAAAAGCTCGAAAAACAAGATGGATATTTTAACATTGCCCCCGATTTTGTAGGCGAATTGCGTTCAGATTCTGATACTTTAAACGAATTAAAGGAAAAAATGGAAGAATATATAGAAAACGGAGTCCGTTTGGGTTGGTTGATCGATCCCAAAGGCGAAAAAGTCTATATTTATCGTTTAAACAAAGAAAATTCGGTACAAAGTTTTGAACAAAAATTGTCAGGTGAAGACGTTTTGCCTAATTTTGAAGTGGATTTATTGAAAATTTTTAAGAAATAGCAAGTGATTTGTTTAGCCAATTTTTGAATAGCGTGATCAACAACACCAGACAAAACCCCCGAAATGGAGATAATCCAAGATGCAGATGGTCAAGAAAGAGAGTTTATTTTCATTAAAAAATAAGTTTTTGGCGTACCAACGCAAAAATCTTATTTTTTAATTACTTCATTTAGTTTTTCCCACATTTGATCGTGAAAATTGATCGGTACTAAGGAATTATCAGGATTATTTCCCATACGAATCACGACCAAATTTTGACTTGGAACAACACAAATCAGTTGCCCATTTTTGCCCAAAGCAGCCACCAAATCTGCGGGAGCATTTGGCGAAAGACTCCGCTGAAAAACAGTTTGTAAACCTGGTGCCATAAATGAACTTTTGCCATTCAACCACCACAAATAGCCATAAGAAGGATTGATATTTTGAGAACTATTTAACATTTCCTTATAATAATTTTGTTCATCCAAAATAACCTCATTTTGCCATTTTCCTTTTGCCAAAATCAACAAACCAAACCTTGCCATTGAGCGCGGAGTGCTAAAATAAACGTGATTGTCGTCTGTGTATTGCCAAAAACCGTCCATGCCAATTTTGTCGCGCAAACGGCTGTTAAAATAAGAGTCAAAGTCCTGATTAGTAGCCTTTTCTAGTAATTTGTCCAAAATGGTATAAGGCGCATTGTGGTACGCCCAGCGCGTATTTGGGGCAGTCAAATATTTAAAACAATTTGGCGTTGTGCAATCTTTGTTGGCAACATTGTCGTCTAAACCTGTGGTCATGTTGATGTGGTTTTTGACCGTAATTAGTGCTTCTTGTTCGGCACTAAGACTCGACCAAGATTTACCCAAAAAATCCGAAGATTTTTGTGATAAAGTCAATTTTTTTTCTTCTAATGCTTTGCCAATCAAAAAAGAAGTTAGCGTTTTGCCCGCAGATGCCCAATACCAATTATTCGAAGCCGTAAACTTTGTGCCTAACAAATTGTTATTGAAGTAGTTTTCCATCACAATTTTGCCGTTTTTGAGTACAATAAAGGCTCTAGTGTTGTTTTGTTCCAAAAAAGTAAGCAAATTATTAATTTTAGAAACATCCCAAGCTAATTCTTCAGGAGTAGAGTTTTCCCAAATTGCATTTGGATTCGGAGCAGGAAAATAAAAATTTGATGTAGAATTGGGTATGATTTCATTGTTTTTTTGACAAGCAAACAATAAAATAGTAAAAATGACTGATAAAAAGACTTTTTTCATAAATGTAATTTTTTTCTATTTGACGCTCTACTTTACAAAAGGTTTAATTTTAATTTGTTAAGACTTTAGCAATAAAATTTTCTGCCAAAATTTCCTATTTTTCTAGAAAAATTCTTTAAAAATATACCTCAAATCTGCCTTTTTGACTGAATTTTTGTTTTAATTGCCTTCGGTTTGTATTTTGTAAGAGAATAAAAAAAACTAAAAACATGAATTACGATAAATATACAGTCAAATCGCAAGGGGCTATTGAAAAGGCAAGCCAAATGGCGTTGTCCAAACAACAATCCATTTTGGAAACAGGGCATATTTTGAAGGCTATTTTCCTTGTAGATGAGAGTCTTGGGTCTTTTTTGGTCAAAAAATTAGGGATAAATCAAAAACTTCTCGATGAAACCTTAGAAAGCATGATAAAATCTTATCCGAAATCTAACGGAGATAGTGCTTATTTTTCTAACGATGCCCATGCCGCACTCAAACGAGCCGAAGAATATTTGCCCAAACTCAAAGACGAATTTATTGCCTTAGAACACATTTTTTTAGGCATTCTCACAGGAAAAGATCGCGTGGCTTTTGCCTTAAAAGATGCAGGTTTTACCGAAAAAGCCTTGCTTGCTGCCATCAAAGAGTTGCGAGGAGGCAAAAAAGTAAACGATCCAAATGCAGAAGACAAATACAAATCATTAGAAAGATATTCCAAAAACCTAAACAAATTGGCGCAGGCAGGCAAAATTGATCCTGTCATTGGGCGAGATGAAGAAATTAGGAGAGTATTGCAAATTTTGTCGAGAAGAACAAAAAATAATCCGATTTTGTTAGGCGAACCTGGCGTAGGAAAAACCGCCATTATCGAGGGTTTGGCGCAAAGAATCGTAAACGGTGATGTTCCAGAAAATCTAAAATCTACGACTTTGGTGTCTTTGGATATGGGTTTGTTGGTGGCAGGTGCGAAATACAAAGGCGAATTTGAGGAACGTTTGAAATCTGTAATCAAAGAAGTAGTCGATGCTGACGGGCAAATTATTTTGTTTATTGACGAAATTCATACTTTAATTGGTACAGGTTCAGGAGGCGATAGTGCAATGGACGCCGCAAATTTGTTGAAACCTGCCCTTGCTCGCGGCGAATTGCGTGCCATCGGCGCAACCACTTTGAAAGAATATCAAAAATATATAGAAAAAGACAAAGCCCTCGAAAGACGTTTTCAAGCGGTCATGATTGACGAGCCAAATACGGCAGATGCGATCTCGATTTTGCGTGGAATCAAAGACAAATACGAATTGCATCACGGAGTCCGAATCAAAGACGATGCGATCATTGCCGCCGTTCAGCTTTCTGATAGATATATTTCAGACCGTTTTTTGCCCGACAAAGCCATAGATTTGATCGACGAAGCCGCCGCCAAATTAAGAATAGAACTAGACTCTTTGCCCGAAGAACTCGATGAAGTAAACCGCAAAATTATGCAGTTGGAAATTGAAAGAGAGGCAATTCGCAGGGAAAACGACATTGACAAAGAACGTTCTTTGACCAACGAAATTGCAAGTTTATCGGTGAGCAGAGAGGAAATGCGAAGCAAATGGAAATCGTCAAAAGATGTCATTGTTGGAGTTCAAAACGAAAAAGAAAACATAGAACGTTTCAGAATTGAGGCAGAACAAGCCGAAAGAGAAGGCGATTATGCAAAAGTAGCAGAGTTGCGTTACGGCAGAATAAAAGAAAGCGAAAGCAAACTCGAAATCTTAAAACAACAACTCGATTCTAGCGAAAACGCAAGCTCGAAAGAGGAAGTTTTGCCCGAAAATATTGCTGAAATTGTTAGCCGTTGGACAGGAATCCCTGTGCAAAAAATGTTGCAAGGAGACCGCGAAAAATTGTTGAAACTAGAAGAAGAATTAGGCAAAAGAGTGGCAGGGCAGGAAGAAGCAATTTCGGCAGTTGCAGACGCAGTTCGCAGAAGTAGAGCAGGTTTGCAAGACCCCAAAAGACCCATCGGATCGTTCATTTTTTTGGGAACGACAGGCGTAGGAAAAACAGAATTGGCAAAAGCCTTAGCTGAATTTTTGTTTAATGACGAAAACTCAATGGTCAGAATTGATATGTCCGAATATCAAGAAAAACACGCAGTTAGCCGTTTGATCGGCGCACCTCCAGGTTATATTGGTTATGACGAAGGCGGACAATTAACCGAAGCGGTGCGCAGAAAACCATATTCTGTGGTTTTGTTAGATGAATTTGAAAAGGCACATCCTGACGTATTCAATACACTTTTGCAGGTTTTGGACGAAGGACGTTTGACGGACAACAAAGGCAGAATTGCGAATTTCAAAAATACGATCATCATCATGACTTCCAATATTGGATCGAATTTGATTATGAATAATTTTGCAAATTTGACTGAACAAAACCATGTAAATGTGGTAGAAACTACCAAAAAACAGGTCATGGAATTGCTTAGAAAATCGGTCAGACCAGAGTTTTTGAACCGAATTGACGAGATGGTGGTTTTTAAACCTTTGTCTGTAAACGAAATGCGAAAAGTGGTAAATATTCAGTTTAGAGAAGTGCAAAAACGCATGGAAGAAAACGGAATTACGATAGACGCTTCGCCAGAAGTGTTGGCTCACATTGCAAAAATGGGTTATGATCCGCAATTTGGCGCCAGACCGATCAAGCGTTTGATCCAAAAAATTATTTTAAACGAACTTTCCAGAGAAATTATTGCAGGCAGAGTTACCAAAGAGCATCCTGTGGGCATTGTGCTTGAAAATCAGGCAATTAAGTTTGTAAATATAGAATCAGCAAATTTAAGTTTGTAATTATCAAAAAAAATTGATTTTGCTAGTTAAAATTTACGCCATGATTCAAAATCATGGCGTAAAAAATCTACCTCATTAAATACACTTTCAAAGTATTTCAGATTTTTAAACCTGCCATGAGAATTTCTAAAAAATGAATAAAAAATTTGATTATTAAAATTTTTATTTTTAACATTGCAAAAACAAAAAAATAATGACAATCGTAGATTTAAGTGAGCAAGTTTTCCAATTTTTAATGGAAAAACGAAAAGAAATGCCTGATTTATTTTTTACACTAAGAGGCAGAGCAGATGCAAAATTAGAACAGGGACACTGGTTTGATAGCAGAGTAAATTATTTATATTTCTCTTTTTGGTATGGTTGGGATAGTGTAACATTGGCGGCGCGAATTTCTATACAGATTGGTGTAGATGGTGATATGCAAGTTTTTCTTAATGCTCGTGATGATGCTAATTTTGCCAAAATATTTTCTGTAATTGGCAAAACCATCGCAGGATTTACACAATTCAAAAAAGCAGGTACAAGCGAAAATCAATGGTTAAAAAAATATGACGGTGCAGATTGGAAACTAAATCTCAATGATTTTATAAAAAATGCCATGCCTTTGGTAAACAATTTTGTGGAGGTTTCCAATATAGAGCTACCTATGTTAAATAAGGCAAGATTCGACACAGGTTATAGGCGCGTTTACAAAGCGCGTCAAAGTTTTTTTCACGAAAAAGAGCAAAGAGAGGCAGAAGAAAAAATGAGACAGGAAGAAGAACTTCGCCAACTCGAAGAAAAACGCAAAGTAAAAAAATTAACCTTAAAAAAGATTACATTAAACAATATTGGACATTTTGATTCGATTAATTTAGAATTAAATCCAAGAGTTACGGTGTTAATTGGAGAAAATGGATCAGGAAAATCTACCGTTTTGCGCAGTATTGCGCTAGCCATTACAGGAGTCGATGTTTTTAGGGCAGATAGTGATGATAACAAATATCATCTAAAAAATACAGAACTGACCAATTGGCTTAAAATTCTTACAATCGATCCCAAAACAGGAGATGCCAATTATGCCGAAAAAGCATTTATTTCTTTGGAAGGAATATTAGATCAACAGCCTTTTTTAAACAAAATTCGTTGGGAAAAAGAGGCTAAAAATACTTATGCAGAAGTAGAAAACGAAACAAATTTTGCCACCATTGTAGAAAAAATAGTAGAAAAAGGCAAAGAATCGCATACAGAATTTCATTTGGCAAATTTGGTCATTGGTTTGCCGCAAGGAGGAGGGAATAAACGATCTTCAGAAATCAAATCGGAAGTTTATCCCGATCCTTTTGATTTATTGTCAATCATTCGGGAAGAAATGACCGAAAAATTAGCTAATCCCAAAAAATGGATCGAATTATACGATTTTAAGTACAAAGAAAAAGAACCAAGAGATCAAAAATATCTTGAGGCAATCAAACATTTGTTCAAAATCATTTCTAAAATTGTGTCCGAGTCGGGCAGTGAAAAAGAAGTAGAATTTCTACGTTTTTCGAGAAGTTCAGACAACAAACCTCTTATTATTGTAAAACCAGATTCTGAGTCTGAATCAGAAATATTTTTGGATTTATTAAGTGAGGGCTATAAAAATTTATTCTATTGGATAGGTGGAATTTTGTCAGGACTTTATAGTTTTAAAGATTGGACGCAAACACAACCTCAATACGAAGGCTATCGTAATTTGGACATCAAAGCCATTCCTGCTGTGGTTTTGATTGATGAAATTGATACCTATTTGCACCCAAAATGGCAACGCAGTATTTTGAGTGTGTTGGCGGAAGAATTTAAGAATATTCAATTTATTGCAACAAGTCATTCGCCTGCGGTGGTGATAAATTTGGACAATAAAATAGGAAGTGTGTTTGAAATAACAAAAGACGGGGCAGTTCTTAAACCATATTTTTATGGGCGAGAATTTATTAGTGCTTATTATGAGCTTTTTGGTTTGGAAAAAAGACCTAAAATAATCACCAAAGAAATTGAAAAAATGTTTGATTTCATTGATGACGAAAACTTGATGGAGGCTAAAAAATTATATGACAAATTACTGAGTCATTTAGGAGATACTGATCCTGACCTGATCAAAGCTAAAGTATATTTTGACATAGCAAACATCGAAAATTTATAATTTTTTACAAAATGATTCACATTCAAATCGGGAAAGAACCTTTGGAATTATTTGCACATAGAACAAATAAGACTGATACACCAGATCGCGCACCGAATTATGATAATTTTCGGGACATGAAAGAACTTAGAGACTCTTTGCTTAGAGATCAAAAGTACATTTGTGCATATTGTATGCGACGAATTTCTGAAGATGACATGAAAATTGAGCATTTTCGTTCTCAATCTACACATCCAGACTTAGATTTGGATTATCGCAATATGTTGGCAGTATGT
>RDXG01000203.1 GCA_004292785.1 Bacteroidota bacterium
AAACGGTCTTCAAAAGATCGCACTTCGCCCTTGTCTCCCCAAATTACTTCGTAAGTTCGGTTTGAAAAAAATGGCGGATCAATGTAAACCAAATCAACGCTTTCGGATTCGATTTTTTGTAAAACTTCGAGGCAATCGCCTAAGATTAATTTGTTCATGGTTTTTGGTTTTTTACGTTGTCAATCATCTGTTTAGACGTTGGTAACGTGGCAATAATTTATCGTTTCAAAAATAGCATTTTGTTTTGATAATCATGTATTTTTGCAAAAAAAGATCAAACAAAAATGACAGCCAAAAAATTATTGAACGATCTGACCGCAGAAATTAGCAAAATTTATGAACATCGAGAGGCACAAGCCATTGCTTTTTTGATGATCAAAAATATGTATGGATTGCCTAAAACTAAAGTCATGGTTGATGATCTCGTTCCCAATTATGATCAAAAGATTTTGGAAAATATTTTGACCAGAATACTAACATACGAACCGCCACAATATGTTTTTTCTACTGCTTATTTTTACGGAAAAAAATTATTTGTGGACTCTTCTGTACTTATTCCCAGACCTGAAACTGAAGAATTGGTAGATTGGATCATTTCTGAAAATAAGGAAAAAGATCAATTAACAATTTTGGATATAGGCACAGGTTCGGCTTGTATCCCGATTGCTTTGTTGGATTTGATGCCAAAAACTCAAATGTATGCCATTGATTTTCAGGAAAATAGCTTAAAAACTGCCAAAAAAAATGCACAAAAGCATCAGGCAAATATTCATTTTTTGCAAGCCGACATTTTAACAAATGATTTGCAAGATTTACCAAAATTCGACATTATTGTCAGTAATCCGCCTTATATTCCTTTGCAAGAAAAAACAATCATGCAAAAAAATGTTTTAGAACACGAACCTGCTCATGCTTTATTTGTACCCAACGAAAATCCTCTGCTTTTTTATGAAAGAATTGCGATTTTGGCAAAATCAAAACTTCATTTGCAAGGGCAAATTTATGTAGAAATCCATGAAAATTTTGGTGATAAAACAGTAAAATTATTCAAAAAATACGGTTTTAAGCAAATCATTTTGAAAAAAGACATCAACGACAAAGACAGAATGTTGAAATGTATTTGGGCTTAAACAAAAACTTACACCAAATAATTTTTAAGAAAAAAAATCTTATTTGCCAAATTCGAAAAAATATTTATCTTTGTTTAAAATAAAAATACAATATGGAACAAATTATTGAAAAAAAGGTAAACACTTGGCTTAACGGCAATTATGACGATGCCACCAAACAAGCCATCAAAGAAATGTCAGAAGCCGATTTGACCGAATCGTTTTACAAAGACCTCGAATTTGGCACAGGCGGTTTGCGAGGAATCATGGGCGTAGGCACAAACCGAATGAACCAATACACAGTCGGAGCCGCCACACAAGGACTCGCCAATTACCTAAAAAAAGCATTTCCAAACGAACAAATCAAGGTTGCCATCGCACACGACAGCCGAAACAATAGCCCCGAATTTGCAAAAATTGTGGCTAATATTTTCTCTGGAAACGGTTTTTTAGTCTATTTTTTTACTGCACTTCGCCCAACTCCCGAACTTTCTTTTGCCATCAGGCATTTGGCTTGCCACAGCGGAGTGGTTTTGACCGCTTCGCATAACCCAAAAGAATACAACGGTTACAAAGCCTATTGGGTTGATGGTGGGCAAGTTACGCCTCCTCACGACGAAAATATTATCAAAGAAGTCAATGCGATTGCGTCTATTGATGACATTCGTTTTCAGGCAGATGAGTCCAAAATTATCAAAATTGACAAAGATGTTGATGAGGCATATTTGCAACAAGTTTTGAAATTATCGGTTTCTAAGGCGGCAATTCAAAGGCAGAAAGACATAAAAATTGTCTATTCTTCTATTCATGGCACAGGAATTACCCTCGTTCCAGAATTGTTGAAAAGAATGGGTTTTACGAATGTTCATGTTGTTGAATCTCAAAAAACGCCAAATGGCAATTTTCCAACGGTAATTTATCCAAATCCTGAAGAAAAAGATGCCATGAGTTTGGGTTTGAAATTGGCGCAAGAAATTGATGCCGACATTTTGATGGCAACCGATCCTGATGCAGACAGAGTAGGCATTGGCGTGAAAAACGACAAAGGCGAATTTGTTTTGTTAAACGGAAACCAAACTGGCTCATTACTAATTGGTTACATGATCCAAGCGTGGAAAGAAGCGGGAAAAATCACAGGCAAAGAAATGGTCGTAAAAACGATTGTAACTTCGGAAATGATTGACGGAATGGCGGCGGCAAACGGCGTAGCTTGCTACAACACCCTCACAGGCTTCAAATATATTGCAGAATTGATCCGCGAAAAAGAAGGAAAAGAGCAATTTATTGCAGGCGGAGAGGAAAGTTACGGTTATTTGATCGGTGACGGAGTGAGGGATAAAGACGCAGTTGCCTCTTGCGGATTGATCGCTGAAATGGTGGCTTACGCCAAAGACAAAGGCATGAGTTTGTGGGATATGTTGCTCGAAAATTACGTAAAATACGGCTTTTATTTGGAAAAATTAATTTCTTTGACCAAAAAAGGCAAATCAGGCGCAGAAGAAATCAAACAAATGATGCAAAATTGGCGATCCAATCCACCGAAAAAAATTAACGGTTTTGATGTGGTAAAAATGTTTGATTACGAAAATTTGCTCGAAAAAAACTTACTTACAGGCGAATCAACGCCAATTTTACAACCCAAATCAGACGTTTTGCAATTTTATACGGCAGGCGGCGTAAAAATTTCGGCAAGACCTTCTGGCACAGAACCAAAAATTAAATTTTATTTTAGCGTAAACGCAAAACTACCTTCAAAAGACCAATTTGAAGAAGTAGAAAAAGCCTTAAATGCGAAAATTTTGGCTGTGGTGGACGAGTTGAGTTTGAAATAAATATTTTTTTAACCTATAAGATTTTGAAAATCTTATAGGTTTTTTATTTTTTATTTAACCAAGGAAAATTTTTGTCCGTTCAAATACAAATGTAAAACCATATTGGTAGCACCTAATTTGCCGTTTAACACTGTTTTAGACTTTGTTGGATTTTCGACCACTACTACCTGTGCATTTCCAACTACTTCGGCAGAATCTCCTTTGACTAGCAATGCCGTAGCCTCGTCTATGCCAACGGCTTTCTGTTCAGGATATTCAATAGCTACACTGATAAGGCGATTGTAACGACTTCTGATGATAAAATGTTGATCTATAATGACCGTTTTGAGCAAACCCATTCCTTGACTGATTTCTACATTTGAGTCCTCTATATTTACGAATGTTTTAGACTCCTCTTTGGGAATATTAGAAGTGATCATTTGTTCACTGGATTCCTCTTTTTTGGTGAATTCTTTTTGTTCAACTACTTCTTTTAACCCATTGCCTGTGATCATTTTTTCACTCATCATTGCTGCTCCCGCACTTGTACCTGCGATCATTGATCCGTTGTTGAAAGCGTCTAAAAGTGTTTGTTTTGCTTTGGTATTTTCCAAAACTGCCATAAATTTATTCTGATTTCCTCCAGAAACATAAATAAGTTTTGCTTTTAACAAAGAGTCTAGTTTTTGAGGATTAAGGTCTTCTCCTTTTTTAAAATTGCAATTCATGGTTTTGATTTTGCGTTTAACAAATTGCTGGGAAGCAAAGATAAAAGCCGAGTCAGGCTGTTCGCTTGACATGGGCAATATTGCAACATAATCATCTTGGTTAAGTTGGGCTTCACTTACCATTCTATCCACTAAGAAGTCAGGGCGTTCGCCGCCGCCAATGATAAAAAGTTTGCCTTTGGCTGTATTTTTTAAATTTTGGTCAGTCATATTGCTTTTTTTTGTAGATTCTTGACAAGACATCAGAAATACGAATGTAAACAATGTGAAAAAATGTATGATTTTCATAAAGCGTGCAGATATTTTAAATATTTAGTTTGATCATAAAATTTGTGCAAAATATAGCATAATAATCTTAAAACAAATAAAATGATCGAAAATATCTGTGTGATTAAAGTTAATTTTTTTTTATAAACCTCTTGCAAAAGTAATAAAATCTGTGTTTGGCGGATCAATTCCGTTTTGGCGCAACAAAACTGCGTATTGTGCGCGGTGATAAGTGGCATGATTTGCGTTTTGAGTAATGATGTCCGAAACCAAATTTTGGTAATCAATTTTTTGAAAATTTTGATAAGACATTACTCTTTCAAATTCCAAATCATCAGCAGATTCCAAATAAGCCAACCAATTTTTTGTATTTTCGGCAGCCATTTTTTCTAAAGTTTCCCAATCTAGTTTTTCCCAAATATGCGTTTTTAGATCAGGATTTCCTACAATTCTGCTTAACCAAACTTTTTGTGCAGTAATGACATGACTTGCCAATAATTGTATGCGTTCAGGCACTTGCTCAACGTTTTTGAAAAATTCAAAATAGCGAAAATTTGCCCAATGATTGTATTGAAACAACCTTATGAAATGATTTTTTAACATAATTTTATTGTTTTTTTTACCTAAGTCAGACGCTAAATTTAGCAGAATTTTGTGAAATTAAATGTCCGACTTTTGTCTGACTTAAGTTTTTGTATTATTTTTTATTAAAAACCCAAAATTTTCAACATTTCCTCGCTTGTTTGTTCATGATTGAACTCAAAAGATGTAAATTCTCCGCTTTCATTGCGATTTACGATTACGTGCCTTGCCATTGGAATAAGGCAATGTTGCAAACCGCCATAACCGCCCAAAGAATCCTGATATGCTCCTGTATGGAAAAAACCAACATATTGTTTTTTCTCTTTTTCCTCAATTTTTGGCAAATAAATGTTGATCGTGTAGGCTTCGGTGTTGTAATAATCGTCGCTGTCGCAGGTCATTCCGCCTAAATTGACTTTATGACATTCGCTGTCCCAATGATTGATCGGCAACATAATGAATTTTTGCCCTGTTCCCCAAGTATCGGGCAAATGCGTAATGAAAGAACCGTCGATCATGTACCACAATTCGCGCTCGTTTTGTAGTTTTTGGTCTTGTACCGAAAAAATAATTGCGCCGCTTTCGCCAACCGTAAAACTGCCAAATTCTGTAAACAAATGCGGAACAGGCACAAAATTTTTATCGCAAACATATTTAATAATTTTTACAATTTCGTTGATCATGTGTTCGAAATTGTAATCAAAATGCAAAGAAGTTTGAATCGGCAAACCGCCCCCAATGTCAATCGTATCCAATTCTGGACAGATTTTTTTGAGTTCGCAATATTTATAAATGAATCGGTTGAGTTCACTCCAATAATAAGCCGTATCTTTTACACCAGAATTGATGAAAAAATGCAACATTTTAAGTTTTGCTTTTGGGTGATCTTTGATTTTGTCTTTGTAAAAATCGTTAATATCGTTGTAACGAATGCCCAAACGAGATGTGTAAAACGAAAATTCAGGTTTTTCGTCAGTGGCAACTCTCAATCCAATTTGGAAACTTCCTTCCACCGAATCGTAGGCAGAAAGTTCGTTCATATTGTCCAAAATCGGGATCAAATTATGAAAACCATCATTAAGCAAATTCACAATATTTTGCGTATAAGTTGGTTTTTTGAAACCGTTACTCAAAATATAATGATCTTTGGTAATTTCTCCGTTTTCGTACAATTTTCGCACAATCGCCAAATCGTAAGCCGAAGAAGTTTCAAGTTGTACATTATTTTTAAGCACTTCGTCTAAAATAAATTTGAAATGCGAAGATTTGGTGCAATAACAATAGGTATAAGTTCCTTCGTACTTATTTTTTAACAAAGCATTTGCAAAAAGCTGCTGCGCCTTTTGGATTTGTTGGCTAATTTTTGGCAAATACGAAATTTTTAGCGGCGTGCCATATTTCTCTGCCAAAGCCATCAAAGGAACATCATTAAAAGTGAGTTCGTTTTCTTCAACTTTAAAAACTTCCGTAGGAAAATGAAAAGTCTGATCAATCAAATCTATGTATCGCATTTTTTTGTTAAAAAAGGGTTAAAATTGTAGCAAATAAACAAAAAAAATTACTTTTTTTTCAAAACAAATTGTTACGAAATGTTTAAATTATTTTGTAGAACAGACTTTAGTCTGTTCAAAAATTTGCTTTACGACATTCTGAACCTAACAAAAGTCCCCAAAGGCAAATTTTTCTCAAATTGATCCGCCAAATAAATTTCGCCAAATTCTTTAAACTTGGGTTTAGGAAACATTTGCGAAACCATATTGTCCCCGATCATCGACGAAAAACCCATAGCGTATAAATTCAACACCAAAAACGAGTTTTCTTTGTCCAAAATTTGGCTACACATTTTCAGCAATTCGTTGATTCCTTTTTCCAAAATCCAACGTTCTCCGTTTGCGCCAATTCCGTAGGCGGGCGGGTCGAGCATGATTCCATGATAAACATTTTTTCGAGTTACTTCGCGCTTGACAAATTTTACGGCATCTTCCACAATCCAACGAATTCCGTCTAAACCCGAAGCTTCCATATTTTCTCTTGCCCAAGTAACGACTTGTTTGACCGAATCCAGATGCGAAACATCAGCTCCTGCCGATTTTGCTGCCAAAGAAGCTCCGCCTGTGTAAGAAAATAAATTCAAAACTTTTGGCTTTTGAACGCCCAAACTTTTGACCGAATCATAAATAAAATTCCAATTATTTGCCTGTTCAGGAAAAATTCCGACGTGTTTAAAAGAAGTCAAACCCAAACGCATTTTTAAGTGCATTTCTTTGTAATCGTATTCAATGAACCATTGTTGCGGCATTCCTTTTTTGAGTTGCCATTCTCCGTTGTCCAAACTTTCTTTTTTTGTGCTATTGATGCGTGCAAATTTGGCATGAGCTAGTTTTTCCCATTCTTTTTCGGTCAAACTTTTGTCCCAAATGGCTTGCGGTTCAGGTCGCCAAAGAATGTATTTACCAAAACGTTCTAGTTTTTCGAAGTTTCCAGAGTCAATTAATTCGTAATCTTTCCAAGTTGGAAGGCTAAGAAGTTTCATTTTTATAAAATTGAAAACCTAAGCCAAACAAACTTTGACTTAGGTTTATGCTCAAAAAAAATATTTTTATTCAATCAATTTGCCAATTCTGTCCCATCTGATTTTACTGAAAATCTCCGTAAAATCACCGTCAGGATCAACCGACCACCAAATTAATAAACCTTTTCCTAAAATGTGATCTTCGGGAATAAATCCCCAAATCCTTGAATCCAAAGAGTTTCTGCGGTTGTCGCCCATTGCAAAATAATAGTTTTGGGTAAAAGTGTATTCGCTAACTTCTTTTCCGTTGATCAACAATTTGCCGTTTTTATTGATTTCCACATTTTCCAAATGTTCATATTTTTTGATCACACTTTCGTACAAAGAAAGGTTCATGCTGTCCAATTTGATGGTCATTCCTTTTGCAGGAATGGTTAGAGGTCCGAAATAATCCAAATTCCAATGGTAAAGCCTTGATTGTGGAAAAACTTTTTCCGATTCTACGCCTTTTTCGTCTTTGAGCAACATTACGCCTTCTACTACATCTAAGCCTTTTTTGAGTTCTTCGATGCGTTCTTTGCTCGAATGTACCACATATCCGCTGGGAACTTTGTTAAAATCTGTGATGTCAAACTTTTTAAAAATTTTGTTTCTTACGTCAGTTTTGGTTTTGACATAATAACCATGTTGCATCATTAGTGGGTTTTCGCTTGCCTTTCCGTTGATATACACTTGCATATCCTTAATTTCCAACACGTCATTTGGGATTGCAATACAACGTTTGATGTAATTGGTTTTCAGATCAACAGGGTAGCCTTCGTCAGGAGGATAATTGAAAACAATGACATCATTATTTTTAATATCCGCAAAACCTGGGAATCTAAGCATTGGCAGTTGTATCCAATCCAAATAAGAAGGAATTTCAGTTCCCCAAATTTTTTGGTGCGTCAAAGGCACTTGCAAAGGCGTTTGAGGCGTTCTTGCTCCGTAGTGCATTTTGCTTACAAACAAAAAATCGCCTACAAGCAAAGATTTTTCCATCGATGGCGTAGGAATGGTGTAGGCTTCTATGAAAAGCCAACGGATAAAAGTGGCAGCCACCACCGCAAACACAATTGCGTCAATCCACTCTTTGACGGGGTTTTTAGGCAACTGTGGGTCTTCTTTCTTTTTTTGCCAAAATTTCCAATTCATTGATTATAAGAAGTTAATTTGAATTTTTTTATGATTTTTCTAAAAAATGCAAATATTTGATTTTACATTTTACTTTTGAAACGATTTCGCAAAAGTATGCAATGATTTTTGAATTGTAGAAAATTTTGTCTTAAAAATTGTGAATTGCTTTAAATTTGTAAATTTTTTCTGATGAAAAATTAAATGTATTTTAAGTTAATTTTTAATAAAAAAGATCAAATAAGTATTGTTTTGTTTCCAATAATTACTATTTTTGTGAATAATTTTCATAAAAAGCACTTTTTGGGTATGATTTTAGAATTTTCTATTACAAATTTTAGATCGATTAGAGAAAAACAAACTTTTTCTATGCTGGCTTACGGTAGCCAAAGTAAGTTAGATAACACTTTTGAGGTAGAGTTGGCTAATGGTGACCATGTACGTTTGCTAAAAACTGCGGGAATTTATGGAGCTAATTCGTTTGGAAAATCTAATTTAATCCATGCTTTTTTTAATTTTACCAAACTTATTAATAGTTCTTCTGACAACAAAGTAGATCAAGAAATAAAATATTATGAACCATTTTTATTTAACATCGATTCAAAAGACGCGCCTACCGAATTTGAAATTAGTTTTGTAGGTAAAAATAAACATAAATATCACTATTTTATAGCTTTTAATAAAAAAGAAATTTTATCAGAAGTATTGGAATATTATCCCAAAAAACAAAAACAAACTATTTTTAAAAGATATAAAAATGGGAATAGCTTGGTTCATAAAGCCAAATTAGGTAAAAAATTTGGTGCTAAGGAATATGAACTATATGGAAATCAATTATTATTATCTAAATTTGGCAAAGACATTCCAAATGAATTTTTGGCAGAAGTATTTTTATATTTTGGTGAAATTGAAATTTGGAATATTGACAAATTTTTGATCAATTTGTTAAAAAAAGTAGTAATTAATGACTTAAAAAAGACTGAAAACAAGTTTTTTTTACATAAACTCAACAAGTTAATGAGGGTTGCAGATACCAAGATAGAGAGTTTAATGCTTAGTAAAACTCAAAAAACCGATCTTCCTGAAAATATGCCAGAAGAAACAAAGACAAAAATTATGCAAGCAGACGAGGATTTGTTTGCAAGACATTGGATTTATGATTCTGACAAAAATATAATAAATCATCATGATTTGGTTTTTAGTGAAGAATCTATAGGAACACAATTTTTGTTTGCCTTAGGAGGTCGGATATTGAAAAAACTTGAAAAAGGTGGAATCATCATGTTTGATGAATTTGATATGAGTTTGCATCCTTTTCTTTCCCGTTTTTTAATCCAACTTTACAATCACCCAATCAGCAACCCAAATAAAGCACAATTAATATTTGTTTCACACGAACCCCATATTTTAGACAAAAATATCATGCGAGCCGATCAAATTTGGTTTACAGACAAAAACGAATTTGGTGAAACAGAAATTTATTCTGCCCAAGATTTTGACAATATTCGTGAGGATATTCCATTTGATAAGTGGTATTTGGCAGGTAAATTTGGTGCAATTCCTACAATTAATGATTCCGATATTCAAACTATTTTTGAAGATGAGAAAGAATCGTAAGCTAAAAAATACCCTTTTTATTGTCTGTGAAGGCAATAAAACCGAGCCTAATTATCTCGAAGCACTCAAACAAACTGCCTTAAAGCAAAATATTTGGTATAAAATACAAATTGTTCCTAACCCAGTTATAGAAGAAAACTTTGTAAAAAAAGGAAAACGAAAATTTAAACCTAACCCAGAAGAAGACAACCGCTTTAAGGATTATTTGGAAAGCATTTACCCCAAAGAAGCCACGCAAATTTATGAACAAAATAAGGCTGTTCCTACCAGATTTGTAAAAGAAGCACAAATCAAATTAGAACAAGAAGGATTTAATGAGGCTTGGGCAGTTTTTGACAAAGATGGGCATCCTGCACAAAAATCAGCTTTTGATCTGTCTCAAAAGCCTATTGATAATGGTTTTGAAAAACTATTTGTAAAAATTGCTTTTAGTAGTATTTCTTTTGAGCATTGGATTTTGTTGCATTTTGAAAAAAGTAAAAAAGAATATGCTAAATCGAAGCAAATAATTGATGATGAATTGATATTTAAAAACTATTTTTCTGATTACACAAAAAATGAAACTTTCATTGCCAAACAATTAGGAGACAAAACCAACATTGCCATAGAAAATGCTACATGGCTTCGGTTTCAAATGGAAAAAAATAGCCCTAACACACCCACTTATGAACTAAATCCCTATACAAATGTCGATGAATTGGTTAAATCAATTTTGGGGATTCAAACAGAATATATATGGACAGAATTGGATAAAAAAGTAGATTTTGGGAACATGAAAAATGTTAAATTGTCTTTATTAAATGAACAAATTATATTTTCAGCTGATGCCATAAGTACAAATCCTAATTCAATGGCTTTTTACTTGAAAGACTCAAAGCGGACTAAAATTCAATTAAGTATCTTAGAAACAGATTTTGCTCAAATTAGTAAAAACAAATATTTTACAATTCTCTTGCCTAAAAATAGTCAAAATAAGGACTTATGTATTCATTTGGGTAGGGATATACTGCTTTTTGAAAATTCTTAAAAATTGTGAATTGCTTTAAATTTGTACTAAATAAAGCAAAAACACAATTTTTTTTCTATTTTTTCAAAGCCTCTTCCGTTCTTGCCGAAGCCACATTCCAAGAAAGCCAAGAAATTTCTTTTTGATGTGCTAAAAAATCTTTTTTGCGTTCTTTAAAATATTCTTTGGCGTTTATTTTTTTATAAGATATTCCTTCAACCTCATAAACGGAAATCTTAAAAGTTGAATCAATTTTATCAAGATTGGCGTAAATAATTGGCAAAGCTGAATCTGAACGAGTAATTGTAAATTCAATATCAATAGCATTTGCTACATTAAATTTGGGGTGTTGAAAATTAAAACTCACAATCAAATTGTCCCAATTTACAAAACTCATCAAAATTAACAAAATATAAGCCGCCAAACTATTGACATGAATCAGATAATAAGCAGATTTTTTGTTTTTAATTTTGTCATAAAAGGTAATTAAACCAAACAAAGTAAGCGATAAAAACAAAATTACGCCAATTCTTTTGTAAGCCAAACCGTATTCAGAAATGTAGTAATAACAACGAAAAAGTACAGAAATTAGCAAAATTCCGTTTTGAAATAACCAAAAATAAGCGAATTTTTTTAGCCAAGCATTTTTGTTGTAAAAATTCAAATTTTTGCGAAAATAATACAACAAAATTGCCATTGAAAGCAAAATGCTAAAAATCAGCATATACGTTCCTTCGTGTACCAATTCAGCCAATTTTACATCTGCGGAAAGTTCAAAACCAAACCACAAAAACCGAATATCGATGGCGTTGATCAGCAAAAGCAACAAATTCACGGAAATTACAACCAAAAAAGCTATTTGCAACTCATTTTTTAAGTCCAGATTCTGAAATTTGCTGTCGTATTCTGTTCTTTTTATTCTTTTTCTGACGATCAAATCCGTTCCTGTCAAATAAAATACATTCGCAATTTCATCACTCCAACGGTAAATTACGGCAGACAATATCCAAAAACCTGTTAGGAAAAACACGATTCTGGCAAAAGAAATGTCAATAAACAAAGTTTCCAAAAACTGCCCAATGGCATCTAAGGCTTGGCGGTTGTAATCGGCAAAAATTGGGTTTGCAACATTAAAAATGGCATAAAATACACTAAAAATAATGATTGGTACAAACAAAAGTCCTGTTTTTCGGCGCACAGTTTTCATGTTTTTGGATTCGCTGGTTGTCCTCGAAAAAACCTTGCCCAACTCTTTGGGCAAATTCCAAATAGAAATAAAAGCATTGCCCATAAACGCAACCCAAGTATTCCACAAAGTTCGCAAAGCCGAGTCTTGCAGGCAGGAAACGGTTGCCGTAAAAGAAATAAACCACGCAATTTCGCTGTTGAGGCTATGGTGATAAAGTACGGCAAAACTCGCCAAAAACGTGCCTGAAATAAGCAAATAAGCCAAACGATTGTTTTTCAGATTGCCTTGATACAGATAGGCAAGCGCGACCAAAATAAAGTTGCTAAACAAAAAAAGATTCAATCCCAAATCTTCTTTCCAAAAAAAGATGTTGTAAAGAATGGTAAAAAAACAAAGCAAAGATAGCTTTGTGAGTGGTGATTTATTTTCCATGTTTTTGTTTTTTTGTTTAAATTGCTAATCTTTTTACCATAAAATCCTCATAACCAAGCATATTATTCGTGTTGCAAAAAAATGTTTTTGTACTTAGCCATTTCATTTTTTGCTTTAATTTACTATTTCTGATGCTTAATTCTACCTGCTGTTTTTTTTCTGTCAGGTTTTGATCTTCTTCTACCCAAGCTACAATTTTGACCATTTTTTTGGGATTTACTAATAATTTAGCCAAAAAATCCCATTTTTCTGCGTCTTGTGTTGCATTTCTGCTTGCTCCTATAACCGCCGCCACCGTATCACGAACTTTTTGCGCAATTTCTGTGGTTAAATCCTCTGCGCTATTTTTTAATCTTTTCTTGTTTTCGATTCTGTGTTCTCTAAAACTTTTTATTTCGAACAAAAAAATTTCAGAATTTTTGTAGATAGCCACAAAATCAACCGCTTTATGTTGATCTATTTTAACATTTTTGTGTGCCACATGGTCATCATATTTGCAAACCCACCAATGTTCTTGGGAAAATTCGAAATGCAAGCCGCTTTCTTCAAAAATTGTTGTCATGTTTTTAATTTTATAATGATTGTTCAAAAAAAGTTTTTTCTAATTCATAAAAATCTGCATATTCGTCCAAAATAGGATTATGCGCAATATCGGCTAATGTTTCGCCAATTTCTACGGTAATTTCTGTTTCTTTTTGCAAACAAAAAAACTTCATTTCAGGCGTTTTTTCGTTTTTTTGTGCATATTCTTTGTACAAAGAAAGCTGATGCGTCAATAAATAATCGTGTGTGGCTACAAAAATTTGCACACCTTTTGATGCCAAAAGCCTTAAAATTTTGCTGATCATCGTGATTAGTTTCGGGTTCAAATTGGCTTCTGGCTCGTCCCAAAACAAAATAGAATTTTTTGATAATTCTCCGTTGGCGATCAAATACATCAAAGCCGCAATCTTTCTAAAACCTTCCGCAACCAAATTAATTTCCATTTTGCCTTGTTTGTTTTTTAGGTAAAATTTGCCATTTTCCTTCAAAATTTTTGCGCCGATGGCATCTTCCAACGGTTTGATCAAATCTTGTAATTCCTCATATCTGCGCCCTTTTAAAATGGGAATTTCCAAAGATTTTGCCAAAATATAATAGGTTTCATCAAAAGAAATTTCGCGTTTTTCGTACAAAGCCGTAAAACCTTCAAAAAAAGACAAAACTTCTCTTGGCGGAATATAAAGCGATGGAAAACTTAAATTTTCGCCTTGCGAAACCATATTTACACTTTTCGAATTGCTTGCAAAACTAAAAGTTTGCGTATCGTTTTGAGAACTGCAACTTATTTGCGTATTTTGCCTTCCTTGCGTTCTTTGCACCAACCTTCCCAACTGTTCAGGTTTAAAAAATGCGTTTAAATGATTGGAAATGCTTGTTTCCTGTTCTTTTTGAGAACTTGTTTTTGCTTGATTTGCTTTCAAAATGGCGTGCAAAACTTTTAAAATGTGTGTTTTTCCTGTGCCATTTTTTCCTATAAAAACATTAATTCCTTTGCAAAAATCTAGGTTTAAAGTATTAAAACAAGTAAAATTATCTAATTTTAAGTTTTTTATCATACAAAAAAAATTGAACGAAGATGAATAAGACTTATGCAATTTATTCAAAAATTCTCAAAAATAATATTTCTTTAAGAAAATATTGAATGACCAACAATATTCCAAAGAGCATAAAATTACTTACTATTGTTAAAAATGTTAAATAAATAGTTTTATTTTATTTTTTTTTTGCGTAATTTGTAATGTTAAATAAAATTATTTAACCTATTTATCTAAAAATAAGTAGAACTTTTTTTTTATTCTAAATATTTAAAACAATGACAATTAATGATTTAATTCGTTGGTTATTTAATAAAGGTCAAGGTCCAGATGCTGATTGGTTAGCTGGAAAATACTACTAGTCTTTTTTAAAATTAGAATAAAAAAATATTTTCTAATTTTAAAGAAAAATAATTATCAGACACATTTTTTAAGTGTCTGATAAAGTCTATTTTACACCATAAATTCTAATTTTTTATGAAAATTATCTTGTTTTTTTTATTTTTACCTAGCTTATTATTTGGGCAATCCTTTGAAGGCGAAATCAAATATCGTTTCAAAATTCAAACAGAAAGGGAAAGTATTCGTAAAGTTTTTGAAGATATACAACCCGAATATTTTGATTTGTTGTATAAGGAAAACAAAATGAGAGAGCTGAGTCCTGACAATGCACCTTATTATTTGGAAAATGGCTTGCAGGATTATTCGATTAAACCTGAACAAAAGGAAATACTCAACACAGATTGGAACGGGGAAAAACAACAAGAAAAAAAATTGTTCAAAACCCGAAAAGACAGCGTGATTCTCAATAAAAAATGTACGCTTTATCAGGACACAGAGAATAAGCAAAATGAATATTGGATCACAGACGAAATACAACCAAAAGTCATAGGTTGTAAGGGTTTGATTTATCAAGGAAAAGCCGTTTTATATCAAAAAGTATTGACCCCAAATTCTGTATTTGAGTTTCAAGCCTTAGAAATTAATCCGAAAAGTATAGCTGATGTTTTGTTTGAACTTCCTAAAAATTACAAAATTATAAAAATGAAACCTGTGAAAATAGGCAATATTTACCCCTCTTTTTGAGTTTCTTAAAAGTAACAGTTCTCAAAAAATTGTTATTTTTATAATTCAAACATTACAAAATCTGGAAAATTTTGTAATGTTTAAACCCAAAACCCTACACAAAACAAGCCTCAAAATCTGCGGTTAATTGCTTTCTGTCTAGGTTTTTGCCAATAAAAACAAGTTGGTTATTCCTGACCGAATCTGACTCCCATTTTTTGCCTTGTGTTTGGTCAAACATCATGTGAACGCCCTGAAAAATAAAACGAAACGGATCGCCTTTCACACTCAAAATGCCTTTCATTCTGAAAATATCCTCACCTTTTTCGCCTAACAAATAACTTAACCATTCTTGCAAACGCAAAGGATCGAGATTGCCCGCTTTTTGCAAACCCACCGAAGTTACCGCCAAATCGTGTTCGTGATAATAATGATTTGGGTCGTGATGATGATGCCCGTGATCGTGTCCATGATCGTGTTCATGATCATGGTGTTCTTTTTTCAAAAATTCAGGATTTAATAAGGCTTTGTTTTCCAAATCGAAAGCTCGAACATTTAGCAACAAATTGATGTCAATTTCCGATTTTTTACTTCGATAAATCTTGGTTTGCGAATTCATTTGGCGGATTCGGGTTTCTAATTTTTGCAATTCCTCTTCCGAAACCAAATCTGTTTTATTGAGCAAAAGCACGTCTGCAAAAGCAATTTGTTCTTGACATTCTGGGCTACTGTCGATGTGTTGCCAAACAAATTTAGAATCGACAACGGTTACGATGGCATCGAGGGCAAATTGTTCTTTCATTTCTTCGTCTGCAAAAAAAGTTTGTGCCACAGGCGCAGGATTGGCGAGTCCTGTGGTTTCTAGCAAAATGTAATCAAATTTGTCTTTTCTGCGCATGAGTTGCCCCAAAATCCTGATCAAATCGCCTCTAACTGTGCAACAAATACAGCCGTTTTCCAAAGAAAAAATTTCTTCGTCTGCGCTGATAACCAATTCGTTATCGATGCCAATTTCCCCAAATTCGTTTTCTATGACCGCAATTTTTTTGTTGTGCTGTCCGCTTAAAATATGATTTAGCAAAGTGGTTTTTCCTGAACCCAAAAACCCTGTAAGCACCGTAACAGGCACTTTTTTTGTGTTTTGCATGGTTTTATTTGATTTTTTTTACAAATTTATGAAAAAATAATAAAATTTTGCCTTAAATTGTTGCATGGGTTTAGTTCAGAAATCTATTTTCTAGCTTTTCAACCAATTTTCAATCATTTTTAAACCATGTTCAGTCAAAATAGATTCAGGGTGAAACTGCACGCCGCGCACATCAAAACTTTCGTGTCTTGCGCCCATGATCCGTTCTTCGTCGTCTAAAGCAGTGATTTTTAGGCATTTAGGCAAACTTTCTTTATCCACTACCCAAGAATGATAACGCCCTGCCAAATGCCTTTGCGGAATTTCATGAAACAGTATTTCTGCCGAATCGATGACGTTGATCGGGGTTGCCAAACCATGAAAAACTTTGGGCAAATTGACTAATTTTCCTCCAAAAGCCTCTCCAATGGCTTGCAAACCCAAACAAACTCCCAAAATACTTTTGCTAGAAGCATAAGTTTTGATCAAATCGATCAAAATACCAGACTCGGCGGGCAAACCAGGTCCTGGCGACAAAATAATTTTGTCATAATCAGCCACTTTTTCCAACGCAATTTGGTCGTTTCTAAAAATATCTAACTTGCTAGAAGTCAGCTGTTTGACGCAATGCACCAAATTGTATGTAAAAGAATCGTAATTGTCAAAAACTAAGATTTTCATATTTTTAAATTTTTAGATATTTTTAGCCAACAAAATTGCTTTTTGTAGGGCGGCTAATTTGTTATTTACTTCGTTTAATTCGCCTTCTTCCGTAGAATCAGCCACAATTCCTGCTCCTGCCTGATAAAAAAGCGTGTTGTTTTTGCTCAAAAAAGATCGGATCATGATCGCTTGATTGATTTCGCCATTGAAACCCAAATAGCCCAAACAACCGCCATAATAGCCTCTGCGTTGGTTTTCATAATCGTCAATGATTTGCATGGCTTTGAATTTGGGCGCGCCCGAAAGTGTGCCTGCGGGAAAAGAATCTGCCATAATTTGGATCGTATTCACGTCTTTTGCCAAAATTCCGCTAACTTTTGAAACCAAATGAATGACGTGGCTATAATATTCTACCGATTTGAAAGTTTCCACAACTACATTGTCCGAATTTCTACTCAAATCGTTGCGCGCCAAATCGACAAGCATGATGTGTTCAGAATTTTCTTTGGGATCAGCCGACAATTTTACTGCCAATTCTTTGTCTTGTTGATCGTCGCCTGTACGCCTAAAAGTGCCTGCAATAGGGTTTATATAGGCTTTTCCGTTCTGAACTTTAATTTGTGCTTCTGGTGAAGAACCAAAAATTTTAAAATTTCCGAAGTCGAAATAGTACAAATATGGCGAAGGATTTACAGATCGCAAGGCTCGATATAAATTAAAGTCGTCTCCTGTAAAAGTTCTGGAAAACTGCCTAGAAAGTACAATCTGAAACACATTTCCCTGATGACAATGATCTTTACCCAAACGTACCAAAGCCTTAAAATCGTCATTGCTTACATTAGAAGTTTCTTCTGCTGAAGGTTCGAAATGGTAAGTAGTAAAATTTTTGCTATTCAACAAATCCACGACCTTTAAAATGCCACTTTCTTGCCCTTCTAATAGGTTTTCGGTAATCAAAAGTTCGTTTCTGAAATGGTTGATCGTGATCACAAATTGATAAAAACTGTAACACATATCAGGAATTTGGTAGCCTTCTTTGACAGGACTTTTGAAACGAATTTGCTCGAAATATTGCACAGAATCGTAGGTGGCATAACCAAAAAGTCCGTTTATTTTTGCATTTTCTTGGTTTTGAACATCAAATTTTTGCAAAAATTGCTTCAAAGCATCAGGAACAGTGTGCTGATCGTTCACTTTTAGGTCTGTTTTTTGCCCAAAAAAATCTTCAGTAATCTGAAAATCAGCCACTTGAAAACTTGCCAAAGGCTTTAAAGCAATAAACGAATAACTGTTTTCGCTACTTTTATAATCCGAACTTTCCAACAAAATGGCGTTCGGAAATTGATCTCTCATTTTGAGATAAATGCTCACAGGCGTTAGCGTGTCGGCAAGCATTTGGTAAGTGTTTGTAAAAATTTTTGTTTTCATATCTTTATAAAATAAAAAAAAACGGCTTGCCAAGCGAATGACAAGCCGTTTTTATATGTTTGGTAAAAACACAGCACGATCCAGTCCTCAATTTTTGAAGAGAAATGAACGCCACCAAATTTTCACAAAAGATTTCATCTGATTTTTTTTTGACAAATAAAAAGAGTATAAATTTAGAAAACAAGTTTTTGGGAATATTTTTTTTACTAATTGCTTTTTAGATTATTTTGAAAAAATAACTAATTCATTGTCAATAAGTTAAAATATTACATACTTTTTGTGGTATTTTTTATATTTTCAATTTATCATTTCGAGAACTTTTTTAGCCAATAAAAAATAACTAAAAAAACTCCCAAAAAAAAAGATTTTCAAATATTTTCGTTAATTCAATATTATTTACGAAAATTGACAAATAATTCATAAATAATAAATGTATGTTTAAAATATTTGCTTTTTTTACGCTTTTTTGCCTTAGTTTTGGTCTTTTTGCCCAAGAAACAGGCATCAAAAATGCCCCTGCCGATTACAGATCGGGCAAATTTGCATTTACAAATGCCACCATTCAAACCGATTACCAAACCACCATGACCACAGCAGTTTTGTTGATCAACGCTGGAAAAGTTGAAAATGTAGGCAAAAATTTAATAATTCCAAAAGATTATCAAGTCGTTGATTTGAAAGGAAAGTATATTTATCCCTCAATGGTTGATATTTATAGTGATTATGGAATTGAAAAACCTGTTAAAAATAGCTCTGTGCCTTTTTGGCAATCTTACGAACAATTTTATTCGAACAAAAAAGGCGCTTATGCTTGGAATGAGGCTTTAAAACCCGAAATAAAGGCGCAAGAAGTGTTTTTGGCAAATGAAGAAAATGCTAAAAAATTGCGTGAAGCTGGTTTTGGAGCAGTTTCTACGCATCATGCCGATGGCATTGCACGTGGCACTTCTGCTTTAGTAAGTTTGGGGCAAGGCAAAGAAATTGAATTGATTTTGAAAGCAAATACTGCCGCACATTATTCTTTTGCAAAAGGCGTTTCTTCGCAACCTTATCCCGCTTCTTTGATGGGTTCGATTGCACTTTTGCGCCAAACACATTTGGATGGAATTTGGTACAAAACCAATAACAAAGAGTTCAATAATTCTTTAGAATCTTGGAATAATAACCAATCTTTGCCACAAATTTTTGAGGTGAGCAACAAATTAAATGTTTTGCGTGCCGACAAAATAGGAGATGAATTTGGTAAACAATTTATTATCAGAGGTTCGGGAGATGAATACCAAAGAATCGCTGAAATAAAAGCAACCAACGCCAATTTTATTCTTCCTGTCAATTTTCCAGATGCAATAGATGTAAGTGATCCTTATGATGCAAGTTATGTAAGTTTGTCTGAACTCAAACATTGGGAATTAGCCCCGACAAATCCTTCGGAAATGGCAAAAGCAAACATAGAATTTGCCTTCACAGCCAACGGTTTGAAAAGCCCTGCCGACTTTTTGAAAAACATCAGAAAAGCCATCGAATACGGTTTAGACAAATCTGTTGCTCTAAAAGCGATCACTTTTACACCTGCCAAATTGATCAACTCACAAGATAAAATCGGCAGTTTGAAAAACGGAATGATTGCCAATTTTATCATTTGTTCGAAAGAATTATTTGATGAAAAAAACATCATTTACGAAAATTGGATTCAAGGAAAACAATATGTTATTAAAGCCAACGATTTTGTGGATTTGCGAGGTGATTACAAACTTTCTATTGCGTCTGTGGCAGAGGAAATGACTTTGAAAATTGGCGGAGATTTGGAAAAACAAACTTGGGAAATTTTTGGAAAAGATACTGTAAAAGCAGAAATTACGCAAAATGCAAAAATGCTTTCTTGGTCTTTTGTTTATCAAAAAGGCAACAAAATTCGTTTGACAGGTTGGGCAAATGACACGAAATTAAGCGGAGAAGGACAGTTGGCAGACGGAAATTGGACAAGTTGGACAGCTTCCAAAACCACAGAATTTAAGGAAAAAGAAGCCAAAAAAGACGAGAAGAAAAATGATACAAAACCTGAATTAGGAAAAATAACTTATCCTTTTATGGCTTTTGGCTGGACTGAACAACCTGCACAGGAAACACTTTTGATAAAAAATACAACCGTTTGGACTAACGAAAACGAGGGCGTTTTAGAAAATACAGACGTTTTGATAAAAAGTGGAAAAATTGAAAAAGTGGGTAAAAATCTGACCGAAAACGGAGCAAAAACCATCGATGGCACAGGAAAGCATTTGACAGCAGGCATTATTGACGAACATTCGCACATTGGAGTAAGTCAGGGCGTAAACGAAGGAGTTTATACAACCAGTGCAGAAGTCCGAATCGCTGATGTGGTAAACTCTGAAGACATCAATATCTACCGCCAACTTTCTGGAGGAGTGGTAGCCGCACAACTTTTGCATGGTTCGGCAAATGCCATCGGAGGGCAATCGGCTTTGATCAAATTTCGTTGGGGAATGAAACCTGAAGACTTAAAAATTAAAGGTGCAGACGAATTTATCAAATTTGCACTCGGCGAAAATCCAAAAAGATCAAATACAGGAAGTTTTGGAAATACACGTTTCCCGCAAACCCGCATGGGCATGGAGCAGGTTTATGTAGATGCCTTCACCAGAGCAAGAGAATATGAAAAAGTACGAAATAATCCGCAAACTCGCAAAGATTTGGGTTTAGAAGCAGTTTTGGAAATTTTGAACAAAAAACGTTACATCACTTGCCACTCTTATGTGCAGTCTGAAATTAATATGCTCATGAAAGTTGCAGAAAGATTTAATTTTAACATCAATACTTTTACACATATTTTGGAAGGTTACAAATTGGCAGACAAAATGAAGGCGCATGGCGTTCACGCTTCTTCTTTTGCGGATTGGTGGGCGTACAAATACGAAGTTTTAGATGCAATTCCTTACAATGCTGCACTTTTAACGCAAGTTGGAGTTACAACAGCTATTAATTCTGATGATGCAGAAATGGGCAGAAGATTGAACCAAGAAGCCGCTAAAACTGTAAAATATGGCAATGTTTCAGAAATAGAAGCTATGAAAATGCCCACTTTAAATGCGGCAATAATGTTACATTTGGACAAAAAAATGGGCAGTATCAAAGCAGGAAAAGATGCAGATGTAGTGCTTTGGTCGACTCACCCCCTTTCGGTTTATGCCAAATCTGAAAAAACGATTGTTGATGGAATTGTATATTTTGACCGCGAAAAAGATGCTAAAATACGTTTAGAAGTACAAGCAGAACGCAACCGTTTGATCCAAAAAATGATGCTTGCCAAAGCAGGCGGAGCAGAAACTAAAAAACCTGATGTCAAAAAAGAAAAAATTTGGCATTGCGAAGATGTTTTAGACATTTGGAATGAGGAGGAGGAAGAATAAAAAAAAGATTGGCTCTAATGCCAATCTTTTTTTTTATAATTTAATTTGTAATTTTTTCTATTTTATCAAAAATATTATCAAAAAATGTGGCTTACTTATCTTTTACTAATTTTTACGGGCATTGTTAGCGGTTTTGTAAATACGCTTGCGGGTAGTGGCTCACTCATCAACTTAACGGTCTTAATGTTTGTCGGTTTGCCTGCCAATATTGCCAATGCTACTAGCCGTTTAGGGATTTTGTTACAAAGTATCACAGGAGTTTGGGTGTTTTATAAAAATGGAAAAATTGACTTAAAAAAAAGCATTTGGTTTCTGATTCCAATGGTTTTGGGCGCAATTTTTGGCGCACAAACAGCTAGTTTTTTGAGTGAAGAAGCCACTAAAAGCTCAATGGCGGTCATGATGTTTTTGATGCTTTTTTTGATTTTGTTAAAACCCGAAAAATGGCTTAAAGAAAAAAGTGAAATTATAAACGAAAAAACAGTTTTGAACTTCATTATTTTTTTAGTCATCGGATTTTATGGTGGTTTTTTGATGTCTGGAGTAGGTATTTTAATTTTAGCTGCCTTAGTTTTGCGTTCAGGCTATAATTTAACGGAAGCAAATGCACTCAAAATTTTAGCAGTTTTTTTGTTTACCGTTCCTGTCGTTTGTATTTTTATTTTTCATAAGCAAATTATTTGGGAATATGGCTTTTTTATGGCAATAGGACAAGGAATTGGGGCATGGTTTGCTGCAAAATTTGCCATAAAATCCAAATCAGCCAATCTTTGGACTCATCGTTTGCTTATTTTGGTAGTTCTGGCATCTATTTTACAAATTTTGGAAATAGATCAATGGATTTTGAAATTGTTTTACAAGATTTTTGTATAAATAAAAATTAAGCTAAATCTTTGGAAAAAAAGCTAGAATTGACAAGGTTTGTAACTCAAATTACAAACCTTTTTTTTATGATCAGATTATTCATTTATTTATTTATTGTCTTACTTATTTCTTGTGATGAGTCGGTGCAAGCCCAAGAAAACAACGACAACGAGGCATCTGCGGAAGACATTCTCAAAGAAATTCGCAAATTGTTAAGCGAAGAAAAACTCAAAAATGCTTCTTTGGGCTTTTATGCAATTCCTGTTTTGTCCGACAAACCTTTGGCAGAATATAATAGCGAACAGAGTTTGTCTCCTGCTTCTACCCTGAAAATTGTAACTACTTCGGCAGCACTTGCTGTTCTAGGACAAGATTTTGTATTCGAAACCAAATTGGAATATGATGGCAAAATTACGTCAGAAGGCACATTGGAAGGTAATTTATACATTAAAGGTGGGGGAGACCCAACTTTGGGAGCAAATAATTTGAATGCTTTGATGGATAATTGGGCAAAAGCAATCAAAGACAAGGGAATCAAAAAAATTAACGGAATTTTGGTGGGAGATGCCAGCATTTTCGAAGACCATTTGACTCCTGATACATGGACATGGGCAGACATGGGCAACTACTATGGAGCGGGAGCTTGCGGGCTTTCTATTGCAGAAAATGCCTATAAAATATTTTTTTCTGCGGAAAATAAAGTAGGAATAAATGCCAAATTTTTGAGAACAGAACCACAAATTAACAATTTGGAAATTGTAAACGAAGTGCAAACAGGCACATCTGACTCTGGCGATAATGCCTACATTTATGGTGCGCCCTACTCATTTTTGAGATACATTCGCGGAACAATTCCTGCGGGGGCAAACAATTTTGAAATCAAAGGTTCTCTGCCCGATCCTGCACTATTTTGCGCCGAATATTTGCAAAAAAAATTAATTGCCAACGGCATTTCTTGTAAAGAAGTAAGTACAGACCGATTATTAAAAATAAAAAACAAGTTTTCTGATGATAAAAGAACAGTTTTGCATCAAACTTTTTCAGAAGCATTAAAGGAAATTGTAAAAACCATCAATCTGGAAAGTATGAATTTGTATGCAGAACATTGCCTAAAAATGATCGCCTACAAAAAGACAAAAGAGGGAAGTAACGCTAAAGGAATTGAGGAAATAAGCAATTTTTTGAAATCTAAAAAAATAGATACCAACGGCTTGCTGATGTATGACGGTTGCGGACTTTCTCGCTTTAATGCCTTGACTACCAAACAATTAGCATTAATTTTGAAAACCATGCAAAACGAAAACGAATTTCAATCTTTGTTTTATTCGTTGCCCATTGCAGGCAAAACAGGCACAATGAAAAACCGTTGTAAAGGCACAGTTGCCGAAGGAAATTTGAGAGCAAAATCGGGTTCGGTGAGTGGGATCAGGAGTTTTGCAGGTTATGTCAATAGCCGTTCAGGTAAAAGAATTGCTTTTGCGATCATGGTCAATAACTTTTCGGGTTCGGGGAGTGAATTGGCAAAAAAATTAGAAAAAATAATGGTTTTGTTAGCACAACAAGAATAAAAAAAGACTGTAAATTTCTCTACAGTCTTTTTTATTTTTAGGAAAAAAACAATTAGTTGATCGGGAATTGATACAATTCGTTCATACCAGGAACTTTTTCTTGTTTACCTTGAAAATTAGTTCTTGTTACGCCCAAAATTTCAATAACCAAACGATCTCCAGCTTGTGCTTTTGCTGCATTTGCCAAATTAGCTCTTGAAGAACTGAATTTTTCTTCGCCAACAGGTCTTTTGCCTCTAGCCAAAGTAACTTTCCAGTCTGTAACTTCATAACGTGCATCTTTTGGAAGTTGTCCGCCAAAACCTGCTTCAGGAACTGCTTTTGCAACCAAACCTCTAGGGCATTGACCACCCACTTTTTGGTCTAATTTTTTTCCATTACCATCAAGCATTTCAATAGTTGGTTTTGGAATTGCTTTAACACCAAATTTTTCCACGCCAATTAAGTTACCTCCGCTGCTCACATTTACTGCTACTTGCGGAGCAGTTGGTACTACAATTACAAATCCTTTTTTCTGTCCTGGTATCAAAGTTGCACCTGTGGCAGTAAAAGCTGGTTCATAATTTGAAGCCAAAGCTGGTACTTGTATGCTCAATTCGTTACCGCAATTCATGTACAAAGCACTAATAGAACCTGCTTGTACTTGAATAACTGGTTGAGCCACAAAATACTCTTCTGTTACGTTGAAAGTAGTATCTCCACGACTTGTTTTGATACTGATACTTCCTTTCCATTCTGCTTTAGCTCTACCGTCAACATAAGAACCTGCGGGCTTAGCAATAAATTCTACCATGCCAACATAACCTGTTGGCGTGTTTTCAATTTTCACTCCTCCTGCTGTAGAAGTCATACGTGGCACAGCGGTAGAAGATGAGGCAGCAATAAACATTTTTGCTTTGTAAGGTGTACCAGCTGCAACAACCTTAGATTCTGCACTGATAACCGCCATTACTTTGTCAAATTTTAGCTGACCTGCGCCTACTTTTTCTGCCAATCTGCTAATTACTTTACTTTCTGTACGAGCAATTTCAGATTGCATTTGGCTTAATACTGCCAAAGAAGCTACCATTGGTGTATGATCAAAACTCAACTCAACAAAGTCTTTGTCTTTTTGATCTGGATTGTTTTTGAACTGTGGAATATCTTTTGCGGGTTGAGTGAGGTCGTCTAAAACAACGCTATCTACCATTGCCTGCATTTCACTGCGATATTTATCCATTTTCTTCTCCATCTCATAGCCGATTCCAGTTTTATTACCTTCTGGTCCGATCATAAGGTTCATTACCATGTCGTAGTCTTTAGCACCTGCATAAGAGCCTGGTATGTCTTTACCTTGATCGTCTTTAAGATTTCCACCCGTAACCTCGATGATTTTGGCACGAATCATATCTAATTCATGGAGCATAGCTGTAGTTTTCTCTTTGGCTTGTCCTGCTCTAGCAAGAACTGCCATGTCGTCAGCTCTGTTTCCATTTTTCTTAACATTAGCATCAATTCCTGCAATCAGGTTAGTGTTACCTGTTCTAGTAATTTCAATGCTATGCTTAAGACTTTCATCAATAAAAACAAATTTATCCAATACTGAATTACTTACTTGCAACGCAAGCAAGGCGGTAAGTACAAGATACATCATACCTACCATTTTTTGCCTTGGGGTTTCCTTTCCACCTCCTGCCATAATCTATGTTTTTTTAAATGTTTTTTAAGTAAATTATAGGTTTACTTAATTAACCTTTCATGGCAGTAAGCATATTGCCATAGATTTTGTTCAGTGACGTAATGTTGGTAGTCAATTTTACCATTTGTTCTTTGAACAATTGTGATTCTTTGCTTGCATCAGACATACTTTCCATAGCAATAGTCAAATTACCGTAGAATTTGTTCATTGCTTTCAAATGGCTATTTGCGTCTTTCAACTCCATTTCATAAACAGCGTTCAAAGCACCCAAATTTTTGGTGATGTTTTGTAATTGCTCATGATATGCTTTTGCATCAGAACTTGCGCTTGCCATACCTGACATAGCCACAGTAGTATCTGCATAAGATTTGTTCAAAGTAGCCAATGATTTAGTAGCGTCTTGCAAAGATTTTGCGTATTCGTTATTTGCTGTAACGGTAGTACCCAAATCTTTCATTTGAGAAGCCGTAGTATTCAAAGATTGAACACCTTTCCCAAAATTTTTGAAAGCATCTACATTCAAACCTGATTCAGCCATGATCTTGTCCAAACCTGCTAAAGCAGCGGCTCCCGCGCCCGCATTTGCATTTTGAGCAACTTGTGGCACATTGCTACTTGCAGCTCTTTGCAATTTGATAGCTTCTTCAGCAGAAAGATGTGGAATTTTATCATCACTGATTCCTTCGTCTAAAATTGGATACACTCTTTCCCAATGGTAATGTGCATCTGGTGGTGCAGCAGGTTGAACAACGCCCATAAAGAACAAGCCCGCCTCTGTGAGCAAGCCAACAGTAAGCATTTCACCAGCTCCTGGCCAGTGCATAATTTTGAATAACGCACCCACAACTACGACAGCAGCTCCTACGCTGGTGATTTTTGGGGCAACTACTCTAAAAAAATACTCTAATTTGGATTCTTTTTTTCCGCTCATTTTGAGTTTGATTTTTGAATTTAATTAATAAAAAAATTGCCTTTTTAGGGCGTTAATAAAAAAAATTTAAATAGATTATACCATAACTTTTGCCAAAAATAAAAACTAAAAAGGAATTAAAAAATTTTTTTCGATTTTTTAGTTAAAAATATATTTAAAAGCCTAGTAATAATCCTTAATTCAATGCAAAATACAAATTATATACAAACTAACAAATTATAGTTCCTTTTTTTTTGAAAAAAGTTTTTGTTAAAAATTTTATTTCTAAAATTATGCCAAAAGCTAATTATTAAACAATAAAAAAACTCTCAATTTTAAAATTGAGAGTTCCTTGTATTTATGAAATATATTTCTTAGAATTCAAAACCTGAAGAACGACCCAAATAAGTCATTACGCAACGGAATCCAATATAAGAACGGGTAGAGTCTTCGTGATCATAAGTACGTGATCCTGTTTCGATCAAAAATGCAATGTCTTTCCAAGAACCACCTCTAACAATTTTTCTAGGTTCGTTTGCATCAAAATAAACAGGGTTCAAATCCCAAACAATCGAGTAACTTGCAGGACTAAATGCGTCTTCGCACCATTCTGAAACATTGCCTGCCATGTCGTACAAACCGTAATCGTTTGCAAAATAAGATGCAACGGGACCAGTATAAGAAAAACCATCGTCATAATAGTTACCGCGACCTGGTTTGAAGTTTGCCAAAGCACAACCTTTTGCATTTCTGACATAAGCACTTCCCCAAGGATATTTTGCCATATCTCTACCTCCTCTGGCTGCATATTCCCATTCTGCTTCTGAAGGCAAACGGAAGTTAGGCATTGGAAACTGACCTTTTTCTTCTCTAAAATAATTCATGAATTTGGTACGCCATTCACAAAAAAGCAAGGCTTGTGTCCATTTCACTCCAACTACAGGATAATCGTCGTAGGCAGGATGAAAATAGTAATATTGTGTCAAAGGATCGCCTAAGTGATAGGTAAAATCGTTCATCCAAACCATTGTGTCAGGATACAAATAGTTCATCACGTCATCTGCTTCTTCAACTCTTGGCAAAATTTTGCGGTAACGCACAAAAATAGAACTATCCCCACCTAATTGCATCAAAGGGTCTGTAACATCAGGAGCTTCTGTGGCTTCGTTTTCACCTCTCAAAGTCATAATGAATTGACGATATTCATTATTTGTAATTTCAGTGTCGTCCATGTAGAACCCACTAATAGTGATTTGCTTATTTAAAGCAATTTTAGAAGATGCAATGTCTTCATCTGCCTGCCCCATGTGGAAAGTTCCTGGAGGAACAACGGTCATTCCGTAAGGCAAGTCTTGTTTCCAGCCTTCTCTATCTTGAATACCAATAAGTTCGCCTTCACCTTTTCCTTTACCTCCGAAAATACAACTTTGAAGCAAGGAAGCAAGCACAAACATAATGAAAACATTTTTCAGAGAGCCGTATATAAAAGAACAAGGTTTATTCATGACTTTATAAATTATCTAATTTTTTTTATTGATTGAGCTTATATAGGTATAACTAATTTTAACAAAAATTATTATTTTTTGAACAAACAAAATTTGTTAAAACAGCAACCAATGAAATTAAAATGATCTGACAAAACTTTTTGTAGGAACGTAAAAAATAAAATATTATTACAATTTCCTAAAAATATTTTTTCTGTTAAATAAATGGAACAAAAATAGTTCCAAAATTTTGCTAATAAGACAAAATCAAAACTGTTTTCGAACCACAAAATTAATAAATCTCAAATTTGTTTTGATATAAATTTATAAATTTATTTTTAAAACTATGCAAATTTTAAAATTTGACCGTTAAACCCTGCGAAAGTGACCAGATTGCGGGAGGCAAACTTGTTAAATCACGTATGTTTTCTGGTACATCATCATAAGTGTAGGCATAGCGAACATTGTATGAAAGCCAAGAATGTATTTTGAGTGAAAGGCTAGAATCAAACAAAATTCGGGCTTTTTTGAAAAAAAATTGCGTTGGCGGAGCTTGATAAAAAACCACAAAATTCAAAGAAAGCACCTTAGAGGGTTCAAACATCACACTTAAATAAGAATTTGATCGAATCAAGTTGCCTGATTCCAAAGCAAAAACCTGATTTTGCATAAGAGTATCAATAAATTCAGTTCGCCAATGATTTGTTTCCCACAAAAATCCAGAACCAGCCGCAATCGTAGATTTTTTGTTCGGTTTCCAATGATATTTTATTCCCAAACCTGCCTGAAAACGATCATCAAGTCCACGATTATAGTCATATTGATATTGCGCAAAAGTTTCAAAAGAAATTTTCTTATTTTTCCAAAAAGTATTGCGTTGGTGCAACATCAAATCGTTCAAAATTTCGCTGCCATTGACTTGCGAAAAATTGTTGTTCAAAATCAAAGCATACAAATGTTTTTGGTTTGTATAGATCAAATTTCCGTAACTTCCAAAACTCAACAAACTGCGTCTTTGCTCTTTTCGGCTAAAATGTACGGATAAATTTCCCAAAAAAAGATGCTTTTTGCTCTGTTCTTGTTCCAACAAATCTTTTTCGATGTTGAGTAATTGCGCAAAAACAGGAAACGTAAAAAAAATAAAAATCAGATAAACAAAAATTATTTTCATAAAAATAATATTTTTAATATTTTAACCATTTTGCCAAATTATTTAAAGCCTTTTCGCTTGCATCCTGCTGAATTTCAATCAGATAGATAGGCAAATATTGATCAGAGTCTGAAAACATTTGCACATTTTTTTCTCTAAAATTGCGAATAATTTGCAAATTTACCATTTTAGAAAAATTATCCAGATCAATTTCTTGTTTTGTTTTTCCGTTGATGCTCAAAATTTGATCTCCCAAAGCCAAAACTCTGTCCGCAGGCGAATTTGGTTGAATCAAAACCACCGTCAAAATGTCGTTTTTCCAAGAAGTTTTACAGCCAAAAAAGCGTTCAAAATCATTTTTAGCGGGTTTTTTGGTTAATTTGCAAGCCACCCAATCCAAAGCCAAATTCAAACGATTTTCCAAATGATTTGGACTTAATAAACATTCTTGCGCATAGTTTTGCATATTTTTTTCTGCTACTTTTCCAAGAATTTCTAGGTAATTTTCGAAGGTATAACCTTTGTTGGTTTTGCCATAATCTGTCCAAAGAATTTGCATAATATTGTCCATAGATCGTTGATTATCAGAGATTTGCCTAATTTCTAAATCCAAAATTAAAGCAGCAATAGCGCCTTCTACATAAATCGAAGATTTACGATTTGGAATCCCTGCCACATAGCCATCCAACCACAGATCAAAAGAGGAATCAGCCACAGACATATTCAATCTGCCAAAATTGTCAAAATGCCTTCTGAACAAAATGTTTAATTCTTCAAAATACTGTTCTTTTGTCCAAACATTTGCGCGCGCCAACAAATAATCTCCATAATAAGTAGTGAGTCCTTCGGCTACAAAACCCGTTTTAAAGTAGTTTTCGCCCGTAAAATCGTAAGACAACATTTCGGCGGGGCGAATTTTGATAATATTCCAAGCGTGAAAAAGCTCGTGGCTGCTAATTCCCAACAAATCGTCATAAAAATCCTCAAAATTTTGCTCTTTGCCCATCACAATTACCGTAGAATTATGATGCTCTACGCCATGATAATACTGAAAAGGCAAAATTAAGTATAAAAAATGATAGTCTTTTTCAGGAAATTCGCCAAAAATTTGGATTTGTGCCTCCGTAAAAGCCCTCCAATCGCAAATTATTCTTTCCCAATTGGGTTTGACTTTTCCCCAAAACCACAAATAAAAAGTTGTTTCTTGGCAACTATAAGTTTGACATTGCAAATCTGGACTTGCGATCAAAGGAGCATCAGCCAATTCGTAAAAATCTTTTGCAAACAATTTTTTGCCCTCTTTTTTTAAGCCGCAAGCAATCTGAAAATCGTCAGGAATTTGCAAATTCATTTCATAACTCTCTGATAATCTGTGATCTACGTACAAACAACAATTCACAAAATTAATGTATAAAAGTCGGTCTTCTAGCCAACTTCCGCCTGCGTCAAATTGATGTGCATAATAATTGTAACAAACTTTAATTTCAGAAATGCCTTCAGTTTTGACTTTCCAACGATCTTTTTTTGTTTTTTCGAAAAAAACAGGTTTGTTTTCGAGGTCAAAAACCTGAAATTGTTGAATATTTTTGGCAAAATGCTGTAATTCGTAACGACCTGGTCGCCAAGCGGGTAGTTGTAAATCGATGCTTTCAGAATTAATATTATCAATAATCAACTCAAAATCAATAAGTTGGCGATTTGGATATTGATAAGAAATTTTATAATTTAGCATATTATTTTTTTAATTGCAAATTTAAAACAAAATCGGAATTAAGAAAAAATAATTTAATTTTGCTAATTTTTTTCTTATTTTTGCAACAAAAAACATTTAAAATGTTCAAACTCAACATTCCAAAAAAAGACGATTCTCAAACGCTAGAAGAATTTATTTTGACACTCGAACAGCAAATCAAAGATTTAACTTTTGAGGTAGGAATTGCGTTAGATGAAGAAAAAAACGTAAAAATTGTGAAAGAAGGC
>RDXG01000322.1 GCA_004292785.1 Bacteroidota bacterium
TTCCGAAAAATTTGGCAAATACGAATACCCAAAATTTACAGTTGCAGACGCACAAGATGGCACAGAATACGGCATGATGGCAATTATTACGGGAATTTACCCCTATAACGTTTCGCTAATTGCCCACGAAACTGCTCATCAATGGTTTTACGGAATGTTGGCAAATAACGAAACTTATCGGGCTTTTTTAGACGAAGGTTTTGCCGATTTGATGACCACCGAATTTCAAAATTTGATTTATGGCGAAGAAAACAAAAGAGTTTCGCAAAACAAAGTTATCGATAGGGCTTACGATTTGGTTTCTAATACTTTTTCGCAACTCTATTATGGCTATTTGCAAACCGTAAATAATGGCTACGATATGCCTTTAAACACACATTCTTCCGATTTCAGAAATGCCATCAGACAGGGCGGCGGATATAATTTGGTTTACCAAAAAGGCGGAGTCATGCTTTCCAATTTACATTATGTTTTGGGTAACGATCTGTTTTACAAGGCTTTACGAAATTACGTGCAGGAATGGAAATTTGCACACCCTTATCCCGAAGATTTGCGTCAATCTTTCATTCATTATACCAAAACCGATTTGAATTGGTTTTTTGATCAATGGCTCGAAACTACAAAAAAAATTGATTATAAAATACAGAAAGTCAAGCACTTAGGAAATTTTAAGTATGAAATTTACTTTCGCAGAATTGGCGAACAGCAAATGCCTTTGGAATTTCAAGTTACAGACAAAAGCGGACAAACGGATAATTTTTATATTCCAAACACTTCTTTTCAGAAAAAACCCGAAAAACCGACCACAATTTTGCCAAAATGGTATGGTTGGGGCAAAAAATTGAACCCAATTTATAAAGCAACCGTAGAATTAGACGATAAAATCAAAAAAATAGAAATTGATCCGACTGAACGTTTGGCAGATATTGACCGTAGTGACAATGTTTGGCACAAAGGTTTTCCGCCTATTTTATTTGATGTTCCCATAAAAAATGCGGCTTTTTGGCGTTCTTATAAGCATTTTTGGCGACCTGCAATTTGGTATAATTCTTATGATGGTTTCCAATTTGGCGTAAATTTTAGAGGCGAATATTTTGCAAACCAAAAAACCTATAATTTTGCTTTTTGGTATAATTCTGGGCTTGCAAATCAAACTTTAGGCGAAAATTTGGGAAAAACGCATCAAAAAATAGCCTTTTCTTTCGAAAATAGAGGAAAATTTATCAAAAATCTCGAAAATTATTATGAAAGTAGTAAAATTTCTTATTTGGCAGGTTTGTATAAACACGAATTTGCGCTAGAACGAACTTTCAGACCCCAAGACGAACAAAATCCAAATGCTTGGATTTTGAAAATCGAACAAAAAACAATGTATCGTTTTGACAATAACTATTTGAATTTCAGGGAGTTATGGGCAAATGAACAAGCCAATGCTAGCATAAATATTTCGCTACGAAAAACCTACAAACAAGGCGAATGGCGTTTTTATAACCGCTTGCCTGCTTGGGCTTCGGTCAATTATTCCTACATTTCTACGGAATGGTTGCACAATTCTTTTAGCCGTTTTTTCAATTTTAGAACTCGTTTTTTTGCTCGCCATACTTTTGGAAATGCACCGCTAGAATCGGCTTTGTATTGGGCTTCTGCGAACCCCGAACAGCAATTTGACAACCGTTTTACGCAAGCCGAAAATTTTTATTCTAAACCTTTTAACAGCTTGACAGACAACCATTTACACAGTTCAGGCGGTTTAAATTTGCGTGGTTTTTCGCGAATGGTGAGCAGTTTGGATAGTGCAAATTTTGCCAATTCGCCTTTGCGATCTGGGGCAAGCGTAAATTTGGAAATGGATTTGGATAAAATTGCAAAAATGAAATTCAAAATCAAGGATTTGCAAATTGATAACAGTACGTATTTGTTTGTTGATGCGGGTTTTGGCTTGAATCAAGCAAATAAAGTTTTGCCTTTTCGCGCCAATGCGGGCATCGGAACGGCAATTAATTTTAGGTTCAACGAATTGACTATCAAGCCTTTAACCATTCGTTTTGATGTTCCTTTTTGGGTAAACACTTCTCAAATAGACGGAAAAGAATTTGCTTTTAGGTGGTTGTTGGGTTTTGAAAGGCGGTTTTAGTTTTAAAGAATTTGCTTTTAGGTGGTTGTTGGGTTTTGAAAGGCGGTTTTAGTTTTCACGTTTGGCAAGGTCATTCGACCATTGCCAACGTGATGCCTTATTTTTTGCGAAATTTAAACTACTAAAATTATACTTTTGTTTTCTATATTTGTAAAAAGAAACTTATTCAGACTTAGGTCAGACAATTTTTAAGATAAAAAATAAATAAACGAAAATGTACGAAAACATCAGAGAAGAAGAATTAAAAAACAAAATTTCCCAAGAGTATTTTCCTGATTTTGATACTACAAAAATTATAGGAAATATTGACTTTTGTGTAGCTGTTTTTCAAGCCAAAGAATTTGAAATTCAATCCTTGCTTTGGGCAGAAGCCAAAAAAGGCAAAGCCGATATTTTCAATTCGATTACGCAATTAATTTTGACCGTTGGCAAGGCGCGCAGCTTCGAACAAACTCTGCCTCCCGCCTATTTGGGTGCTTTTGATGCCGAAAAAATTGCTTTTCTTCCTTATAATGACATTCAAGAAATTTTTTATTTGAATGATTTTAATTGGAATGTTGCGCCCTCGAATTACGAAACGAAGGAATTTAAAATGGTTTTGGAAAAAGCGCGCGCAATTATTGAAATAAATTCTTTGCAATTTTTCTATAAAACAGATGATCAAGAATTGCGAGAGTTTATCGAAAATAACTTTGTTTCGGGCAGATTTGGCAATCAAAAAATCAGAATCGACAAAAATAATTTCATTACGATCTATAATAAATGGCTAAATTTGGTAAAGCCGACTATTGCGGTAAATTGGGCTTTGGTTAAAAAAATAGGCATTATCGATGGAGATTTTTATTTGGCAGATTTGCTTTCTGCTGAAAATGAAAGTTTGAAAGATAATTTGTATGTACTTTTGAAAAAAAATCATTATGAATTAGACCGTAAATTAGACGAATTGGGCTTGTTTAATTTTCAAAAAACCTCTTTTTTGGATAAACAGAAGGCACATCAATTATTTTGGAACAAATATGAACGCCCTCCGAAAACAGAATATTGGGATTATATTGTTGAGCGCCGTGATTTATTAGTTCCACAAGATGTTCGGGAGCGCAAAGGCAGTTTTTTTACTCCACAAATTTGGGTCGAGCTTTCTCAAAAATACCTTGCAGATGTTTTAGGTGAAAATTGGCAGGACGAATATTATATTTGGGATTGTGCGGCAGGAACGGGCAATTTATTGACAGGATTAACGAATAAAAATCGAATTTGGGCATCGACTTTGGACAGACAAGATGTGGATGTGATGAAAGACAGGATTTTGAATGGCGCAAATTTACTAGAAAAAAACGTTTTTCAATTCGATTTTTTGAATGATGGTTTTGAGAAATTGCCGATGGAATTGCAGGAAATTGTGAATGATCCTGAAAAGCGGAAAAAGTTAGTGATTTATATTAATCCGCCTTATGTAGAAGTTTCAACAGTAATTGGCAGAGGTAAAATGGGGGTCAATCAGTCAAAAACACATGACAAATATATCAAAAAATTAGGGACTGCAGGCAGAGAATTGCATACTCAATTTATGGTTCGTATTTATTCTGAAATTGAAGGTTGCATTTTAGGAGAGTTTTCTAAACAAAAAACGTTGCAAGGTTCTGCTTTTAGTTTGTTCAGAAATTTTTTTGAAGCAAAATTGGAAAAGTGTTTTGTTGTTCCCGCAGATACTTTTGATAATGTAAGCGGCAAATTTCCCATCGGTTTTAAAATTTGGAATACAGGAATAAAAGATAAATTTAAAGCCATTAAAGCTGATATTTATCACAAAAATGGATATTGGATCGGGAAAAAGCTATTTTCTGCTCTCGAAAAAGAAAACTATATAAATAAATGGATTAATTTATTTAAAAATGATTCAGAGGATTATATTGGCTTTTTGGCAGGCACAAATGGCAACGGTTTTCAACACAATAACATTGTTTATTTACTAAATCAAAAAAAACAAATGTTAAATCCTAGAGGAATTTGGGTTAATAACCAAAATATAATTCCTGTTTGTATATATTTAACTGTCCGCCATGTTATCAAAACTACTTGGCTAGAAGATCGTGATCAATTTCTATTTCCTAACAAAAAATGGGAAAAAGATAGCGAATTTCAATCAGATTGTTTAACTTTTACGCTTTTTCATGGGCAAAATAGGATCAGTTCGAAAGAAAATATTAATTATTGGATTCCTTTTACAGAAAAAGAAGTAAATGCGGTTGGTAATTTTTCAAGCAATTCGATGACTGATTTTATTCAAGGCAAAATAAAAATAGTGGGTAATGGCAATTTGTTGGAAACCAAAAAACAGAGAACTACTCCTCTAAAATTTTCGGCAGAAGCCCATGCCGTTTTTGATGCAGGCAGAAATTTGTGGATTTATTATCACGAAACGGTTAAAAATATGCCCATTTTAGGCGAAACTGCGAATCCTAATGCTTCTTTATACGATATTCGAGAGTATTTTCAGGGGCGAAATACAAACGGCAAAATGCGCAACAAAAGCACAGACGAAAAATATAACCAACTTATTTCGGATTTGCGCAAAAGTTTGCAATTTTTAGCGCAAAAAATCGAGCCAAAAGTGTATAAATATGGTTTTTTGAAGGCTTAAAAATGGACAGATTAAAACGTGAAATAACAGGCAGTTTTTTTACGCCACAAATTTGGGTCGAACTTTCCCAAAAATACCTTGCAGATGTTTTAGGAGAAAATTGGCAGGACGAATATTATATTTGGGATTGTGCGGCAGGAACGGGCAATTTATTGACAGGTTTAACGAATAAAAATCGAATTTGGGCATCGACTTTGGATCGTCAAGACGTTGATGTGATGCGAGATCGGATTTTGAATGGTGCAAATTTGTTGGAAAGCCATGTTTTTCAATTCGATTTTTTGAATGATGGTTTTGAGAAATTGCCGATGGAATTGCAGGAAATTGTGAATAATCCTGAAAAGCGGAAAAAGTTAGTGATTTATATTAATCCGCCTTATGCGGAAGTTGCCACTTCACGTACTCGAACAGGTACAGGCATAAACAAAAACAAAATTGAACAAACAAAAATTCACAATAAATATTCTAGTATTGTAGGGATTGCAATGAAGGAGCTATTTGCACAATTTCTCGTTAGGATTTATGCTGAAATAAATGGTTGTGTTCTTGCAGAATTTTCAACTTTGAAAGCCCTATCGGGTCCCAATTTTTTGAAATTTCGCAAATTTTTTCAGACAAAATTAGAAAAATGTTTCATTATTCCAGCCAATACTTTTGATAATGTGAAAGGTTTTTTTCCAATAGGTTTTAAAATTTGGAATACTTCAAAAACAATGATTTTCACAAAAATAAAGGTAAATGTTTATGACAAACATAGGAATCTTGTAGGTAATAAAAATTTTTACTCTTGGGACAATAAAAAACTGATCAATCATTGGATCATTGAAACAAGAGTTAGCAACCAAAATCATGAAAATATTGCTTTTTTGGGCTGTTACGGCAATGATTTTTTAAACCAAAATATCATCAGAATCCAAAGAACAAAAGAGGAATTTAAAGAGCCTAGAGGAACTTATATTACACAAGGAAATTTAACAAAAGCGTGCATTTATTACATTTTTTTCACGGTGTTTTTTTGTGCATAAACAGCCAAACTTATATCTGAATTTGTAGTCTTTAAAGCTATTTTATATTTATTTTATTAGAAATTTGTGAAAAAAACAAAATATTCTACAAAATACATAGATTTTATATTTTTATGAATTATTTTTGCAAAAAAATCCATGAAAATCATGAAAAGCACTCTTACTAATTCTCCAAAACTTACCTTAGTTGGTGCAGGTACAGGCGATCCAGATTTGATCACCTTAAAAGCAATCAAAGCCCTAAAACAGGCTGATGTGGTCTTGTATGATGCCCTTGTTAATCCCGAATTGTTGGAATATGCTCCCTTTGCCAAAATTGTTTTTGTTGGAAAAAGAGTGGGTAAACATGAGTTTTTGCAACACGAAATCAATGAATTAATTGTTGAAAATGCTTTGCGTTATGGTCATGTAGTTAGGCTCAAAGGTGGCGATCCTTTTGTGTTTGGCAGAGGTTACGAAGAAATGCAGTACGCAGAATCTTTTGGCATTCCTACCAACGTTATTCCAGGCATTAGTAGTGCGATTGCTGTTCCAGAATTACAACATATTCCCTTGACTCACAGAGGGATAAGTGAAAGTTTTTGGGTTTTGACAGGCACAACCAAAACAGGCGAAATCTCTAAGGATTTGCATTTAGCAGTCCAATCTACGGCAACCGTTATTGTATTGATGGCAACCAGAAAATTGGCAGAAATTGCAGAATTGTACCAAATTTATGAAAAGTCAGATGCGGCAGTGGCAATCGTTCAGAATGGTACTTTGCCTAACGAAAAAATTGTAATTGGCACAATGAAAAATATTGTTGCATTGGCAAACGAACAACAAATAGACTCGCCTGCGGTAATCATTATTGGTGAAGTGGTAAACTTGCGAAAAAAATCGGAACAGTCTGAAAATCAAATAGATAATTCCTTAAACAAACCTAAAACCAATCACGAGCATATCGTCAATTTGCTTACAATTGCTCATCCAGCTATTCATAGTGTTGCTTAGGATTTGTTCTTGTTCGGGCATGGGAAGCAAATGAACTTTCAAAAGCAAGTCTTTGAGATTTCGGATCATATATTTTTTATTTTCTTTGCCCCCAAATTGGTCTTGGTAACCATCGCTAAAAATGTAGCAATAAGTTGGGTCAGCCACCGAAATTTGGTGTTTGCTAAATTTTCTACTTTTTTCGTTTTTGGTATTCCCGCCAATGTCCTGTTTGTCGCCTCTGATTTCGTCTAAAACATTGTTTTTGATATAAACAAGTGAGTTATTTGCTCCCGAAAAGTCCAATGTTTTCATTTCTTTGTCGATGATACAAAGCGAAATATCCATGCCGTCTCGGTTTTCTGTTTCGTCTTTTTTGAGTGCTTTTCTTACGCCTTTGTGCATTTCGTTCAAAATCAAATTCGATTCTGTTAGATTTCTTACATTTACAATTTCGTTCAAAAGTTCTACCCCGATCATGCTCATAAAAGCTCCTGGCACGCCATGACCTGTACAATCTACGGCTGCAATGACAATTTTTTGGCTTACAAACCCTTTTAGCACCGAAACAGTTTGATCCTTAATTTGTTTGCTAATGTAATATGGTTTAAAATCTTTTTCAGCAAGCCAATAAAAATCGCCAGACACAATATCTCTCGGTTTAAACATGATAAATGATTCGGGCAACGCCTTTCTGATGCTTTCTATGCTAGGCAAAATTGCAGATTGAATCCGTTTGGCATAATTGATACTACTGGTTATTTTTTGACTTTTCTCATTAATTTCTGCAAAAGCAAGTTGCAATTCTACACTTTTTTGGCTAATGGCATCTTTTTGTGCCATAATTTCGTCTTGTTGTTGCTTTATTTCAGTATTTTGAGTCGAAAGTAATTGATTAGCAGCCTGTTTTTGGCGCAAAGCCCTAAAAATTCCCAAAGTGAGAATCAGAAAAATAAAAGCACCTACCATCAAAAAATTGCGCAAATAGGTTTCGCTTTGCAAACGCCACTCGCGATCTTTCAAAATGCTTTCTTTTAAATCTCGGTCAATATTTAATGCTTTAATTTGGGATTCTTGGGCAAGACTTAGCTTTTCATATTCGCCCTTTTTGCCTGACAAACTATCCAATTTTTTGGATTTGTCTTCTAAACTCATGGCATTGTTGCTAATTTGTTCTTCCAATTCTTTAATTCTTGCCTCAGCTTCACGCAATTTTGACCAAACTTGCAAATCCGTCATCTTAGTATTTTTGGGTGGTTCTAAGGCAGCATTTGCCATGTACAATCTTTCATATTGTTGGCTTTTTTGTGTATTTCCTAATTCTCTATAATTTTCCGCCAAATCTCTGTAACAAGCTCCTGTAAGGTTTTGATCTTTGATGGTTCGGGCATTTTGTAAAGCTGAGTCCAAATAAGTAATGGTTGCTGCGTATTTTCGTTGTTTTTGAAATGCTTTTGCAATTTTCAAATTGACTTCGCACAAAGCAGAAATATTCCTTTTGCTGCTAAAAGTGGTTCTCGCCTTGAATAAATAAATCAAAGCTGTTTGATATTTTTCGGTTTCAATGCAAATATCTCCTAAATTATTGTTTATCGACGCAACTTCCATTGTATTTCCTACTTCTCTATGAACCGCCAAAGCGCGTTCAAAAAAGCGGATAGCGTTGTCTTGGTCTTGCATTTCCCAATAAATAAAAGCAATTTTTGTGTTGTAATAAGCCATTGTTTTTTTCTGTTTTCCTTGAATGGCTTTATTCAAAGATATTTGATAGCTTTCAATTTGTTCGCGCAGTTTTTCTACTTGTTTGTTTTTTTGAGCCATTGCCAAAAAACTTTGCAAGCATAAAATCAGACAAAAACCTATAAAAAGTAATCGTTTTTTCATTTTTATTTAAAATTATGAAATGCAATGTAGGAAAACTTTACGAATTACACAATTTTAAACTTTCCAAAAGTCTAAAAAACTTTTGGAAAGTGCTTATTTTAATTTTTTTGTAGTATCCGCAGGGTTTTCCACATTTGTTTTCTGTTCGTTCAAACGGCTTGCTTTTGTATTTTGATCCACATTGGTTAGCGGTTCAACAACCAAATCCAAATCCTCGTCTAAACCTGAAAAAATAACCGTTTCTTGGTTAATTTTCTGAATTTTGATCTGTTTTGTAATTAAGGAACTATCTTGCAAAACATAAACATAATTTTCGTTAAAAATTGCATTTCTTGGCATTTCCATCACTTTATCCAATTCTTTGCCTGCAATGTTCACTTTCAAATACATTCCGTCATAAATTTTATATTCGTTGGGCGTAATTGCCACAAAAACATCTAAAGATTGGGTTGCAGGATTGACCAAATCACCGATTCGGTTTATTGTTCCTTGCCATGTCATATTTTCGGATTGAGTCGCAATTTTAACCGACATTCCAATATTCAACCAGTCAATATTTGCGGTTTCGATGGGAACTTTCAACTCTAATTTATCAGTGCGAAGTAGTCGGGCTATTCTAGTTCCAGGATTCACAAACGAGCCAATTTCCAACTGTAATTCTGCCACTGCACCGTCAAAAGGGGCATAAACCAAATATTTGTCAAGGTTTGCTTCCGTACTTTTGATGGTATAATAAGTATTATAAATATTTTTTATTGCCAAATAGGTTTTTTCCTTATCATTTTTGGGTTGCGGAATAATCGGCAGAGGTTTTTCGAGTTCAATAGATTTGAAATAATTACTCCAAACTGAATAACTATCTCCAAAATCGATCTTAAAATCGGCTAAAATACCTGCAATATCTTTCAATAAACCACTTTTTGCAGCTTGCAAACGTAGTTTTTGTTCGCTATCATCAATTTTAAAAAGTAAAGTTCCCTTCGAAAATTTTTGTCCAGCTTTTAAAGTAATATTTCCTGCCAACAATCTACCCGAAACTTCGGAAGCCAAATCAAGCGGTTGAGAAGAGTTTACTCTGCCATAAGCCACCAACTGTGTGCGAATGGTTTGGTAATTTACTTTTTCTGTTTTCACAAATTTTTTTGCTTTTTCAGAAATAATTTGTTTAGGAATAGGCTTTTGGCTTGCCAAAAAACGCATTAAACCAAAAGAACCACCAAATATAACTAAAGCAACCACCAATATAATAATTTGTCTTTTTTTCATAAAAAAAAGCAATATTTAGGATTTTTTGATTGATAATAAAAAAAAGAAGCTCTTAAAAATTTTGCAAATGTATAAAAATTAGACTTAGCAAAACGATCATATTGGAAATATTTGTGGATTGTGCTGGCAAAAAAAATTTGTAATACGATTGGATCATATTACAAATTTTTTTGAATAAAAATATTATTCGTCATAATCAACAGTAACTGTGGCACTGATTGGCATGACTTCGTTTCCGCAACTGTCTTTGAATTTAACAAAAACTGTTCTTTTGCCTTCACCGTCTTCCAGATTCCATTGTTTTTTAGCCTCATAAGGCTCCCATGTACCTTTTGAAAAATTTTTGTCATTGGCAACCCACATATAATCTGCCCCTTTTGCGGTAAAATTCAACAAAACATCAGAATAACGCACTAAGGTTTCACCTTTGTTCATAGTGATTGTTCCAGGAATTGGAGCTTGGGTATCCAAAATAATGCTTGCAGAAACCATCTTACTTTCCTTGCCTGCATTGTCTTTAAATTTGACATAAACAGTCTTTGTGCCGTCTCCTTGTGCCATTTTCCATTCTTTGGCAGGAGAAAAAGTCTCCCATTTTACGCCACCGCCCACAAAATTTGCAGTATTACTTAGCATCATTTCTTTGGCATTTACTGCGTCAAGTTTTAGTGTTACTTTATTTTCTTTGTGGTTGGTGCAAGTTGCATTGTCATTGATGACCATGCGTCCGTCTGTATTTTTGGCATCTTGCGCCATCAATGAACCACTTGCCAACAAGGAACTCAAAAATAAATAATGAATTTTTTTCATGTTAATTAGTTTTTGTTTAATTACGGAAAAATACAAAGTAAATTTTTTTTAAAACAAGGTTTCACAAAAGATTAACATTTTGCGAAAAATAGTTATCTTTTTTCAAAAATCTGAATTTTAGAATTATTTTTTCCTACTAAAATCAAATTTTTGTTTTTAACCTTAATATTTTGAATATCTCGACTTTCGCCTTTGACCACAAAACCGCTTTTTTGAGAGTTTAAAGCTGTAAAATTGCCTTTTCCATCGTTAGAAAGCATCAAACCGCAACTTGCATCTGCCCGACTCAAATAAGGAATTACTCCGTAAAAATTTCCTGCCAAAAGCAAATCTTTTGTGCCATTTTCATCAAAATCGTCTGCCAAAAAGCTAAAAATTGGCGAAAACTGTGCTTGCATAGGCAAATTTCGAGCTTCAAATTTACCATTTTTATTTTCTAAATAAACAGAAGCAAAAGTGTAAACATTTTTTTTCTGTGATTTTTTTAAGGCTTCTTCTGTAAAAATTTGATCTATAGTTTTGCCTGCAAAATCGGCATAATTAGGGAATTTTTTGCGAAGCGCAGGAATTTGAGCAATCAATTCGTCGCGCATTGCCAAAGGAAACAAAGAATCATTTTGATAATATGCCAAAATTGCATCTTTTTTGCCATTTCCATCAAAATCATCTACAAATAAATGCACAGGATTTTTGGCTGAGGCTTTCAAAATGCTATTCAAACCATAATTTCCTGCCACCAAATCCAAATCTCCGTCGCCGTCAAAATCTTCGGCAAGCAAGCAATTCCACCAACCATTGGTTTTGCTAAGTCCGTAATTATCAGTAAGTTCTGTTATTTTTTTGTTCGTAAACTTAAAAATTCGGATCGGCATCCAATCTCCAACTACAATTAATTCGGGTTTGTTATCTTTGTCCAAATCTGCCCAAATTGCGTCTGTAACCATGCCCAATTCTTTAAATTCTGCAAAATTTGTGAGGCTAAATTTGCCTTTTCCATCGTTTTCTAGCAAAAAAGAAGTTGGCGAAATTCCATAATTCCAAGCCACATTTCTACTTCCGACAAACAAATCCAAATCTCCATCAGAGTCGTAATCTGCGGCTTTTACACAACTTCCATTCGCAAAAAAATCGGGCAAAAGTCCGCTAGATTTGCTAAAATTGCCTTTTCCATCATTCAAATATAACCTATCTTTGCTTTCGGGCATGGTGCTGTAAAACTCATTTCCTGCACTAACCACGTACAAATCCAAATCTTTGTCGTTATCGGCATCAAAAAACAAAACTCCTGCGTCTTCAAAAATTTTGTCTGCCTCAAAAA
>RDXG01000204.1 GCA_004292785.1 Bacteroidota bacterium
TATTGGTTTTCGCAAGTAAGAAATCCACAAACCATTGATAATCAAACCATTCTGAACGAAAAACTAATTTTGGCAGTCGCAGATTGCACAGGGCATGGTGTGCCAGGTGCGTTTATGAGCATGATCGGAAACGACATTTTGAACGAAATTGTAAACACCAAAAACATCACCCAAGCCGATAAAATTTTGAACGAATTGCACAAAGGTATTCAAAAAGCACTCAAACAAGAAGAAACCGAAAGCAGAGACGGCATGGATGTGGCGATTTTGGTCATTGATTGCTCCAAGCAAAAAGCAGAATATGCAGGCGCGATGAATCCGCTTTTTTATGTGCAGAACAAACAGTTTTTCGAAATTAAAGCCGATAAAAAAGCCATTGGAGGCAGACAAGCAGAGGCAGTCAGAACGTTTAACAAACATGAAATTGATATTTCTACTGAAACTACTTTTTATTTGTGTTCAGATGGTTTTCAGGATCAATTTGGAGGAGAAAATAACCAAAAATTTATGGTTAAAAAACTCAAAAGTTTGATTTTTGATATTCATTCACAGCATTTATGCGATCAAAAAGATATTTTAGAAAAAACAATCAATGAGTGGAAAGGAACACGCAAACAAATTGATGATATGTTAATTTTTGCAGTTAAAGTATAATTTTTAATCAATAAAATCATATATTTTATGCTTTTTTCATAAGGTTATACTTGAATATTTTTTTGTTTTTTTTTAAAAATCGGCTCTAAAACCCATAAAAAAGCCATTTTTATTTTCTCTATTCCAAGAATATTCCAAACGCAAAACCAAATTGTAAGAGGCAACTGTATCCAAACCAATTCCGCCACCTGCCAACAATCTATTGGCTAAATCGTTTGGATTAGTAATCAAAGTATTTTGTGCATAAGCCAAATCAGCATAAATTTTTAGGTACATAGATAAAGGCAAGGTGCTAAATTGTTCCATGCCAATAATTTTGTCAATTCGTTTTTCGGTAGAAAAAAGTTGCCACCGCAAAGTGTTTTTCCAAATTGCAAAGTTTTGAGTATCAATAACATAGAGTTCGTAACCTCGCACAATACTCGATCCATAACCAAAGGATCGCAGTTCAGGAAAAGGTTGTAGTTCAGGAAATGAAATTAAACCTCGCCAGCTAGTTGCCAAATAAAATTTTGGATTAAGTTTAAAAAAATGCGCATATAAAAACGAAAATTGTAGTTTATTAAATGTTCCTAAAAAGCCTAATCCTCTATGTAAAGCACTGAATTTGAAGTACATACCTGTAAGCGGATAAGCTGCCATATTGCGCACATCTCGCACAAAATCGTATTGTAAACTGACGTAATATTGGCTTTTTTTGCCTTTTAAAAAATAATTTGGATTCAAAAATGCAACCGTATCAGCAATTTGGTTATACCTATATTCAGAAGAAAAAAAATGAGAATTATAAAAGGCATTTCGTTTAAAAACACTGACTCCAAACATCATTTTTTGATTCAAAATATTTTCACTGCCCAAAAAATCTAGCTTGTTTTGGGTCGTTTTGAAAGGCATATTTTTGTTGTTTGCATAGCTCAAACTAAAACTTAAACCTATCGTTTTTTTGCGATCTATATAAGGAATCAAATATTCAAGTTCGTAGAGTTGGGTAAAACCAAACTGAAAATTAAAACGCAAATCTTCGTTTCTTCCCCTAAAATTTTGCTGTCGAAACCTCATGCCGTAGTTTATTCTGCCCAAATCGTGGTTGCGTTGCTGCCACCATTCGTTAAAATTTCGGTCTGCAAGTTCCAAAATAGGAATGGGGTAAAAATACCATTTTTCGATCACGCTTGCCAACAAATCTACGCTATCGCCCTCAATAATTGGGATTAGGTCTGCAATGACAAATAAATCAGTATTAAAAATTTTATTTGCTTCACGTTTACAAATCTGGTAAATATGGTGTTTGCTAATTTTTGAACCTTTTGTAAAAGCAAGTTCGCGGCTTACAATAAAGGACTTTGTTTTTTTTAGGCAATCCAAATGAATATTTCTGACAATCAAGCTGTCTGTACAAAGCGAATCAGGTACAAAATCTTGTGCAAAAATAAGGGAAATATTGCCCCAAAAAAAAACTAAAAATAGCGCAAATAATTTGATCATTTGAGAATTTCTAAAAAAATTAAAACCAAAATTACTGCTTTATTCTCAAAAAAATGAATTATTTATGACAAAATTCCCAAAAACTAAGAAAGAAAAATCAAAAATTTCGCAATTAATTTGTCTAAATTGATAAATTGCACCAATATTTGTTTTAAATAAAAGATAAATTTTGATTTTTATCAAAAAAAAAATTACTTTGCAAATATTTAACTAGCTATGACTTCATTCAAATTTTTTACCTTTTTTTATATCTTTTTTTGCTTTATTTTGGAAATTCAGGCGCAAGTTTTGACCATTCCAAAAAATGCAGAAGAATTAAATTTGGATTCGTATTTTAGCATTTTTAATGATAGTTCTGAAAAATATACCGTTCAGCAAGTCATTTCAAAACCATTTTTATTTACAGAAAAAGCCAATAAAAATTTTACAGTTTCAAAAGCAAAATCATTTTGGATAAAAGTTTCGATTCTTAACCAATCTAATTGTTTGGAATGGATCGCCAATTTTGATCATAAAGAAGTCATTTTATACGATTCTTTGGGCAATCAACTAGCAAAAACAGGGCATGGATTTCCCTTTTCTGAACGCTTTTTTGGGCATACTTTCGGGCATCGAATATTTTTGCCAATTTCTTTGCCTTCAAACATTCAAAAAACATTCTTTATTCAGGTCAAAACCTCTGATATTTTTATACTTAGCCCCGAAAATATGCTTGTGCCTGTCCTAAAATCTTACGCCAAAATAGCTGAAACATATCGTTGGTTTACTGTTGGAAACATTGCTACAATAGCTATTTTATTTGCTTTAGGAATTTATCATTTCATTATTTATATTTTAACCAAAGACAAAAACTATTTTTATTTTAGCCTTTTTTCTTGTTTTTGACTAATTCGCCTAATTTTTATTATGAATATGTTTACAAACTTGTTTCTACCCTTTTTGATCTTTCCTATCTTTGGTTTGTTGTCAAATATTTAGAAACGAAAAAAAGACACCCAAAATGGCATATTTTTTTGCAAACAATGGTTTATCTTTTTGTACTATTACGCTTTTTGCCCTCGTCTGAATTTATAAAATATTTGAATAACATACGTTTGCAGGTTACACTTTTTTTATATTTTGTCTTGGGTTTTTGGGCTTGGTACAAACAAAATCCTTTTGCAATATTTTTTATTTTGGCAGATTCTGTATTTTTATTAGGAATTATTGCAAATATTGCCTTGGATATATTCAAAATAAGCAATGATATTTTCAATTTTGGTGATATTGGTTTGATTTTGCAACAAATATTTTTTGCAGTAGGTTTGGCTACAAAAATTAACATATTGAACAAAGAAAAACAGGAAACTCAAAAACTATTTGTTTTACAATTAGAAGAAAATCAGCGCATCAAAGACCAAATTAATGAAGAATTGGAGCGCAAAGTGAAAGAAAGAACCCTTGAAATTAAAGAAAAACAAATTAAAATAGGAGAGTACAATGAAGAACTTTTGCAAATGAATGAGGAAATGAAACAAACCAACGAAGAAATTAGATCAACCTTAGAATTTGCAGAAAATCAAACAAAAATAATTACAAACAAAAATAAACATTTGACCGACAGCATCAATTATGCGCTTCGAATCCAAACCGCTTTGTTGCCTACAGAAGACGAAATACAAAAACATTTTCCTGAAATGTTTATTTTGAACAAACCCAAAGACATTGTTTCAGGAGATTTTTATTGGTTTGAAGACAAAAAAGACGTGCAGATTTTGGCGGTTGCCGATTGCACAGGACATGGCGTGCCAGGTGCTTTGATGAGTATGTTGGGCGTAGAAATTTTGGATAAAATTGTAAACGAACACCACATTTTAGATGTTCGTTGGATACTTTATGCACTCAATATAGAAATTAGGAAAGTGTTAAAATCTGAACAAACCAAAACCCATGACGGAATGGACATTTGCATAGTTTCTGTGGATCGAAAACATGGAATTTTGGAATATGCAGGCGCAATGAACCCATTTTTTTTCATACAAAATCATGTTTTTAATCAAATTAGAGCCAATAAATATCCTATTGGGGGAAGGATAATGAAAGAAAAACAAGAACGAGAGTACGAAAAACATACGATTATGTTCGAAAAAGAAGATCATTTTGTGTTTTATTTGTGTTCTGATGGTTATCAAGACCAATTTGGTGGCGAAAAAGGTGGAAAATTTATGGTCAAAAAATTAAAAGAATTACTGTTTGAAATTCATGAAAAAGAGTTATTCGAACAAAAATTAATCTTAGATTCTACTTTTGATTTATGGAAAAATAATGAAGAGCAAGTAGATGATGTGTTGATTATGGGTATAAAAATATAGAAAAATTTATGAAAATTCGTTTTTTAGGAACAGGAACTTCACAAGGAATTCCAATGATTGCCTGTGAATGTAGGGTTTGTAAGTCTTTGGATTTCAGGGACAAACGTTTGAGAACTTCGGTACAAATTGAGCTAGAAGGCAAAAGTTTTGTCATTGATTCAGGAGCCGATTTTAGGCAACAAATGCTTGCCAACCAGATCAAACAATTAGATGCTATCTTGTTTACCCATCAACACAAAGATCATACGGCGGGCTTAGACGATGTGCGAGCTTTTAATGCAAAAGATCAGCGTGATATGCCAATTTATGCACGTCAAGAAGTTTTGGATCAACTTAAAAAAGAATTTGCCTATATTTTTTCCGAAAATAAATATCCTGGCGTTCCAAATGTAGAAACCCATGTAATCCAAAACGAAGCATTTTATATTGACAAAATACAGGTTACGCCCATTGAGGTGATGCACTATAAATTGGCAATTTTTGGTTATCGAATCCAAGATTTTACTTATATCACAGACGCAAGTTTTATTTCTGAAAAAGAATTAGAAAAAATTTATGGTACAAAAGTATTGGTAATCAATGCTTTACGAAAAGAACCACATTTGGCGCATTTCAATTTGGCGCAAGCCTTAGAAATGATCGAAAAAATTAAACCTGAAAAGGCTTTTCTCATTCATTTGAGTCATAATATGGGTTTGCATCAAGAGGTTTCGAAGGAATTGCCTGAAAATGTTTTTTTTGCTTATGATGGTTTGCGGTTGGAAATTTAGGAATAAAAAAACTGTTGAAAATCTAAGTTCTCAACAGTTTTTTTGTGAATAAAAGATTATTTTTTCTTATTCACTGTTTTTTTAGGTTCTTCTTCTACAATAATTGCTTCAGAACCGCTTACTTTTTTTTCTAAAGATTTTAGTTTGGATTTTAGTTCATGAATTTGTTTGTGCAAACCATCAACTTCCGAACGGGGAGCCACAGGCAAAGGTGCTAAAGCCAATTCGATATTTTTTTCCAAAGACATTTTAATATCCAATCCAACTTCTAACAATTCTGCTTGTACTTTTCCAAAATGTTCTCCATTAAAAAGTTCAATCATTCCGCTTTCCAAAGTAGAAGTCCATTGGCTGAAAAACTCTTGGTAAGTCTGTGGCGTTTTGCTTTCTTTTGCTTGCTCAAACAATGCTTTTGCCGTTTTTTCAAGGGCTTTTTGCATGGTATTTGCAATTACGTATTGCATTTCGCTGTATTTTACTTGATAATGATTGAGGTTTTCTTGCATTTTAACCATACTTTCCATCAAATCTTTTGAAGGAGATTGTGGCATAATTTTGGCAAAAGGCTCATACATTTTTTTCCATTGTTCGCTGGTTTGGTGCTGTATTTTCATACTTGCTCCAAAAAAATCGTTTTGCGAAAATGACGGCATGATTTTGTCATACTGTTCATACATTTGCTTAAACGGCGAGTCTATGGTGCGGAAGATATCGCGATAAGAATTTAGATAACTGCTGATTTGTCCAAAAAAATCATGGTTTTTATCTGGCAACATAAATCCGAAGAACATTTTGCTCATTTCTTGAAACTTTTCAGTGCCAACACCGAATTTGTCCAAGCCAAGCGTCTTCATATATTCTTCAGGATTAAATTTATTTTCTGTAACCATTTTATAAAACGGTTTCCAAAATTCTAGCATTTCCAAATAATTTTTGGATTGCGTGAACATATTGGAAAAAGCGTCTTTGGTTGTAGAACCAGTCATAAAATTTTGCATATCTTTGAACGATTCACCGAACTTACCAAAGTTTTGGTTAAAAATTGTAAGCCAGTTGTCATAGAGTTTTTTGGACTCTCCCAAAAAGTTTTCTGGAGCAGACGCAGGCTGTGTAAAAGCAGCATTCATCATATCAATCCATTTTGTAGAAAACTCTTTTTGTTGACCTAGCCAATTTTTAATGGTTTCAGGTGAATTTTCAGTCAGGTTTTCGGAAGACTTATTGATAACTTCGCCGACAATTCCTTTCTGATTTTCATACCACTCTTTATAAAAATCCAAGCCTTTTTGCACCAATTCACCTTTCCCCGCTGCTACTTGAAATTTTTTAGTGGTTTCTACCCAATTCTCAACTAATTTGTTTTGAGAATCTACCCACATATCGAACATTTTATTGGTTGTTTCCATTTTACTGACAAATTTTGATTGTAAAAACTTTGCAAAGATAAATATAATATTTAGTAAAACAAGCAGCTAGGCAAATAATTTAAACAAATGGTAATTAAAGAAACAATTATTTAAAATAACTCTAAAACTAGCTACTAAAAATTACAAATTTTTCATGTTGAAAAATCTGAAAAAATAATGTATTAATCTTTTTTTAAATTTTTAAAAAAAATACCAAAACCTATTTTTTTTTACTACTTTTGTTAAAGATTAGCTAATAAAAATTAACAAATACTGATTAAGGCAGGTTTGTTAAGGTATATTACTATTTTTTTATTCTTTTATTTTTTTAATCATTTTTTCAATAATGGCAAAAGGAGTAGTTAAATTTTTTAATGAAACCAAAGGATTTGGATTTATTAAAATGGACAATGGACAAGAAATATTTGTTCATGTTTCAGGTCTTAAAGACAACATTCGCGAAGGCGATCAAGTAAGTTTTGACGTACAAGACGGAAAAAAAGGAGATAATGCAGTAAATGTAAAATTATTGTAAATTATTTTCTTGATTATAGGACTTACGCAAATCTTAAATTTTGAAGCCTGTACCGCAAACATTCTTGTTTGCGATTAAGCTACAAACGCAAACAAGAATGTTTGCGATACATTTTGCGTAAGTCCTAGATTAGAAAAAAGGGTTTTTAAAAACCCTTTTTTCTAAGATTATTCTTTTCTTAATAACAACTCTACCCTTCTATTCATTTGGCGACTTTGTTCATTGACGTTATTGCGTACAGGTCGGCTACTTCCCATGCCTTTTGAAGAAATTCGAGCAGGATCAAGTCCTTTGGCAACAAAATAAGCAGCCACAGCTTCGGCACGTTCAGAAGACAAAGTAAAATTTGTAGTTTTATTCCCAATATTATCTGTATGTCCAGTAACTTCTATTTTGATGGCAGGATCGGCTTTCAAAATTTCATAAACTTTGTTGAGTTCGGTGTGAGAAATTGCCCTAATTTCGGCTTTTCCAGTTTCAAAAGAAAGATTTTGCAAAACTAAAATCTTATTTAATTCTGCTTTATTGCTAAAATAACTTAATTGCTTTTCTACAATAGCTTGCGTAAAATAACTTTGTGTAAAAGTGGGCAAACCTAGCCTTGCAATGCGATCTGCCAACAAAACTACATGAGCTTTGAAGCCACATTGTTTGCCTAATTCATTCGGTTTGTTGATTGCCCCTAAAAAACTTGTGCCATAAATAGGAAAATATATTTTTCCATCTAAGGCAACTTGCAAAGCCCCGATCCATTCTTTGTTAGGAGAGTTTCCTACCACAACTTTTGAGGCAATGATGTCTTTGACAGAACCTGCGTGCAAATTAAATTGATAAACTTCACCAAATTGGGCTGCTGTGGCATACAAAAGCGATCCACTCGGAGAAAATTCGACGCCATAAGGAAAAGAACCTCTTTTAAGAGGAATCACAAATGGATTTGAAACTTTGCCTGTTTCGTCATCAAAATCCAAAACTTCTATGGTGCAAGACTCTTCTTGAATTAAGGCAATATTTGTACCGTCAGGCGAGGTTTTCATGTAACCTTGCGTATTAAAAAAACTTCCTTTGTGTACTGAACCCACTTTGCTTTCCACTCCTTCCTTAGTTACTCCTTGCGCGGTTACCAAAAAAGACCAAAAAGCATCTGATTTCCATTCGTGAACAATGACCCACATATCCACGCCGTTTCTGTGTTTAACGGCAGTAATTTTTTCTGTAACAGGCGTTTTTAGCATGACATTTTTTTCACGAACATCGCCCAAACCATTATCTAAGGTCATATCCACAGACGAATATTGAAAACCGTCAGCCCTTCCCTCTTTGGTAACCGTAAAAACATAATAAATATTTTTATTTTTTGGTTTCTGAATAATTACTCCCGATTGCGTAGAAGAAGGATCGCCTTTTAATCCTACGCCGTTTGGCATTGGCAAATGTTTGGTATTCCAAACGGTTATTCCATCTGTGTAAAACAGGAGTTTACCCTTTTCATTACTCATGGTTGCACAACCTTCTTCTGTTGCTAAAACACTGTTGGTAAGCTCGGAAGGAACATTATTTTTAAATATTATTCCTGCTTTTTCCCCAAAATACCAAATACTTGTTTCTAATTGAGCAAAAGCTATCTTAGAAAAAGAGAAAAAAAACACTATCAGAATCGCTAGAAGTTTCATTTTTGATGGCAGAATTTAATTTTTTATTAAAAAGGTAAATCCAATTTACGAAAAAATAATGAATTACCTATAACCTATGATTTCTTTACAAACTATTTACCAAAAATTTTTTTTTTGAAATTAAAATACAATAAAGCAGTTTTTTTTATTCTTATCAATTAATTTTGCTTAATTAACATGAAATTTTCTTGAAAATATGAAAAAAATTATCATCATTAATGGTGCAAATCTCAACTTGTTAGGAAAACGCGAACCAGAAATCTATGGTTCACAGACTTTCGAAGATTATTTGGAAATATTGAAACAATCTTTTCCAAATATTCAAATTTTTTATTATCAATCCAATATTGAAGGCGAATTAATTAATAAAATTCAGGAAATTGGTTTTTCTTTTGATGGAATTATTTTAAACGCAGGTGCTTATACGCATACTTCTTTGGCTATTGCTGACGCACTTTCTGCCATCAAAACACCTGCGGTAGAAGTTCATATTTCTAATGTTTACAAACGAGAGTCTTTTAGGCATCATAGTTATTTGAGTCGAGTTTGTGTAGGCGTAATTGCAGGTTTTGGCATGGAAAGTTATCGTTTGGCTTTGCAATATTTGAGTGAAAATTAGTTTTTTTCATAATTTTTTTGGTATTTTTGTTTCTTAATTTGCTAAATATGGAAAATTTTGTTTTTCAAACAAAAAAAATTATAAAACTTCAAGGAAAATTATTGGATTTGAGTCGTCCTGTGGTCATGGGAATTTTAAATGTTACTCCTGACTCTTTTTACGATGGCGGAAAGTACAATGATATCGATAAAATCATTGTCCAAGCCAAACAAATGGTTCAGCAAGGCGCAACTTTTATTGATATTGGAGGTTATTCGACTCGACCAAATGCAGAAGAAGTTTCTGAAAAAGAGGAATTGCAACGAATCATTCCCGCCATTTTAGCAATTAAAGAAAAAATGCCTTCTGTTTTTATTTCAATAGATACTTTTAGGGCAAAAGTAGCAACGCAAGCCGTAGAAGCAGGTGCTGTTCTTGTTAATGATGTTTCTGGCGGAAGTTTGGACTCGCAGATGTTTGAAACTGTGGCAAAATTAGGTGTGCCTTATGTGTTGATGCACATGAAAGGAACACCAAAAACCATGTCCGAACATAGTGATTACAAAGATATTTTCTCGGAAATAACGGATTATTTTACGCAAAAAATTGCAGAACTTACCAAATTAGGGGTTCATGATGTTATTTTAGATGTTGGTTTTGGTTTTGCCAAAAATATGGCACAAAACTATGTTCTACTCAATAAATTGGCTTATTTCAAATCTTTGGGTTTGCCACTCATGGCAGGGATTTCACGTAAATCTATGATTTACAAACGATTAGATATTAATGCTGACGAATCTTTGAATGGCACCACAGTTTTAAATACAGTTGCTTTAAAAAACGGTGCTTCTATTTTGAGAGTACATGACGTGAAGGAAGCAATGGAAGTTATTAATTTGTTGTATTAAGATTTGATAAATTTATTTTAAGTTTTGATATATAAAAGCCCATAAGCTCAAACCTTAACAAAAAGGTGGCTTTTATAGGGCTTTTTTATCGTTTTATCAACAGAATGCCTAAATTTTTACATCAAAATATGTTGTTTATAGTTGCCCTCTGCCTCCTATAATGGCTTTTCTACCAAAAGCACCTAACAAGAACACACCAGCAATGAGTAAGCCTAAAAGTACACCTATTGCTGTCGAATTTATTGTAAAATCTACAATAAAATAATCGAGAATAAATAGCACCGCAATATTGATAAGTAATACAAAGGCGTGAATACCTATGTTGTATTTTAGATTTTGGCGAAATGTATTGAGTGCAGAATACACCACCACAATTCCCAAAGCAACTAATGAAGTAGTAAGTATGTCGTTGGAAGTTACGCCAAAATTAAATTTTGCGAATAAAAAAATCAAGAGCCAAACAAAGGCAGCACTTAAAATATTAATACCTAGAACCATTTTATGAGTTTTTGATTAAAAATTTTCGTAAATATAACAATTTTTGACAAAAAAAATTTTTTTTTTCAAAAATTATTGAAATTTTTTTTACCCTAAATATAAGAGGAGAAGCAAGATTTTTTAGGCGAAGGGAGAAAATAATGTAAACTAATTTATTCTCACTACTTAAGTAAATATTATTCAAATATGCCACCATTGTTTGAAAGTCTTTTTTCTAAAAAATAGCTATTTTTTGCCTAATTTCTATCAGTTTTTGAATGAAAACAAATAAAAAAAACTAGCTTTTGACTTAATATTCAAATAAAATGTATTTTTGCGTAAAATATCTTTTTTACTATGTCTACAAAAGAAATAAAAACAAATTTACGAAGCCACACTTGCGCAGAATTGCGTTTGGAAAACGTGAATCAATTTGTTACGCTTTGCGGTTGGGTGCAACGAACACGAGATAAAGGAGCTTTAATTTGGGTCGATTTGAGAGATCGTTATGGTTTGACACAAATTTTGTTAGAAGAAAAAACCAGCAGTCCCGAATTGCTTGCCAAAGTCCGTAGTTTAGGGCGTGAATTTGTGATTCAAGTAAGTGGAAAAGTCATCGAAAGAATTGCCAAAAATAATAAAATGCTCACAGGCGACATCGAAATTAAAGCCGAAAAAATTACCATCTTGAACTCCGCACAAGTTCCGCCTTTTTTGATCGAAGACGAAACAGACGGCGGAGACGAATTGAGAATGAAATACCGCTACCTTGATCTTCGCAGAAATATTGTGCGAAAAAACCTCGAATTAAGGCATCGTTTATCAAAAGCTGTCCGTGATTATCTGGACAATCAAGGTTTTTTAGAAGTAGAAACTCCCGTTTTGATCAAATCTACTCCCGAAGGCGCACGCGATTTTGTTGTGCCTTCCCGAATGAATCCAAACGAATTTTATGCTTTGCCACAGTCCCCACAAACTTTTAAGCAATTATTAATGGTTTCGGGTTTTGACCGATATTTTCAGATTGTAAAATGTTTTAGAGATGAAGATTTGCGAGCAGATCGTCAGCCAGAATTTACACAAATCGATTGCGAAATGTCTTTTGTAACCCAAGAAGATATTTTGAATATGTTTGAAGGTTTGATCAGATATTTGTTTAAAACCGTAAAAAACGTAGATTTTCCTGAATTTCCAAGAATGACCTATGCCGATGCCATGAAATTTTATGGGTCAGACAAGCCCGACATTCGTTTTGACATGAAATTTGTAGAACTCGATATTGCCAAAGGAAAAGGTTTTAAAGTATTTGATGAGTCAGAATTGGTAGTCGGAATTTGTGCAAAAAATGCGGCATCTTATACCCGAAAACAATTAGATGCTTTAACAGATTTTGTCAAAAGACCGCAAACAGGCATGAAAGGCTTGATTTATGCCAGAGTCGAGGCAGATGGAAGTATAAAATCTTCGGTAGATAAGTTTTTTTCGCCTGATGATTTGAAAATTTGGGCAGAAAAATTTGATGCAAAAGCAGGAGATTTGATTTTGGTTTTGTCAGGAGAGCAACATTTGACCCGAAAAGCCTTAAACGAATTGCGTTTGGAAATGGCAAATCAATTAGGTTTGAGAAACAGAGATACTTTTGCGCCGCTTTGGGTATTGGATTTTCCGTTGTTGGAATGGAACGAAGACGAAAAACGTTGGTTTGCGATGCACCACCCGTTTACTTCTCCAAAACCCGAAGACATGGAAAAATTGCAAAGCGATCCAGGTGCGGTGCGTGCCAATGCCTACGATATGGTTTTGAACGGAGTCGAAGTTGGCGGAGGTTCTATTCGTATTCATGACCGCAAAGTGCAAGCCTTGATGTTTGAACGTTTGGGTTTCACAGATGCAGAAGCGAAAGAGCAATTTGGCTTTTTGATGGAGGCTTTTGAGTACGGCGCACCACCACATGGTGGACTTGCTTTTGGTTTTGATCGTTTGTGTGCCTTGTTTGGCGGTTCAGATTCGATTCGTGATTTTATTGCTTTCCCAAAAAATAATTCTGGAAAAGATGTCATGATCGACTCGCCTTCGCAAATTTCGCAAAAACAATTAGATGAACTTTTTATTGCTACGGTGGCAAAAAAATAAATAAAAATTGAACCTTATAGATTTTTAAAATTTGTAAGGTTTGAACAAACAGACATTTTTTTATGACAAAAAAAAGAAAACGCCCTTTAAAAGACAACGAAATTATCCACAAACCCGATATTGTGCTTGTCGAAAAGGGAAAAGAAATAAAAACAGAAGATGGGGAATTAACGAATCCTGTCATGGTTTCAGAGGTTTTTCCTAATGACCGAGAAGCCGAATATGCAAAGAAACTTCTTGATTATCAGACCATTCCAAGTCTAAAATTGTGCGTTTATATTTGGGAAGAAAAAGTGCAGGTCGATGTACATTTTAGGGAAGGCAATATTTGGAAAAAAAATCGCTATCAATCCCTAAACGACATGATCATGATGCCACATTTGGGTTTTGTGATGCCTCTTGCTGTAATTTATGAAGGCATAGATTTTGAAAAAGATTAAATAAATTTGCAAAACTAACAGTTTTTTAAAAACTGTTAGTTTATTTTTTTATTTCAGAAAAGTCAGACATTTGTCGGACAGTTATTGAAAAAATATCTAAAATAATTAAGAAAAGTTGCTTAAAAATTAGAATGTTATGAAACAATTTATTGAATTTTATCAAAAAACAGGATTTACCAAAATTGCCTTTGTGCTTATGTTTATCATTGGACTTTGGGGAATTAATTTTGGCGAAAAAGTGGGTTTGAGAGACGGAAAAGGTTGGGACGGCGTTACTTTTGTTTATTACACGCAACATTTTGACAGCCTAATTAGCAACCGTTTGATCAACACTGCTATTCGAGATACGACTCTCACTTTGACGCACAAAACCAACCGCTTTTTTCCAAGTATGGCGGTTCATTATGCCATGAAAGCCCTCGATATTCATATAGAAACCCTAACCATTATCGAAACTTTTGATTGGTACAATTTTTTTTGTTTGCTTTTGGGAGCTATTGCAGTGGGGATTATTGGCAAAAATTTTGCCTTACAAGAAAAAAGTAAATGGCTTTTGTTTGGCTTTTTGTTTCTCAATTTTGCATTTTTAAAACGTAATTTCTACGAACCTGCCCTCACCGATACTACTGCACTTGTTTTGTGCATTTGGCTGATTGCTTTTTTTAGCATGGACTCTTGGAAAGGCACTTTGGGAATAATGCTTGTGGCAATTATTGCAGCTTTTACTTGGCAACCGATCACCATTTATGCCTATTTTTTGATCTTTTTTCCTCGAAAAATAAAAGTTGTGGAGCAAAGAAATTTATGGATTAGCATTCCCGCATGGACAATTTTTGCTGCTGGATTTTTCTATAATTTTTGGACTTTTTACACCGAAAATGGCATCGAAGGATTTAATAAAATGATTGTAACTGCGTGGGGGCAGCAAGATTATTATGCAAAAGGTTTGAAAATTGCAGCTTTGGCAGCGACTGTTTATACGGCTTGTTATTTTGGTTTTTTGTTAAAAAATATTAGTTTCAAAAACTTTTTCTCTTTATACAAACCTGATATTTTATGGCGAATTTTGCCTTTGCCTGTGCTTTGGTTTGTGGTTAATTTTCTTAATTCTTTGGTTGCGCCCGCAGCGGTTGCTTCAAACCCTGATGTAACTTCGAGTGTGATGAAAGGAGTTGCGGCAAGTGCAGTAAGCAACCCTTTGTCTTTTATATTTAATTTTGCCTACCATCCAAGTGCTGTACATTTGCCTTTGGAATTTATTTTTATGCAAATTGCTTTTTTTGGTTTGGCATACTTAATTGCTTTGTTTTTTTACGATCAATTTACCGACCAAATACGGAAAGAAGGCGGTTTGGGCATGATTTGTATATTTTTGGTTTCTTATGCTAACTCTTTATTGATTCCTGAAAGTAGGATTGGTTTGGCTATGTTTCCGTTTATTGCTTTGTTTTCGGTTTTATTAATTGATCGAGCAAATTGGTCGAACAAAATTTATTGTTTTTTAGGAATTTTGATATTTTTGGTTTCAAAAGTTTGGCTTCATGTTGGAAATTTTGTCGATGATTTACCTTTTTCTTATGAACGTTGGCACTTAAATTCTGGTATGTGGATCAATTTGCGTTGGTATGCGATCACTGCCTTTGTTTTTTTGTGTTTGGGAACACTTTTTTGGCTTTTGACTCGTGCAAAAAGCGTTTGGAATGATATAAAAGAAGGAAATATCTTGCAAAAATTGATTAAATTATTGTTTGGTTAAAAATGATTTAGAAATAATATTTTCAATAAAATATTATTTCTAAATTTGTTTAGACTTAAAAATTAATACCAAAGAAATTCATGTAAAAATTACTTTAAATTATTTTATCAAAAAAATAATGCCCATGAAATTTACCCTAGAAGAATATCAGACTGCCAATGCAAAATTGGAAGAAGTCAATGAAGACGACAGAACTTATTTGGAATTTTATGATGGCTTGGTTATTCCCCGACAAGGTTCTGAACCAATTTGGAATTTGGACATCGATTTTTTAATCAATTTTTTTAACACAAACAATATGACTGGTAGCACAAGCAAACATTCATCTCTTTCCTCACAAATGAATCATCTTTTTCGTATTTTTACAGACGAAAACGAAAATTATGAAGTCTTTGATTCGGGGATGCAAGTAGTTCTAGATAAAATTCGTACTTATCTTTTGCCTGATGTAACTGTGGTAGAATCTGCAACGAAAATTATTATCAATGAACAATTACATAATCCTTTGATTGCCATCGAAATCTTATCAAAGGGAACTCAAAAAAAGGATAGAACCATTAAAAAAGAGGCTTATTTATCCTGCGAATCTTTGAAAGATTATGTCATGATTGATCAATATTCTTTGCATATCGAGCATCATTTTAGAACGGAGGCAGGTTGGCAAACAGAAATTTATACAAATATTGAAGACTCGATTGCTTTTGCAGGAATTTCGCTAGTTTTGGCTGTGAATAAGATTTATAAAAATGTAAAATTTTAAAGAAAACAAATCAAAAATGACCATAAAAAAAAGAATTATCGTATCACAGGAGCAGGAATTAGTCAAGAAAGTGGAATCCAAACTTTTAGAGGTAGCAACGGACTTTGGCAAGGAAATAAAATAGAAGAAGTAGCAAGTTTAATATTTTTTTAGTTTCTCAGATTTATCCAACACCTTTGAGGACTCTGATAATTATTTTGTATTACTTACAAGAAAATATTTTAATAATCTGTATTTGAAAGTATAAAAATGCTATCTTTGTTGCAGGAAAAATTAAAAACCATAGAAAATCCGATGACTTTACAACAACGAATTTTATATAAACTAATTCAATGGCTTTCGCCAACCCCAGAAAAACTGTCTGTCGGCTCAAAAAATGCTGCTACACGCCATCAATGGATAGAAAAAGCCTTAAAATCATTGCCCTCAGGTTTGCGATTGTTAGACGCAGGTGCTGGAGCTATGCCCTATAAAAAATATAGCACACATTTACAATATGTTGCTCAAGATTTTGCACAATATGATCCCAAAAAACTTGATTCAGGTTTGCAATTAACGAATTTTGATTATGGAAAATTAGATATTATTTGCGATATAACCAATATTTCAGAACCTGATTTAAGTTTTGATGCAATTTTGTGTTCTGAAGTCTTAGAACACCTTCCTGACCCTTTGGCTGCTTTAAAAGAATTTGATAGATTGTTGAAAAAAGGTGGGAAATTAATTTTAACAGCACCTTTTTGTAGTCTTACTCATTTTGCTCCTTATCATTACAGCACTGGATTTAGCACTTATTTTTATGAAAAACATTTGCCAAAAGACAAATGGAAAATCATAAATATGGACGCGAATGGAAATTATTTTGAATATTTAGCCCAAGAATTAAGTCGTTTGCCATCAATGGCAGACAAATATGCAGGATATTCTTTTGAAAGTACGGATTATCAAGCTATGAAGGCTGTACTTGCAAAATTACAAATGCTGTCTGCAAAAGATGCAGGATCGACAGAAGTTTTGTTGTTTGGATGGCAAGTTATAGCCGAAAAGCTATAGAATTTTTATGCTGTTGTTTGTATGCTCACAAATAAGCACAGGCTGGTTGTTTGTGTGGACACAAACAACAGAGTAAGGATTATCTTGCCATTTTTAGCAAACAATTTTATCAAAAAAACATAACTTATTTAGAATATTTGGGTATCTTTATTTATAGGATTGTTTGCGCCAATTTTTATGTATGGTCTGCTTTTGTTCGTTGCTAAAAAATACATAAATGTGCTTTTATTAATATAAGTAATTATAATTATCAAGGAGTTATAGCAGTTTATTTAAGCGGATTAATTGGATATTTTTTGGTGGTAGAATTATTTTAAAAACAAACCTTACAAGATTTTTAAAACCTTATAAGGTTTAACAATTTTATTTAAACTTTTTCTAAAATAATAGCTGATGCGCCACCACCACCATTGCAAATAGCTGCCAAGCCATATTTTCCATTTTTTTGTTGCAAAACGCTACTTAAAGTCGTAACAATTCTCGCACCAGAACAGCCTAGCGGGTGTCCGAGAGCAACTGCACCGCCATAAATATTTGTACGGCTATTGTCAATGTCCAAAACTTTATTGAAAGCCATTGTAACTACCGCAAAAGCCTCATTTACCTCAAAATAATCGATTTGAGATTTGTTAAGATTTGCAATTTTTAATGCTTTGGGAGCAGCCAAAGTTGGAGCAGTCGTAAACCATTCTGGTTCGTGTGCAGCATCCGCAAAAGCTACAATTCGAGCAATCGGAGTCAAGTTTAACTCTTTCATTTTTGCTTCACTCATAATCACCAATGCCGAAGCACCGTCATTAATTGTAGAAGCATTTGCCGCAGTAACCGTTCCGTCAGCCGTAAAAACAGCTCTTAAAGAAGGAATTTTGTCAAAATTAACGTTTGTATATTCTTCGTCTTTGAGAATTTGGATAGGATCGCCTTTTTTTTGAGGCACAGCAACAGGTACAATTTCCGATTTGAAAGCTCCAGAATCTGTTGCAGCAGCTACTTTTTTGTAAGAATTAATCGCAAATTCGTCTTGTGCTTCTCTGCTAATTTCGTATTTTTTTGCGGTATTATCCGCAGCAACCCCCATCGGAAATTTGTTGTAAACATCAAACAAACCATCTACCACCAAACCGTCTAAAATTTGACCATGACCGTATTTATGTCCATAACGAGCTTTTGGCACATAATAAGGAATATTGGTCATGCTTTCCATGCCGCCTGCCACTACTACATCTGCCTGTCCGAGCATAATGGTTTGTGCAGCAAACATAATGGATTTCATGCCTGAAGCGCAAACTTTATTTACGGTAGTACAAGGCACAGAATAAGGCAAACCCGCAAAAATAGCCGCTTGACGCGCAGGAGCTTGTCCAACATTTGCAGAAACCACATTTCCCATAAATACTTCTTCTACGAGTTTGGGATCAAGTCCAATTTTTTCAATAGCACCTTTGATAGCAAAAGTACCTAATTGCGTAGCCGAAAAATCAGCAAAAACGCCTCCAAAACTTCCGATCGGAGTTCTTACCGCCGATACAATATAAGCCTCTTTCATTGTGTAGATTGGTTTAAAAAATATTGGCAATATACATATTTGATTTTTATTTGCAAGAATTTTTAATTTTTTTTGTGAATATGCCTTGCTTTTAGACAAAAAAGACGCACAAAATTATTTAGCAAATTTTTTTATAAATCTATTTTTATAATGACAAAAAAATCTGCTACCTTAGAACTCAAATAAACTACTCATGAAAGAAAAATTTGATTTGACTGGAAAAGTTGCGCTCGTTACGGGTGCAAGCAAAGGAATTGGTTTGGCAATGGCAGAAATTTTTGCAGAATCAGGCGCGAAAGTAGTCATCAGTAGCCGAAAACAAGATGTTTTGGACAAAGAAGCCGACATTTTACGCCAAAAAGGGTATGAAGTTAGCGGAATCGCCTGCCAAGTGGGTCAAACCGAAGCCATGCAACAACTCGTTGATAAAACCATCGAACTTTATGGAGGAATTGATATTTTGGTGAATAATGCAGCCACAAATCCTGTTTTTGGGAACATTCTGAAAACCGAAAACGACGCTTTTGACAAAATTATGAACGTAAATGTCAAAGCACCTTTCGAACTTGCAAAAATGGTTTTTGCATCTATGAAAAGTCGTGGTGGCGGCTCAATCATTAACATTAGCAGCATTGGTGGGCTTTCGCCTGAAACTCATTTGGGCATTTATAATGTCAGCAAATCGGCTTTGATTATGCTTACCAAAGTGTTGGCAAAAGAGTTGGGCAGCGCAAATATTCGGGCAAATGTGGTTTGTCCAGGGCTAATTCAAACCAAATTTAGCGAGGCTTTGTGGTCGAATGAGCAAATTTTAGAGCAATCTTTACAAGATTTGCCCTTAAAACGAATCGGTCAGGCAGACGATTTGGCAGGAATTGCCTTGTATTTGGCTTCGGAAGCCTCCGCTTATACAACAGGAGCAGTTTTTACGGTTGATGGTGGTTATTTAATTTAAAATTCCCATGCTAGAACTATTTTCAACAGCACGTTTACAGGCTATTTTGCCCAAAATCAAAGAGTTTATCGAGCAGGAAGTGATTCCGATGGAAAAAATTGTCATGAAAAAACGCTTTTTTGATGCAGAAAAACAGGAATTGCATGAGCTTAGGCAAAAAGTAAAATCACTAGGTTTTTGGACTCCGCATTTGCCCGAAAAAGATGGTGGTTTAGGGCTTTCTTTGCTCGAATTTGGGCAATTAAGCGAAATTTTAGGACTTTCTCCGCTAGGGCATTTTGTGTTTAATTGCCAAGCTCCAGATATTGGAAATACTGAACTTTTACACCAATTTGCTTCCAAAGAATTGCAGGAAAAATATTTGAAACCGTTAATGAATGGCGAAATTCGTTCTTGTTTTTCGATGACCGAGCCAGAATTTGCAGGTTCAAATCCGACTATGTTAGGCACTACTGCGGTCAAAGATGGCGAAAACTATGTCATTAATGGGCATAAATGGTTTACTTCTTCGGCAGAAGGAGCAGAATTTGCCGTAGTCATGGCAGTTACAGACCCAACAAACGAAAATCCTTACAAAAAAGCAAGCATGATCATTGTGCCAACCCAAACGCAAGGTTTCGAGTTGCTTCGAAACATTTCGATTATGGGTGAGGAAGGTTCGGGACACGCCAGCCATGCCGAAGTCCGTTACACAAATTGCATTGTTCCCCAAACAAATTTAATTGGCAACGAAGGCGACGGTTTTAAGTTGGCGCAAAGCCGTTTGGGAGCAGGCAGAATCCACCATTGTATGCGTTGGATAGGCATTTGTGAACGAATTTTGGATCAAATGTGTGCTTATGTTTCCAAACGCAAAATTTCTGAACATTCTGTTTTGGCAGACAAACAATCGGTTCAACACAGCATTGCCGAATGTCGAGCTTCGATTAACGCTGCCCGTTATTCTATTTTGCATACCGCCTACGGAATTGACAAATTAGGTACACAAGCCATGCGAAGCGATATTTCTAGCATCAAATTTTTTGCTGCGAATGTGTTACAACAAGTTTTAGACAAGGCTTTGCAGGTTCATGGAGCTTTGGGAATGACAGACGACACCATTTTGGCGTATCATTTTAGGCACGAAAGAGCCGCTAGAATTTATGACGGAGCAGACGAAGTGCATAAAAGTGTAGTTGCTAGGGATATTTTGGCAAATTATGGCGTGAAAGTGAAGATTTAATCAATTAATTTTAACAAGGCAAGTTTTTAAAATTTGCCTTGTTAGTTTTTAATATTTTTATATTAATTTTCCCAAAGGTCTTGTTCGTAATCAATGATTTGATACAACATTTGTTGCGAAGCAATAACGGCAGCTCTACCTTCTCCATACAAATCCACAATGGCAGCATCTCTTTCATTACCATATTTGATCAACATTCCAGAAAACAAACGCAAATCAAAAGCATCAGCCAAATTTCTGTTTTCAGACTCATTTTCAGTATTATACCAAACGGCATCAGGATTTCCTTTAAACACGTTTTCAATCAATTCTTTGTATGAAAAAGTTCCCAAAGATTTTTCCAAGCCGCCTCTATCCAATTCGGAAGGAATTTTGATCGTAATTGCTTGAATATCGTGCATCATTCTGGATTTTCTTTTGTCAAAAATCATGTGTTCTTTCATTTCCAACAAATACAAATCTTTTGGAAAATACTCTGGAATTGGTTTAGGAGCAGGCACTGTGGAATGTTCTTCACTATCCCAATCACCATTGTTAAATACACTCATATCTTCACCCTCACCAACCACTCCAGGAATACTCAAACGTTGCTTAAACTCTTCGAATGGCATACGATCTTTCAAAGAATCATTATAAAAAGGTCTGATAACTCCTGCTTTTACAGCTTCAATGATTATTTTTGTAATCTCATTATTAGATGCAAAAAAACCACGATTCTGCTTTTCGCGCCCATTTATTCTGAACCATAAAGTTTTTTTATAAAATTGATCGTATTCATGAACAGGACGAACCGAGTTTGTGTTATAGCCCGCTACTTCTTGTGCTTGTGCATAAAAAAAAGAAAAAAGAATAACGATTGTGCCGAGTATTTTTTTAGTAGAGAACATAGTTTGTTTGATTTTTTCTAGTCTATGCTTAAAACGTAAAAGTCAAAAAGATATTATAGAGTTTAAAAACCAGATGTATTTTTTATCTTATTTTTAAATATTTTTTGATTAGTAATTTCTTTATAAATGATTTATAATCAATATTTTATAAAAAAAAAATGATTTTTTTTTTTATAAATAATAATTTGAAATATGTTAAAATTTTGATTTTTTATAATTATTTTTCATCAATAAAATGTTTTTCTGATTCTATTGATGAAAAATGATTTGCTTATCTTTTTTTCTTTTTTTTACCTTTTTTATATTCATTTTCTTCTTGCTCTTTTAGCAATTTTCGCCAATCGGATTCAGAATCTTCTGAAAAATCTAAGGTATCTTGGTAGGCTTGTTTGTCAATTTTTAACACGTTGATTTGTCCTCCCAAAAAAGTTTCAATTTCTTTCAAAATAGGCTTTTCTTCTGTGCTACAAAAGGAAACCGCAAAACCTTTTTGGATTCCTCTGCCCGTTCGCCCAATTCTATGCACATAATTTTCTGCAACTTCGGGCAAATCGTAATTTACCACATAATCCACGTTGTCAATATCAATTCCTCTGGCACTAATATCGGTTGCGATCAGCATTTTTATTGTGCCGTTTTTAAAATCGGTCATGGCTTTCAACCTGTCTTCTTGTTCTTTGCCGCCGTGCATGGTCAAACTTTGAATATTTACTCTGGTCATGGCTGCACTTACCCTTTCGGCGCGAACTTTTGTACGCACAAAAACCAACAATTTACTTTCAGGATTTTCCGTTACAATTCGTTCCAAAAAAGCGCGTTTGTCGTCGGGTTCAATAAAAGCAACGGAATGGGTGATATTTTTGGAAACAGGATTTTTTGGCGAAATTTGAATTCTGATCGCATTTCTGACAATCGAATACGCCAAATCTTTGATATAAGTATTAATTGTAGCCGAAAAAAACAAGGTTTGATGTTTTTTTGGCAAAAACTTGATCACGTCTTGAATATCAGGATAAAACCCCATATCCAACATTTGATCTGCCTCGTCAAGAATAAGTATATCTACTTTGGTAAGTTTGATGTGTTTTTGGCTAACCAAATCAAACATACGACCAGGCGTAGCAATCAGCACATCTACACCATTGGCAACGCTTGCAATTTGCGCCGCTTGCTCGACTCCGCCATGCAAACAAACAATGTTCAGTTTGGTATGTTGTGCCAATTTTATAAAAACTTCTGCAATTTGGATTGCCAATTCGCGGGTTGGCAACATGACCAAACATTTTATTTCGCCTGCTTCTTTTTCTTTTTGGCGTTCTTGCAACAAATGTAACACAGGAATTGCAAAAGCAGCCGTTTTTCCTGTGCCTGTTTGTGCAATGGCAAGCACATCTTCGCCTCTTAAAATAGACGGAATAGCCTTAAATTGTATGTCTGTAGGGCGTTTAAAACCTAAATCTACCAGACTTTGTTTGATATTTTCAGCGATTGGATAATCTTCGAATTTCATGGTGCAAAGTTAATTTTTTTTTCAGATTTAATAGCAAAAAAGCCGAGTTTTGTCAGACATTTGTCGGACAATTTTGATAGAAAACTACACATTTTTAAGCAATTATCCGACACCTTTTGATTTTCAGTATGTTAAGTTATCCACAGACTAAAGTCTGTGTTACATTTATTTTTTCTGTTTACTTCAATACAAAATTCGAGTTTTGTCAGACATTTGTCGGACAATTTTGATAGAAAACTACACATTTTTAAACAATTATCCGACACCTTTTAGGAGTTTGATAATGATGATTTATCGCTTATTTAATGTTATACACTTGCACCGTTCCCAAAACTTTTTGTTCGTGATCAACGACCACCAAAGTCGAAATTCTGAAATTTATCAAAATCTGTTCTGCGTCTGCCAAACTTGTATTTGGGGAAATGGTTTTCGGCGTTCCGCACATCAAATCGGCTACGGTTTTTTGTAAAAAAGTATCGTAATCGTTCCAAGCCCTGCGAATGTCTCCATCGGTTACAACTCCTGCTAATTTGTTGTCTTTCAATACTATAGCCAAACCCAAACGAGCTTCTGTAACCTTAAAAATAAGTTCTTTCATAGAAGTTTCAGGACTTACAAAAGGCAAATGTTCTGTCCGCATCACGTCTTGAACTTTTGTTAAAAGTTTTTTTCCCAAACTTCCGCCAGGATGAAAAAGTGCAAAATTTTCTTCTTTAAAATCTCGCAATTCCATCAAAGCAACCGCCAAAGCGTCGCCCATTGCCAAAGCTGCGGTTGTGGACGAAGTAGGAGCTAATTGCAACGGACAAGCCTCTTCTTCAACAAAAGTATTCAGAAAAAAGTCGGCATTTTTAACCAAAGTAGAATCTTTTTTTCCGCTTATGGCAATAAAAATATTTTTGGAACGCTGAATGGCAGGCAAAATTCGGATCAGTTCTTCGGTTTCGCCAGAGTTTGAAATTCCTATAAAAATATCTTCAGGAGTGATCATTCCCAAATCACCATGAAAAGCCTCTGCGGGGTGCATAAAAAAGCTAGGCGTGCCTGTACTTGCCAAAGTTGCGACAATTTTTTTGCCAATCAAACCCGATTTTCCCATGCCACAAACTACTATCCTGCCTTTACAATGCAAGATCGCCAATACTGCTTTTTCAAATTCTTCGGTCAAAAAATTGCTTAAATCAGCCACAGAACGAGACTCAACGGCAAAAACTCTGCGAGCAACAGCAAGAATATCTATCATTTGGTATTAAATTTAGGAAACAAAAATAGTTGAAATGGCGCAATTTTCCAAACACTATTTATTATTAAAATTTGCATTTGGAATCTAACAAAACTTTTCTTATGTTTGTTGAAATTATAATTTTGGGGCTACTTTTTTGATATATTTGTTATAAAGCAAACAATGATGAGAATTTTGGCATAATATTTCTGTTAAATTATTTTCAAATTTATATTTTTTCTAAATTATTGCCTCATGTAAATTATTGTCATGAAAAAAAATATTCTTGTATCTATTTTTCTGTTTTTTCTGTTTACGCTGTCGGTTTTTGCACAACAGGGTGGCGTTTTTATGCAAAATTATAGCAACAAAATTTATAAAGCGGATTTGCAAAATTGGGCATTGGTACAAGACAAGCGCGGAATTATTTATGCAGGAAATGGTGCAGGAATTTTGGAATATGATGGAGTTCATTGGAATTTGATCAAAACAGATAAATCACAGGTGGTACGTTCTTTGGCAATGGCTGCTGACGGGACTATTTTTGTAGGTTCTTTGGACGATTTTGGCTACCTTGCTCATAACGAAAATGGAAAAACAGAATATATTTCTTTGATTCAAAATGTGCCAAAAAAAGACCGAGATTTTGGGGATGTTTGGTCAGTAGTTGCCAATGGAGATGAAATTTATTTTCATAGTGCTTCAAAATTATTTCGTTGGCACAAAAATCAAATTAAAGTTTGGGAGTTAAATAATGCCTACCATCGAATTTTTTTGGCAAGAGGAAAATTATATTTTCGTCAAGACAAAAAAGGCTTATGTGTTTTGGAAAACGATCAAATAAAAACCTTAGCCAACGGAAGTTTTTTTACAGAAAAAGTAATTTCAGCCTTACTTCATTACCAAAATTATTTTTTGTTAATTGGCACAAGAAAAGATGGCTTGTTTTTATATGACCTTCGAAACGGAGAGATCAAACCTTTTGCAGAAGAACTTAAAAATACTTTAAGCAATTCGCAAATTTATCATGGAATCCAATTAAAAAACGGAAATTATGCCTTTGCTTTTGTTAAAAATGGGGCAATGATCATTTCAGAAAAAGGCGAATTGTTGCAAAATATTAACGTCGAAAATGGTTTAAACGCAGAAGGAGCATTTTTTTTGATGCAAGATAATGAACAAAATTTGTGGCTTGCACTTACCAAAGGGTTGGCGTATGCCGAAATTAGCAGCCCTTTGAGTTTTTGGAACGAAGAATCAGGTTTGCAGGGACAAGTATATACCATGACTTCTTTTGAAAATAATTTGTATGTCGGAACAGACTTTGGAGCTTACTATCTTGAAAATAATCAAGCCAAATACATTCCTAATTCACCTCCACAATGTTGGAGTTTTAATATATTTAAAGACAAAAATAACAAACAACATTTATTGCTAGGTTCTACTGATGGAATTTTTGAAATTGTCAATAAAAAAATGATTGCTGTCAAAAACTATAAATCAAGCAATACAACTTTTATGCTTTATAGTTCAGAAAACTATCCTAATAAGGTTTTTTTAGGTCAAACAGACCAATTAGGTATTTTAGAATATCAAAATGGCAAATGGATTGAAAAAGAATCTTTACCTTGCAAACGAGCAATAACTTCTATCACAGAAGACAGCAAAGGCAATTTGTGGTTGGGCGGAGACACCAAAGGAGCAATAAAAATAGAATTTGGCGCAGAACAACATCTAAAAACAGCCAAAATAACCGAATATGACGAAAAACAAGGTCTGCCTTCCACAAAACTTGTGCGCGTAAGCAAGGTACACGACCAAGTTTTATTTGGCACAATCAAAGGTTTTTATATCCTTGACAGCACAAAAAATGCTTTCAAACCTTATAATTTATTTGGCAAACCATTCGAAAATAAAGATATTTTTGCAATTTTAGAAGATTCACACAAAAACGTTTGGATTGGCGGTTTTTATTCAGATAAAACACCCTTAGGAGTGGCAATAGACAAAAACAGAAAATATGAATGGTATGATTTGCCTTTCAAACGCATTTCTTTGATGTTAGAACCTCGATTTTATGAACAAGAAAATAACGTAATGTGGATCGGAGGATCGGAGGGCTTGTTCAAATATGATCCAAAATATAATAAAGAATACGCAAAAAACTATCAAAGTTTAATCAGAAAAGTTGTTTTTTCTAATGATTCAATTCTTTTTCATGGCAATTTTATGGAAAAAAAAGATGGGAAAATACAATTTTCGCAAACTCAAGCAAAAACTTCTATTCCACAATTAGATTACGAAAATAATTCTTTGACTTTTTATTATGCCTCAAATTCGTATGAAAATGCAGAAAATAGGGTTTATCAGCACAAATTAGAAGGTTACGATCAACAATGGTCGGCTTGGACAAAAGAAAACAAAAAAGAATATACCAATTTGCCCGCAAAAGCCTATCGTTTTTTGGTTAAAGCCAAAAATTCTTACGGAATTGAAGGCAGTGAAGCGGTTTATGAATTTGTGGTTTTGCCTGCTTGGTATCAAACCAATTTGGCGTATTCTTTTTATTTCGTGCTTATTTTGGTGGTTGTTTGGATAGCAGTTAAAATAAATATAGATCGTTTGGAAAAAGAAAAAACTACCTTAGAGTCATTAGTTCAAGCGCGGACAACAGAAGTTACCCAAAAAAATGAAGAATTAGAACAACAAAAAGAAAACATAGCCAAACAAAAACAAGACATCGAGATGGCTTATCAAGACATCGAAACCATTAGTAATATTGGGCAAAAAATAGCAGCTACCCTAGATTTTGACAATTTGGTCGAAACTGTTTACAAAAACGTAAACGCCATTATTGATGCCACCATTTTTGGTGTTGGAATTTATGAAAAAGAAAAAAATCATATTTTGGTCAAAGGTTTTATAGACAATGGCATAACAAATAATGAGCAAAGAACAGAATCTATTCACGATCCAAATAAATTTTCGGTTTGGTGTTTGAAAAATAAACAAGCAGTGGTAATCAATGATTTGGCAACAGAACATAGCAAATATTTTAACTGGAAAAATTTTAAATTTTCGGAAGAAATGCCAAAATCGCTTATTTATTTGCCATTATTTGCTGACGAAGAAACTATTGGCGTGATTACCGTTCAATCTTACAAAATTAATGCTTATGAAGCATTAGACATGACCATTTTGCAAACATTGGCTTCTTACATTGCCATTGCCCTCGAAAATTCGAATGCTTATGAAATTATCAAAGATAAAAATGATAAAATTATGGATAGTATTCGCTATGCAAAAACCATTCAACACGCCATTTTGCCTTCTGAAAAAGATATGAGTGGTGCTTTTAAAGACTATTTTGTGATTTTTCAACCCAAAGATATTGTTTCTGGTGATTTTTATTGGCTATCTCGCCTATCGGATTTTCAAACTTTATTTGCCGTTTTGGACTGTACAGGACATGGAGTTCCTGGTGCTTTTATGAGTATGATCGGCAACGATTTGCTAAGCGAAATTGTTGATGTTAAACATATTATAGAACCTGCACAAATTTTGGAAACACTGAATCAACGCATTAGAGAGTGTTTAAAACAAGATGATCGTCTCAATGACGATGGCATGGATGCTTGTTTATGTCTGCTCGAAAAAAATATTTATGATCAAACATTTGTCCGTTTTTCTGGTGCAAAAAGACCTTTATATTATCTGAATTCACAGGAAGATCAGATAAAAACTTTGAAAGGCGACAACAAATCAATTGGAGGAAGACAAAAAGAGAATAAAAACTTTACTACCCAAGATGTTTTATTATATCCAAACGATTTTATTTATCTTTCTACTGACGGCTTTTCTGACCAAGCTGACGAGGAAAATCGAAAGTTTGGTACTGTTCAAATCAAAAGAATTTTAGAATCAAGCCAAAGTTTGCCCATGAAAGAACAAGGAGAAATATTAGAACAGGCTTTATTTCAACACAAAAAAAATAGTCTGCAACGCGATGACATTACCTTTGTTGGCATAAAGTTGTAATATTGCGTTTTTTAACTAAGAATTTGAGTTTATTTTTAATAAATCTATCATTTAAGCAATTTTTTTTCTTAAAAATAGTTTTTTATAGAAAACTAAATTTTTTTTTGTTTTTTTGCGAATTATAAAAAAATATTACATAAAATATCAAAATACTAAAATCAGACGTTATACAGTCTAGCCAATCAATCAAATTATGAAAAAAATATTTCTGCAATTTTTTACTCTTACCTTGCTTTTTTTGGCAGGTAGTCTTGTTGCTCAAACTCCAGAAGCAACTGCACAATCCATGAATAAAATTACTTTTCAAGGAAACGAATTAGAAACTTCAGCTCCTTGTGAAGGTAATAATTATAGCATCACCACCAATGACGGTTTGTTGATGGTGGTCATTGTCAATGCTCCAGAATCTGGAACTGCCAATTTGAATGATGACTTTTTTACTAAAGGTTGTGCTGAATGTTTGTTGTTACAAGTCATTAAGGTTGATGATGGCACTGAATTTAGAGGTTTAAGTGGAAAAATTACACATGAAGGCAAAAAAATTAGTTTTCAAGTACAAGTTTACACCGAAGCCGATCCAGATACAAAAATTGATCTCAAAGGTGAGGTAGTTTGTCAAGAATAATTTTTTTATTTTCCCAAATCAAAACCTATGAAAAATTTGCTTTTCGTAGGTTTTTTTTATGATAAAAAAAAATCAAAAATTTTTCCTTTCAAAAAAAATGCTTAATTTGCCAAACAAAGTGTTTTTTATACATAAAAATTAGATAAACTATTGATTACTACTAAGTTTAAAAATCTCATGACAAATTATTGGCTTTCACTTACACTAAGTTTTTTACTTACTTGGATTACTTTTCCTTTAAATAATTCTGAGCAAGTAGCAGATTTTCACGAAAAAAATCCAGAGAAAATCAAGCAAATTATTCTTAAAATAAATTATTACGAAAGGCAAAATTTATGGATTGATAGCCTTATGAAAACCATGACTGATGACCAAAAAATTGGGCAGTTGCTAATGGTAGGAGCTTTTCCAAAACAAGACGAGGCACATTTTAAAAATGTAGATGAATTTATTGAGAAATATCATGTCGGAGGTTTGCTTATTTTTCAAGGCTCGCCCACGCATCAGGTCAAATTAACGAATCGTTTTCAAGCAAAAAGTAAAATTCCTTTATTGATTTCTACTGACGCAGAATGGGGTTTGGCAATGCGTATGGACAGTACTATTTTGTTTCCAAGAGCCATGATTTTGGGTGCAATTTCTGACGAAAAAATTATTTATGATTTAGGCAAAGAAGTGGCTAGGCAATGTCAAAGGGTAGGAGTTCATTTCAATTTTGCACCTGTGGCAGACATCAATAACAACCCCAAAAACCCTGTGATTGGTACGCGCTCTTTTGGCGAAAATAAGGAAAATGTAGCAAAAAAATCTTCTGCTTTTATGCGTGGAATGCAAGATAATTTTGTAATTGCTACCGCAAAACATTTTACAGGACATGGTGATACACAATCCGATTCGCATTTTTCTTTGCCTGTGATCAATCATTCTTTGGAACGTTTGCGGGACATTGAATTTTATCCTTTTCAACGTTTGATCAACGATAGCATTAAAAGCGTAATGGTGGCGCATTTGCACGTTCCCGCCATCGATAATACCAAAAATATTCCGACCAGTATCTCAAAAAAAGCCATTGACATACTCAAAAACGAATTAGGTTTTAGTGGTTTGGTGATCACAGACGCTTTGGCAATGAAAGGAGCTTCGGATTATAAAGAATCGGGAGAGATAGAAGTGGAGGCTTTTTTGGCAGGAAACGATATTTTATTACAGCCCAAAAACGTTCCAAAAGCATTTGAATCCCTAAAAAAAGCAGTTCAGGAGAAAAGAATTTTGATGGCTGATCTCGAAAAAACAGTTAGAAAAATTTTGGCAGCCAAATATTTTGTAGGCTTGAATAACTATAAACCTTTGCCGATCAAAAATTTGTATAACGATCTCAATTCGCCAGAGGCAAAAATTTTGAACCAACGCATTTATAAACAAGCTATTACAGTTGTAAAAAATCAAGAAAACCTCATTCCATTTCAGGATGTAGATAGCACAACTTATGCGTCTGTAAGCATTGGAGCAGAAAAAAACAATGAATTTCAGGACTTTTTGGGCAAATATGCGCGCTTTCAACATTCGGCTGTTCCTAACAAAGCTTCTGCGGAAGTGGTTTATAATCAAATATTTGAGCAAGTAAAAAACAAAAAAGTGGTCATTGTGGGGTTGCACAATCTGAAAGTAAATAGCAGAGAAGACAATTTTGGAATTACCGAAGAATCTTTGAAATTTATCAGAAAACTCGAAAAAGTTACGAAGGTGGTGGTAGTGGTTTTTGGAAATCCGTATGCTCTCAAAAATTTTGACAATTCCAAATATTTAGTTGCCGCTTATGACGATACACCTTTGGCAAGAAAAGCCGTTCCGCAAGTGATTTTTGGGGCTGTGAGCAACAACAAGGCACGTTTGCCAATTTCTGCAAGCGAAAAAATCCGTGAGGGCGAAGGTTTTGATATTCCATTTTTGAACCGTTTAGAATATTCTTTTATTCCAGAAGAGTCAGGAATGAATAGCAGAATTTTGGCAAGAATCGACACCATTGCAGGCATGGCAATAGAAAAACAAGCTACGCCAAGTTGCCAAGTGTTGGTGGTTAAAGACGGAAAAGTGGTTTTTCATAAATCCTACGGCTATTTTACTTACCAAAAACAAACCCAAGTAGACCATAACACGATCTACGATTTGGCTTCGGTTACCAAAGTTACGGCAACTTTGCAGGCGGTAATGTATTTGTACGATCAAGGAAAAATCAAATTAGACGAAAAAATTTCTCAATATTTGCCCGAACTTAAAAGCACAAATAAGGCAAATGTAACTTTGCGAAATTTGCTCACGCATCAGGCAGGTTTGGTGCAAGGCAGTCCGCATTGGTGGCAAACCATGAAACAAGGGCAATATAAACCCGAATTTTATGCAAAAAATGTTTCTGATAGTTTTCCTGTCAAAGTTTTGGACGATTTGTATGCCAAAAATATTGTTGAAGAAAAAGTTTGGCGTTGGACAGTAGATCACGATCTTCGCAAAAAAAGAAACCGAGATGGAAGTTTTGGTTATTTGTATTCTGATGTTGGTTTTTATATTCTCAAACGTTTGGTTGAAGAAATGACAGGCGAATGTTTGGCGGACTTTGTGGATCGCAAATTTTATAGTCCTTTGGGATTGGCAACAATGGGTTATTTGCCTTTAAAACGCTTTTCAAAAGATCAAATTGTACCAACAGAAGAGGAAAAATTTTTCAGAAAAACAACCATTCAAGGCAACGTTCACGATCCTGATGCAGCTTTGATTGGAGGAGTTGGAGGTCATGCGGGAGTGTTTAGCAATGCCAATGATTTGGCAATTTTGATGCAAATGTCTTTACAAAAAGGCGCTTATGGCGGAAAAAGATATTTTGGCTCTGAAACCATTGCTTTATTTGCTTATCATCGCCAAAGGGCAGAAAGCAGACGTGGTTTGGGCTGGGACAAACCCATCAAGGGAGCAGGCGGTCCTACTTCTACCTATTGTTCGCCACTCACTTACGGACACACAGGTTATACAGGTTCTTGCGTTTGGGCAGACCCTACACACAATTTGGTTTACGTTTTTTTGGCAAACAGAACCTACCCACACGGAGGAAAAAACCGAAAATTAAAAGAATTGGGAATCCGAAACCTCATTCAAAGCGCCATTTACGAATCATTAGGCGATCACCGAAAAATTGGCGGAATTGAAAGCAAAAAAACAGAAGAATCGGAAGAAGAACAATAGAATTTTGGTTTAAATTGGTTTCTATTTTAGAACGAACATTCTTGTTTATTTCTGTAAGACGAACAGGAATATTCGAATTTGAAATTAGAGTTGCGTGAAATTTACACTTTGCACAGTTGCAGAGCCAACGCCTTTGTTTTGCAGTTCACAATAAAGTCTTTGTCCAGAGATTCTTGCTTGTGCTTCATTATTTTCAGTAGGTACAATATTGGTTGTGTTATTTGTTATTTTTGAAATTGTTTCAGGATTTGCTGGATTTTCCATAGTTGTTGTTGAGTTTATCATTGAAGTTATTATAAAACTAATAGTTCTCAAAGAACTATTAGTTTTATAAAATTATTTGCCAATATATTTCAAAAATTCAGACCTTGTAGCCTCGTTCTGAAATTTTCCGTGATAAGCTGCCGTTAAAGTGCTGCTACTTACATCTTGTATGCCCCGTGAAGATACGCACAAATGGACTGCGTCAATCACTACGGCTACATCTTCACATTGCAAGACTCTTTTCATTTCTTCGGCTATTTGAACCGTTAATCTTTCTTGCACTTGTGGACGTTTAGCAAAATATTGCACAATACGATTTAACTTTGATAACCCAATGACTTGTCCATTTGAGATGTAAGCTACATGAGCTTTGCCAATAATGGGTACAAAATGATGTTCGCAGTTAGAGTAAAATGTAATGTCTTTTTCTACCAACATTTCATTATACTTATATTTATTTTCAAAGAGCTTGATGTCAGGCTTATTTTTAGGATTTAAGCCACTAAAAACTTCTTTTATATACATTTTTGCAACACGGTGCGGAGTACCTTTCAAGCTGTCATCATTTAAGTCTAAGCCCAAGATATTCATAATTTCTCTGAAATGCTTTTCAATTTCTTGAATTTTTACCTCATCAGCCATCAAAAAAGCATCAGAACGCAAAGGCGTATCATAAGAAGTTGAGATATGCTCATCACCAATAGTTTCTATAAGGTGTAACATATCATCATTGCTACTGATGCTGTGAATCGGGTTGTGGGTATCTTTACCGTTGATATAGGTATCACCCAACAAAGTGCCATTTTTTTTCATATTAAAGTTTTGGTTAATTAAAGTTTTGGTTAGAGTATAGAACCGTATGTTGTCAATGTACTGCCTTAAATATTTTGTTTTTTGATAACTGTATTTTAGCAATAGAATTTTATGCTTAGTGCAAAGACAACAACAAAGCTAAAAAGTTTCGCTGTATGAAAAATTAAACGTATTATTTGTAATTAAGTTTAGCACGTTTTTTTTCTTACTAGACAAGACAATAACACAGTGGTTTATAAAATGTTTAACAATTAGAAAATAAAGTTAAACAAAACAAGAATAATATTTTGGAAAACCAGAGGATTTATTTATAAAATATTGATTATTAATTACTTAAAAAAATAATGTCACAATAAAATTATCTCCATATTTTGCATATAATTTAGTGAAGTCTTTCTAAGCAGGTTTCATATTTGGCAACATCTTCCAATTTATGCAAACCACACAAGATTTTTTATTTTTACAAAAGAAAAAAGCAAATCTTAGAAGCTGTCTGAATTAACTCCATAGGTATATTTCACGCCTACGGATTTAAAAAATAAACTCAAACCGCTTTAGCAGCTTTACTTCAAAAGTGTTGTTTCCAAAATATGCCTAAAATGCCTTAAAACCGCAATAATTTGCAATAAATCTTCTTTGTCTGTGCTGTTAAAAGTCCGAGAAATGCAATAATTTG
>RDXG01000323.1 GCA_004292785.1 Bacteroidota bacterium
TCGATCTTTCCTTCGATCTTTCCTTCGATTAGCCCTTTTTTCTCACCTGCTAAGGTGGCGGCTCTTAGAGCTGTTTCCTTGACATCTTTTTCGAGCCAACGGTTTTCTTGATATCGTTGATAGTCTTTGCGCTCCTGCTCTGAAAGACGATCTATTTTTAGTTTTTCAGAAGCCTCTTTTAAACCCTTTGCCTTACTATTATTCGGAATTTCGCTATTTTTCAAAAAATAAATCCATTCGTCAAAAGAAGTTTTAGACACATTTTTAAAATTATTGATTTTCAGAATGTAATATTTAGGAAAAATATCCGAAACTTCTCTGATTTTAAATTTATCTACTTGCCAAAAATTTGGAGTCAAGGTGTCTTTCAAATGTCTGCCTACAAATTTGCCTTCGTATTCATAAACATAATCTTTGCCTTTTCCCAACTGAAAATAAAGTATGCTAATAGAAATTACTTTTTTGATGGAACTATAGCCCTCACCAGCCTTGATATATTCGGTCAGCAATTTGGCACTGCCGTATAAAATGCGGTGAAAATAATCCGTTTCCGCTTCGTTTTGGATTTCGACCAGCATTAATTCCCCGTCATTGCTACGAACCAAAATATCCACCCGATTATATTTGTCTTCTTTGGATTGTTTGTTGCTCTCGCTTTCCAAAATTTGTTCAATTTTTACATCAAATTGCAACAATTCCGAAAGAAAACCCTCCAAAACATCAAAATTTGCTTTATCACGCAAAAGTTTTTTTACAAATGATTTCTGCAAATATAAAAAAAATGATCTAATTTTTGTTATGATTTTAAAAAGCAAAAAATCATTTTTTTAAATAATTTCGCTAATTTTATTACTTTTGCAAATAAATTTTTGATATGGAAATGTTAAATCTACCAAAAACAGTGCTTTTAACAGGTGCTGCGGGTTTTATTGGCAGCCGAACTGCCGAATTATTGCTCAAACAAGGCGTAAAAGTTATTGGTGTGGACAATATGAACACTTATTATGATGTTCGTTTGAAAGATTATCGTTTGGAAACTTTGCGTACTTACAAAAATTTTGAGTTTTACGAAAGAGATATTTCCGATTTGAGGGCATTAGAATATATTTTTCAAGATCACAAAATAGACGCCGTTATTAATTTGGCAGCGCGGGCAGGCGTAAGATACAGCATCGAAGACCCTCATGTGTATTTATCAACCAATACTGAAGGTACTTTGAATTTGTTACAAATGATGAAAAAGCACGAAATCAAAAAAATGGTTTTGGCTTCTACTTCCTCTTTGTATGCAGGTTTGCCAATGCCTTTTGTGGAAACTGCTCCTGTCAATACGCCAATTTCGCCTTATGCGGCTACTAAAAAAGGAGCTGAATTGATGGCACATTCTTATCATGCTTTATTTGGTTTGGATATTTCTGTGGTCAGATATTTTACGGTTTTTGGCGAAGCAGGTAGACCTGATATGAGCATTTTTAGGTTTATCAAATGGATTGCCGAAGGAACACCCATGACCATTTTTGGTGACGGCTCACAGTCCAGAGATTTTACTTATGTTGAGGATATTGCACTTGGAACGATTGCCGCTTTAAAACCTGTTGGCTACGAAATTTTTAATTTGGGCGGAGGCGAACAACCTGTTTCTTTGAATTACATCATCGAAAAAATAGAAAATTTGTTAGGCAAAAAATCGATGCGTGAAACCAAACCTTTTCACAAAGCCGACATCACAGCAACTTGGGCAAACATCGAAAAAGCCGAAAAAATGTTGGGTTGGAAACCAAAAACTTCCGTAGAAGAAGGTTTAGAAAAATGTGTAAAATGGTATTTGAATAACGAATCTTGGTTAAAAGAAATTTCTTGTGAAGAAGGCGAATAAAACGTTGTCAATGGTTGAAAACCTTGACAAACGTAGGGATTTAAAACATTGTCAATGAATTAAAAAAACTTGGCAAACGTAAAACCTAAATTTTTTTTATTAAAATTATGGAAAAATATTCTTTTGTTGTACCTGCTTATAACGAAGAAAAAAATATTGGCATTTTGTACGACAAATTATGCAATTTGATGGCAGAAATTTCTCAAAATTGGGAACTGATCTTTGTCAATGATGGCAGTCGAGATCGCACTTTGGACATTTTGAAAGACTTGGCAAAAAACGACAAAAGAGTCAAATATATTGATCTTAGTCGTAATTTTGGGCATCAAGCCGCACTTACTGCTGGTTTGGATGTTTGCACAGGAGATGCCATTATTTCTATGGATTGCGATTTGCAAGACCCGCCAGAAGTGGTCGTTAAAATGATCAAAAAGTGGAAAGAAGGCTATGCCATTGTGTATGCGCGCCGTCAAAACAGACAAGATAATTTTCTGAAAAAATATACAGCCATTTGGTATTACAAACTTTTGGATCGTTTTGCAAGTGTAAACATTCCCCGAAATGTAGCAGATTTTCGTTTGATCGATAGCAAAGTTTTGGGTAAATTGGGGGGAATGAAGGAACAATCGCGCTATTTGCGAGGCATGGTGGCATGGCTTGGTTTCAAATATACTTTTGTGGATTTTGATCGTCCTGAACGCTTGCATGGCGAGGCAGGTTATACTTGGGAAAAATCCATCAAATTGGCAATGGACGGCATCATGAACTTTTCGATGTTGCCTTTGAAATTGGGTTTTTTATTGGGAGTTTTTGCCATTGTTTTGGGAACTATTTTTTTGTCTTACATGATTTTTGACAGCGTTTTTCACAACACCCGCTATGAGCTGATCAAATGGCTAACAGTGGTTATTTTTATGGCTTTTGGGGTTCAATTTATTTTAATTTGGATTTTGGGCGAATATGTGGGCAGAATTTACGAAGAAAGCAAAGATCGTCCTGTGTATATCATTAACGAAAAAGGAAATTTTGATGAAGATATTGATGTTAAATAGTGAATATCCGCCTTTGGGCGGCGGTCAGGGAAGCGCGAATAAATCTTTATATGAAGAATTGCAAGATTCTGATTTGCAGATAGATATTATTACTGCCTCTGTTGATCAACAAAAAATAGAACGTTCTACGATTGGTAGTATTCATTATTTAGATATTTCAAAAAAAAATAAAGATATTCATCATCAAAGCATTAAACATTTGTTAATTTATTCTTGGAAAGCCTTGTGGACAGCTTTTCGTTTGCATAAACAACAAAAATATGATTTGATTGTGGCTTGGTCAGGCGTTCCTGCGGGGTTTTTAGGAATTGTTTTTAAGTTTTTTACAAATACAAAATGTTTGATTTTATTACGCGGTTCTGATGTTCCGTTTCACGAAAAAAAATGGTTTTTATTGGATAAATATTTTCTTTCTTGGTTTAGTCCCCATTTTATTTGGAAATATGCAGATGCAGTTTTTGCTAATTCAGAAATGTTGAAAAAAAAAGCTCTTCAATCTAAACAAAACCAAACCATTGGCGTAATCTATAACGGAGTAGATATTTCCAAATTTCAATTTTCGCCTAAAAAAAATATTCCTCAAACACTTACACTTATTTCCACAGGCAGACTAAGTTTGATCAAAGGTTATGATTTCTTAATTCAAGCAATGGAAGGTTTGCCAAACATTTGTTTGAAACTCATTGGAGATGGCACAGAATACAACAATTTAAAAAAATTAGCAGAAAAACTTGGAGTCAATGTAGCATTTGTAGGCAACCAACCGCACCATAAAATTAAGCAATTTTTGCAACAAGCCGACATTTTTGTCTTGCCTTCCCTAAACGAAGGCATGAGCAATTCCCTTTTAGAAGCCTTAGCTTGCGGTTTGCCAATCATTGCCACAGATGTTGGCGGAACAAAAGAATTGGTCAAAGAAAATATAAACGGTTTTGTGATTGAAAAAGAATCAGTAGAACAAATCCGAAATGCGATCCAAAAATATTTGCAAAATCCAAATTTACTCGCAGAATTTGGCGAAGAATCGCGCCTACAAGCCGAAAAAATGAGTATCAAACAAATTGCAACACAATACGTACAGCTGTTCAAATCTCTAAAAAAATGAAATATTTATTTGCTTTTTTGTGCCTTATTTTTTTGGCAAGACTTTCGATGGCTAGTATCAATGTTATGCAAGCCGACAGTGCAAAAGTCATGAAATTGACTCCAAAAATGGAAAAGAAAATTAAGAAATTGACAAAAAGAGGAAGAATAGATATTAAACTACCTTTTTGGTTTATTGCTTGGCTATTAAGCATTCCATCTTTTTTTGTAACAGGCGTTTTGATGATGATTTTTAGCTCTGGAACGGCTTTTTTGATCGGCTCAATTTTACTTGGGCTTAGTCTGCTTAGTATTATTTTGATGTTTACTCTTAATTTCTAAATTATTTTTTAAACAAAGAATCAACAAATTCTAAGCGGTTAAACACTTGCAAATCGTCAATTTGTTCGCCAACGCCAATGTATTTGACAGGTATTTTGAATTGATCTGAAATGCCGATAACTACTCCTCCTTTGGCTGTTCCGTCTAATTTTGTGATGGCTAAGGAAGTCACTTCTGTTGCTTTTGTAAATTCAGTTGCTTGAATGAAGGCGTTTTGTCCTGTACTTCCGTCTAAAACTAACATAACTTCATGAGGCGCATCAGCAATCATTTTTTGCTGAACTTTTTTGATTTTTGTAAGTTCGTTCATCAAACCAACTCTGGTATGCAAACGTCCTGCGGTATCAATAATAACCACATCTGCCTGATTTTCAACGCCTTGTTTTATTGCATCAAAAGCCACAGAAGCAGGATCAGTATTCATGCCATGCGAAACCACTTGTACTCCTACTTTTTCTCCCCAGAGAATTAATTGATCTACAGCAGCAGCTCGAAAAGTATCCGCAGCACCAAGAACTACTTTCAAACCTTGTTTTTTGAACTGTGAAGCCAACTTTCCAATGGTGGTTGTTTTTCCTACGCCATTCACTCCCACAACCATGATCACAAAAGGTTTTTTGTCTTTTGGAATGACAAAACCTTCCGAATCAGAACTGCGATTTTCGGTGAGTAAAACGGCTATTTCTTCTCTCAAAATTCGGTCTAACTCACTTGTACCCACATACTTATCCTTAGCAACTCTGGCTTCGATGCGTTTGATAATTTTTAGTGTAGTTTCTACGCCAACATCAGAAGTGATCAAAATGTCTTCCAAATTATCTAAGACTTCGTCATCTACTTTCGATTTTCCAGCAATTGCTTTACCAATTTTTTGGAAAAAACTGTCTTTCGATTTCTCCAAACCTTTGTCCAAAGTTTCTTTTTTATCTTTCGAAAAAAAACTGAATAAGCCCATAATTTAGCGTTAAAGTGAATTTAAAAAAATTTGATTTAGAAATTTTACTCCCAAAAAACAAAAAAAAGTCCTGCAAAAACAAGGACTTTTTGAGTTTTTGAAAAAAACTATTTGAGCAAGTCTTTTGCCTTTTCTTCGGGTACAATCTCTTCTTTGAAGGTGTACGCACCAGTTTTTGGCGATCTAACAGCCTTAATGATGCGGGCGAATTTTAATACGCTGCCGTCATCTTTTTTTAGGGTTGCAACTACTTTCTTTGCCATGATGAATTGTGTTTAAAATTAGTAGCAAAATTTTGCGCTAATTGTTATTTAATTTCTTTGTGAACAGTGTATTTTCTAAGAATTGGATTGTATTTTTTCAATTCCAATCTTTCTGTGGTATTTTTACGGTTTTTAGTCGTAATATAACGCGAAGTTCCGCCAACACCAGAATTTTTATGTTCGGTACACTCCAAAATAACTTGGATTCTGTTACCTTTACTTTTTTTTGCCATGACTTTTAGCCAAATTTATGGTTTTGATTGCTTAGATTCCTTTTTTTACCAAATCTTTTAGTACCTCATGGATACCTTTTTTGTCGATGGTTCTCAACGCTTTGGCAGATACTTTAAGTTCGATCCAAACACCTTGTTCTGGAATAAAGAACTTTTTTGTGTGCAAGTTTGGGCTAAACAACCTTTTGCTTTTGTTATTCGCATGAGAAACTTTATTTCCTGTGCTTGCTTTTTTGCCTGTGATATCGCAAATTTTTGACATGATTATAAAAATTTATTAAACAGACCGCAAATTTATGCAAATATTTTGATTTTGCAAATTAATTGTTTTTATTTTTTGCCTTTGAATTTCCAAGGGCAATGTTTGCAAACACATTTGCAACAATATCCGCGTTTTTGGTGGTAAATTTCAGTGAAAACCATAAAACCTGCTTCGTTGTAATAATAGTCTTCGGGTAGTAAAAGTTGGTTTTGGGAAAGATTTTGCTTGGTAGACATCTGCTTATTTGTTCGATAATTTTAACTTTTATAAGTTTTTGAGGGTATAAAACTAACAGTTTTTGAAAAACTGTTAGTTTTAAAATTTATTTTGCGTGCAAAAAAGCCTGTTTTTTTATCAAAAAATCTCTAGATTCTACCATATCAGGATCGGGAACGCAACAATCCACAGGGCAGACGGCGGCGCATTGCGGTTCTTCGTGAAAACCTACGCACTCCGTACATTTATCGTTTATAATATAATAAAATTCGTCTGAAACGGGTTTTTGTTTACTATTTGCGTCTATTTTTCTACCGTCAAAATGGGTAGTGTTGCTTTTTATTTCCGTACCATTTGCCCAAGTCCACTCCATTCCGCCTTCGTAAATTGCTGTATTTGGGCATTCTGGTTCGCAAGCACCGCAATTAATACAATCGTCAGTGATCATGATCGCCATAAATCATTTTTGTTTAAGTGAAAAATATATAAAATGATAAATAATCTGTTAAGTAATTGATTATAAATCACTTAAAACAAACAAAATAAGAATTAATTTGTTTGAATAAATTAATTTTTCTTGTTTTCGTTGCAAATATAAAGATTTATTAGTTATTTGTCAATATTTCAAAAATCGTTTTTTTCAATGAAATAGTCGGACAAATGTCGGACTTAATTTTTTTTAAGTAAAAAAAATTAACCAAGAACAACAAAAAAAATGGAACTTCTAAAATACAGAGTCGAAAATAGGGTGGCGTATATCACACTCAATCGCCCAGAAAAACGCAATGCTTTTAGTTATGATTTGGTTACTGCCCTAAAAAAAGCCTTTTCAGACGCAGAACATGATCGCAATGTGAAAGTGATCGTTTTGGAATCGACAGGAAAAGTATTTTCTGCGGGTGCAGATTTGGGCTATTTACAATCTTTACAAAAACTTTATTACGAAGAAAATTTAGAAGATTCTTTGTATCTTAAAGATTTATATTTGCAAATTTATAGACATTCGAAAGTAGTTATTGCCAAAATTCAAGGTCATGCCATTGCTGGAGGTTGCGGTTTGGCTACCGTTTGCGATTTTGTGTTTAGCGTACCAGAAGCAAAATTTGGTTATACAGAAGTCAAAATTGGCTTTGTGCCTGCCATTGTCATGGTGTTTTTGTTGCGAAAAATTGGCGAAGCAAAGGCTAAATCTTTGTTGCTTTCAGGTGATTTGGTGGATGCCAAACAAATGTTTGACTACGGAATTGTGAATGAATTGGTTGAAGCCAATCAATTAGACACAACGGTAAACGAATTTGCACAACATCTTTGCAATACTTGTTCTGCACAATCTTTGCAAGCCACCAAACAGATGATCGCTGATATTCAGGAGTTTAGCTTAGAAAATGCTTTGAACCAAGCGGCTGCTATGAACGCCAGAGCCAGAAATTTTTCGGATTGTCAGAAAGGAATGGCTGCTTTTTTGAACAAAGAATCCCTAAAATGGTAATGAATTTTGAGCAATTTTGTTTTTCAAAATAAATTACAAAACTCTTATTGAGTCATTCACGTTAAAATTGAAAAATTTACAATAAAAAAATGGATAATATCAAATTGGAAATAAGCGAAAAATATTTGGATTATGTGCTAACACATAACAAACAGCCCGAATCCGTTTATGCTTTTTGCAAAGAAATTGGCATTTCTGAAAAAGAGTTTTACGATCAATACAGTTCGTTTCAACAAATTTCGGAACGCATTTGGACAGCAATATTTCAACAAACCACAACAAACATCGAGGCAGAGGATATTTACCAAAGCTATTCCGTTCGAGAAAAAATGTTGGCTTTATATTATTCTTTACTCGAAAATCTTAAAAACAAAAGAAGTTTTGTTCTTTTTTCTCTCAAAAAATATCCTATAAATTGGTTGGCGGAAAGTGACGTTTTGGTTGGAACAGAAGAAAATTTCAAAAATTTTGTTCAAAACCTAATTCGTGAAGGAATTGATAGCAAAGAAGTAGCCGATAGACCTTTTTTAACAGAACGCTACCAAAAATTTTTGTGGTTACAATTTGTATTTATTCTCAATTATTGGCAAAAAGATACTAGCCAATCTTTTGAAAGAACAGACGCAGCCGTAGAAAAAGCCGTAAATTTGGGTTTAGATTTGATCGGAACGAATGTGGCGGACAGTGCTTTTGATTTTGTCAGGTTTTATTTTGGCAAAAATTAGTTTTATCATTTTACTTATTTTATTTGCACATACATTTTACAGATTTTTACAAATATATCTGTTAAAATCTATGTGCAATTTTTCTAAAAAATATGCAAGCCAAAGACGTTGAATTGTTGCACAAATTGTGTCAAATATTTGCTCCTTCGGGAAATGAAGTATTAATGAAGGAATTTTTATTGGATTATGTTGCCCAAAACCAAGAACATTGGAAAATAAAACCACAAATTATTCAAGGTGAACACTTTCAAGATGGTTTTTTGTTGGTTTTTGGAAAGCCCAGAACGGTGGTTTTTGCGCACATGGACTCTATCGGTTTTATGGTGCGTTATGAAAAAGAATTGGTCAGAATTGGTGGAACGGTTGCCAAAACAGGCTATAAATTGATCGGAAAAGATAGCTTTGGAGATATTTCTTGTCAAATTAAGCTACAAAAAAGCAATAAAAAGCATAAAAAAGAACAAAAACTATTGACATACGATTTTGACCGAAAAATAGAAACAGGAACAGAATTGGTTTTTGAATGTGATTTTAGAGAAACTCCTGATTTTGTCCAATCTTGTTATTTGGATAATCGTTTGGGAATTTTGAATGTGCTGAAATTGGCAGAAAATTTGGAAAACGGAGTCATTGCTTTCTCTTGTTGGGAAGAAACCGCAGGAGGTTCGGTGGGTTATTTGGCAAAATACATTGCAGACCATTATGCCGTAAAACAAGCCTTAATCAGTGATATTACTTGGATTACCAAAGGCGTAAAACATGGCAAAGGAGTGGTTATTTCCTTGCGAGATTCGCTAGTACCTAGAAGAAGTTATGTACAGAAAATTATAGCATTGGCAAAAAAATCAGGCATCGATTTTCAGTTGGAAGTAGAAGAGTTTGGTGGCAGCGATGCCAAAGATTTGCAACGTTCCGACTATGCTTGGGATTGGTGCTTTGTCGGAGCTGCCGAAGAACACGTACATAGCCCCAACGAAATGGTACACAAACATGACGCAGTCTGTATGTTCGAATTGTATCAATATCTTTTCGAAAATTTATAAGTATTTTCATTTGATTTTTGCTTTTTCAAATTGATTTTGTATTTTTGGAAAAAATACTTAGATTTTGTCTATGAATCGCTTTTATCTTTCGATATTTTTTATTTGCATCAATTTTTTTGCAAAAGCTCAACAGTACCGTTTTACACATTATTCAAGAGAGGAGGGCTTACAAAATGAGCTGATCAAGTCTATTGCGCAAGACACTTTGGGCTTTGTTTGGTTGGCTACCGATGATGGTTTGATTCGTTTTGAGGGAAGTTTTTTTCGCCAATACAAACAAAATTTGCCTAGTCATTATGTAAAATCGTTGATAAAAAGAAGAAATGGGCAATTATTGGCTGCCACCGATCTTGGCATAGTAGAAGTAATTAGTCAAGCAGACAAAGTAATTTTTAAGGACTTTCTCAAAGGTAGTAGCGATCTTAAAGACTCTTTGGTTTGGTATCCTAAACTGATGTACGAAGACGAAAAAAATCGGTTGTGGATCACAGACAGCCAAACCTTGTTTTGCTACGAAAACGGAGTGTTCAGACGTTATTATTTTGACAAAAAAAATTATCCGAATAGTTACCACCGATCTTTTTCTTTGACAGAAGACGGAAACGGCAATTTATTGGCTTTTTCTGAAACAGGTTTCGCTTTTATTTATCAAGAAAAAACGGACAAGTTTAAAGAAATTAATTTAAAATTTCCTTTAGAATCAGTTTCTCATGCCATTCAAGCCGACAAAGGAATTATTTTGTTAGGAACAATAAATGGAGTTATAGAATTGGTGTTTGATAATTTTGGCAATTTGGTTAGCCAGAAGAATTTGATGCCTAATATAAGAATATCTTATTTGAACGAATTTAGCCCAAACAATTTTTATGCAGCAAGTTGGGCAGATGGATTATTTATTCTTAAACGAAATAATGAA
>RDXG01000151.1 GCA_004292785.1 Bacteroidota bacterium
CAAGCAATCGCAAAATAAGTGGCGTTCCATTCTGCCGCTTTTTTCAAATTGGCATCTTGACTACTGCCCGCAATTTTGCTGGCTTCTGTGTATGTATCTTTAACAATTTGCTTGATCAAATCAATAAATTTCTCTTTTTCGAGGGTTTGAATTTGCTTGCTCATGTGCATATGCAAGACTTGCAAAAACAAATCGGTGGTAATAAAATTTGGAATGTATTGGTATTGATTTTGGTCGTAAATGTAAAATAATTGTTCGCTAACGTCAGGCACAATGGCAAAACCGTTTTGCAAAATTGCCTTTTTGAGTTCGTCAGGAATGTTTTTGTACTGCACCCTGTTCACCACATAATCCCAATTTACCGACTGCAAATTGTCTTTGACATCGTACCTTTTGGCGTACAATTCGGTTTCTTTGGTCTGCACTTTGGCAATAAATTCTTTTTCTTCTGCGCTCAAATTGATTTTAAAATTTTCAATATCAAAAATGGGCTGATACCATTCAAATTTTTTGAAATAGGCGCGCAAAATGGAGTTTTCGAACAAATAGCCATGCCTTGCGTAAATTTCATTTCGCAAATACCATAATTGTTCAAAGTTTTTTTGCGAAATGTCTTGTTTGAAATTGAAAGCAGGCGGAAATATCCGTTTAGGATAAAATTCTTTGATAAAATCTTCTTTGTAAAATGCCTCCAAATCTACTTTTTCGTCTGTTAAAGGCACTTTTTCGTTGTAATCTGCGCTTGGCAGAATACTCAACGTTGGCGGTTCTAGCGTAGCTTGCTGAACGGGTGCATTGCTTTCGTTTTTGGCTTTTTCATTTTTGCAAGCAAAGAGCAAAAACAAGCAAAAAATGGTAAAAAAAAGGTTTTTTTTCATAAAAAAGGAATGGTTTGTAGAAAAATTAAAAAAATTATCTTAAAAAAATGCCTAAATCGTAGTCTGTATTGCAAGGTTTTCGAATATAAAAAAAGTCAAAATCGGGATGTGTTTCATACTTAAATTCTTGTGTGCTTGTTTTTGATTTTTTTCTGCCTTTCATGGCGTTTGCGTTTTGGTTGCTAAATAAAATATGTCTAAAATTTACCTTTTTTATGTTCATTCCCAAACAATTTTCTATCATACCCAACAAATATTTTGCAATATGTTCGCCTGCATAAGTTTGTTTTGTCCAACCTTCGCTATTATTAGATTTCATTTCTACCAATAAAACAAATAATTCTTGATTATTTTGACAAAAAATCACATAATCACATTGTTTTTTTAAGTATTCTATTCCATTTGCTAACAAAGGGTGAATGTCTGTACTCACATCTTTTTCTTGTGGATTTTTTGTTTTTGATATAATTTTCCTTTTGTCTAATGCAAGGGTAAAAGTTTTAAAATTTTTGCTTATTTTGTTGATAATCACTTCTTTACAAGAGGCGGATTCTTGTATTTCTTCCAAAATAATTCTGCTTCCACTATCTTTTGAATAATGAAATTGTGCATCTGTTAAATTTTTAATTTTTTCGATCCAATTCATATTAGTTTTGATCTTTTTCAAAAAGTTGATAATAAATATTTTCGGCTCGGTTTTCTAATTGATCAATTACCTCATCAATCGTTGCGATACTTAAACCTGTATTGCTTACCTCTATTTTTTCAGTGGTAATTTGCCCGCCATTTTTGGGCAATTTAAAAAGTAAAGCCTCTATTTGTTCTGGTTTGATGGTTTGCGTTGCAGAATAATTGTATTTTTTAAGCAATTTATCCCTCGCTTTTCCTTCTTTGCTTAACATCACCATGTTGTTAATTTCCTTGATAATGTAGTCTGAATGTGTACTTATCACCACTTTAAAGCCTTCATTTACCAATCTGCCCAAAAATCGGGCAATCAAAATTTG